>CALMDO010000073.1 GCA_937862805.1 uncultured Bacteroidota bacterium
CCCGAACCCTCCCTCCGGGCAAAAAAAGCCAGAGATCTCTATTTTGAAGCCAAATCATCTGCTTCGATGGAATTCCCCTACTGGTACACCCGCCGATGGGATGAACTGGACGGTGAAATTCCTGTTATCCGGCGGGCAGAAGCCCTGAAAGCAGGTTTTGAACACCTCACCCCGGTGATCTATCCCGGTGAGTTACTAGCCATGGGCAAAGCATCCTACCTGCGGGGTTCATACCCGATGCCGTGGCTGTCAGAGGCCTTCTTCATGGCTGCAGAAGATAAGCTTTACCGGGAAGCGCAGGAGTCGGGTAAACTTACTGCCGACCGTTTTACCACCATGGGCAAAGGAGGTGGAAACGTTACAAAAAGCACGGGTAATGTTATCTCGATTGCCGGAAAATTCGGATTAAGGGTTGAAGAGATGCCAGCCATGCTGGAGGTGGCAAAAAAATGGAAAGACCGTTCCGTGGATGACATCGGGCACAAATATGAACAGATGGTTCCGGGCTATAAAGAAAAGGAAGCCCTCATGCGATCGGTGATCTGCATGTTCGATTCCGGTTACACGCTGCCCCAGGGAAGAGAGGTGATCAATTACTATTACCCACTCCAATTCGGAATCAGCGGGATCATCCGCAATTGCGAAGAAAGCCTTACAGAAGCTGCCGGATACCCTTCAATGGACCGTCTCTATTTTTTCAAAGCGGTGATCATCGTCCTGGAAGGAATACAAAAATGGATCAGGAATTATGCCGGAGAAGCACACCTGATGGCCTCTTTAGCAGTCGAAGAAAAAGAGAGAACAGAACTCCTCGAAATGGCCGGGAGATTGGAATGGCTCTCCGAAAACTCTCCCCGCTCCTTCCATGATGCACTCCAATTGATCTGGATTTTTCACGTCGCCGTATTGAATGAAGATGCTATTTCAGGGCTGTCGCCAGGCCGGGTGGGTCAAATCCTCTACCCATTTTGGCAAAGGGATATGAAGAACGGGGTGATCGACCGCGAAAAAACCCTGGAACTGCTGGAGATCATGCGGGTTAAATTTACCGAGATCGACTGTTTTGCCTCTATGGGAGTGGTGGGCGGCGTCCTCTCAGGGAATACGTTCAACAATCTTTGCCTGGGCGGTCTGCAGAAAGATGGCACATCCGCAACCAATGAGCTGGAACTCTTGATCCTGCAGGCTGGCATTACCTGCGATACACCCCAACCGACCCTTTCCGTTCTCTATGATGAAAAATTGCCCGAAGAGTTCCTGCTCAAAGGCGTCGAATGTACCAAGATTGGTACCGGCTACCCTGCCTGGGTCAACAACAGGGTTGCCATGGAGTTTCTCCAATCCAATTACGGCCATGAAGGGTTGGACGTTGAAGAAGCAAGAGCCTGGTCGATTGGTGGGTGCCTCGAAACCTCTCCCGGAAGCTGGATGCCGCTCGAATTGGATGGGGAAATCCATTGGATACCAGGAGGTTCGGCCCCGGCCACCAGCGTCGGGGTGCATTTTTTATCACTGCCCAAACTGCTTGAAGTGGCGCTTTTCGACGGCATGGACATGAGAACGGGAGAACGCATCTTCCCCTCTCATGGATACCGGATGGAAAATTATGAAGAGATCTGGAATGCTTTCAAAGATTATTTCAGCCGTGCCTGCCACCTCCTTACCCTCACCAACAACATCCAACATGATGCCTGGCGAAAAATCTCTCCTTCGCTGGTCAACTCCCTGCTCAAACCCGATTGCCTTGCCACAGGGAAAGATATCGGTCAAATGGGGAGCCGTTACAACACCACCTTCAACATCGAAACCTGCGGAACCGCCAACCTGATCAATTCATTAGCTGCCCTGAAGAAAAACATTTTTACCGAACACATCTTCTCCCTTGATGATTACCGGAATGCCCTGCTGGCCAACTTCGGCTATAAAAACGCACTGGAATCCGGTTCCTATTCCCTGGTCGATCAGGTCCCGACCCCTGATTATGATCACTGGAAAAAAATCCACAAAGCCAGCCTTGATGCCCCGAAATTCGGCAACGACAATCCATTTGTCGACAGCATCATGAAAGCATGGGAAGAGTGGTTTTGTTCCATGGCACACAATTACCGATCACTCTATGACCAGCCGATGTACGCCTGCCAGATCTCGGTGTCTACCCATGGTCCGATGGGAGCGGTGACCCTGGCCGGAGCCGACGGCCGGCTTTCCGGTACCACCTTTTCCGACGGTTCCGTTTCAGCTTACCCGGGCACCGACCGCAACGGTCCTTATGCACTCTTTAATTCGGCTACCTGCTGGAACCACTCCCTGTCTCAAAATTCCCAATTGAACCTGAAAATCCACCCTTCCGTAGTGAAAGGCCGGGAAGGTTCCCGGAAGTTTTTGGAACTGATCAGGGCCTACCTCCGTAAAGGAGGATTCCATGTGCAATTCAATATCGTAGATTCCCGCATGCTTCGTCAGGCACAATCAGAACCTGAAAAATACCGGAGCCTCCTTGTCAGGGTGGCCGGCTTCACTCAGTATTGGGTAGAACTGGGTAAACAAATCCAGGATGAAGTGATCGCACGAACAGAATATGAAGCGCTCTGAACCATTAATACCCAACCCCATGCCTTACCTTTGTAAAGATTGCAGGTATTATCTCCCGGTCGATGTTTTTACTGGGATCTGCAAGATCACCAGGGCAAAACTCACCCCCGATGATGCCTTCTGCGAGAAATCAGAAAAAATCCCCAAATGCAAATTTTGCGAACATTTTACCCCCGAGCGGGATTACCTGGGACTTTGCATGGGGAACACCCTGTGCTATCCCGACCTGGTAGCTGCAAAATGTGCTGACTTCACATGGGAGAAACAGCCCTGACGAACGGGATCCTCTTCGATATTCAAGGCTTTTCCGTTCACGACGGACCAGGTTGCCGGACACTCATCTTCCTGAAAGGTTGTTCCCTTCATTGTGCCTGGTGTTCCAATCCCGAAGGCATCTCACCCCTCCCCGAACTACTTCATCAACCAGCGCAATGTACCTTTGACGGGCTATGTACGGAAGCCTGCCCCTCAAAAGCCATCACGATAAGCCGACCCACCTCCCGGGAAGCTCCTGCTTCCCCTGAACTGTTGATCGACCGCGCTGCCTGTACCACCTGTCCCACTTTTGCCTGCACTACGGCATGTTGCACTGGCGCCATCCGAAAAGCGGGTTACACCCTTTCTTCCGATGCCCTTTACGAAAGAATCTGCCGCGACCGGCAATACTGGGGACCGGGAGGGGGAATCACCCTTACCGGGGGTGAACCTTTCCTTCAACCCCTCTTTGTCAGCGAATTCCTCCGGCGTTGCTACCAGGCCTATATCCATACTGCCGCCGAAACATGCGGAAATGTGCCCTACGCCGCCATCGCCCGATCACTCCCCTTCCTGGATTGGCTCTTCTTTGATCTCAAAGGCATGAATCCCGCTGAACACCTTGCCATGACCGGCACTTCCAACAGCCTTATCCTCAAGAATGCCCGACGGTTGGCTCTTGAATTTCCCGGGAGATTGATTTTCAGGTTGCCACTTATTCCGGGATACAATGACCACGAGACACAAATCCTTTCCCTGATCCGATTCATTTCTGCCACAGGGAAACATGAAATAAACGTTCTCCCGGCACACCACCTGGGCAGGGAAAAATACAAGCTGCTGGGAAAAAAATATTTCACCGAAAATTTTTCACCACCCCCCGTTAATAAGTTGAAAGAAGTTTGTCATCTGTTTGAAAATGAAGGAATAAAATGCTACCTGGGAAGTGATACGCCTTTTTGACCAAAGTTTTCGTTTTCATCCCTGTTTCAATCGATATTGAATTGATAACCTGGTCATTCCAAAGATTTTCTCCGGCTTCCGGTGAAACCTTTTGAATTGTTGAAAAATCTTTTGAAATTTGTGGCTGTTATCATTTCGACTCACCCTGTCAAGACCCTTCTGCCATGAAAACCACACCAATTAGTTACGAAGTTGTTCAACGACACATCCGGGAAAGCAAAATTAAAAATGTCGGTAAAGCTACCATCCGTGAAATCAAACGACTGATCAACGGAATAGAAACCGAAACAGGTGAACAATTTGTCAGGATGGAGATGGGAGTTCCCGGACTGGCTCCGGCTGCAGTAGGCATCCAGGCTGAAATAGAAGCCCTCCAAAAAGGAGTCGCAGCTATCTATCCCGATATTGAAGGAACTCCCGTCCTTAAAAAGGAGGCTTCCCGCTTCGTCAAACTCTTCCTGGATATCGATGTCGATGAAGCCAACATTGTTCCAACCGTGGGCAGCATGCAGGGAGGTTTTGCAGCATTTCTGACCTTCTCGAAAATCCACAAGGAAAAAGATACCACCCTGTTCATCGATCCTGGTTTTCCGGTTCACCACCAGCAACACCGGGTATTAGGACAAAAATTTGAAACCTTCGACGTTTATGATTACCGGGGAGATAAATTAAAGGACAAACTCGAATCCTATTTCTC
>CALMDO010000074.1 GCA_937862805.1 uncultured Bacteroidota bacterium
GGGACTCCGAATCATACTTATCCATCTATGAACTTTTAATTGAATTATTAATAATGAAAAAAAATACATTTTACTTACTGTTTTTTCTTTTACCCCTGCTGAACAGTCAGGCCCAGCAGATCGTTGTACTCGATAAATCGGATCTGCAACCCATCAGTCAGGTAACTATTTCTAACTTTCAGAAAAACCTTTTGGTGGTCACGGATGTCACCGGAAAAGCTGACATAAGCGCCTTCTCGGATACTTCAATGCTCCATTTTTCCCACGTGGCTTACCAAACGCTCAACCTGAAAAAAATCCAGCTGACTGGTAAAGCCCCAAAGGTTTACCTGACTGAAAACGTTATCCGTCTGGATGAATTTGTCATCTCAGCCAATAAAGTTCAGGAACGGAAAGCAGATTTACCCTATAAAATTGAGGTCATTCCTGCTAAGGAGATCCTGTTTAACAATCCCCAAACCTCAGCCAGCATGTTGGAACAGACCGGACAGGTCTTTGTTCAACAAAGCCAGATGGGTGGAGGAAGCCCGATTCTAAGGGGATTTGAAGCGAATAAAGTGCTACTGGTCGTGGATGGTGTCAGAATGAACAATGCCATTTACCGCGCAGGTCACCTGCAAAATGCCATCTCGATCGATCCTTTATCCCTGGCCTCCACAGAAGTGCTTTACGGCCCCGGTTCAGTGATTTATGGCAGCGATGCATTGGGAGGGGTGATCAGCTTCATTACCCAGAACCCTGTTTTGTCAAACACCAACAAATTACTTGTCAAAGGTAACGCCTTGGCCCGCTATTCTTCCTCTAATTTTGAGAAAACAGGAGCAGTCAACCTGAGCCTGGGATGGAAAAAATTCGGTTTCCTGACAATCTTCTCCTACAACGATTTTGATGATCTGAGAGAAGGGAAGGTCTATAACCCTGCTTATGGTGATTGGGGGAAATGCCTCTATTATGCAGAACGGATCAATAACAAAGATTCCATGAGGGTCAACGACCACCCGGAAATCCAAAAAAATTCAGGCTATTCACAACTGAATTTCATGGAGAAGGTCATGTTCCAACCTGATAAAGACCAACGTTATACTCTCAATTTTCAATACACCAACAGCAGTGATATTCCGCGGTACGACCGGCTTACCGAAATCGACGGATCAACCGGGCTGTTGAAATACGCCGAATGGTATTATGGCCCGCAGGAGCGACTGATGGCCTCTTTCAAAGCCGAGATCAGTAAAAACGGGGTGATCTTCGATAAAGTCACAGCCATTGCTGCGTATCAGCATCTTAAGGAATCCCGGATTAACCGGAAATTTGGCAAAAGTTGGAAAAAATTCAATGAAGAGTCCGTTGATGTAATGTCACTGAATGTCGATTTTGATAAAGCACTTGGTAAGAAAGACAACCTTCGCTATGGCATCGAAGTTTTCTACAACAAGGTACAATCAGCTGCTCATGAAGAGAACATCAAAACAGGAGAATCCCGCGAAGACATCGCAACCCGCTATCCGGATGACTATGCCAACATGACAACCGCGGCTGCTTATCTTTCCAACGTGTGGAAAATCAATAAAATAATCGCTTTCTCACAGGGTTTACGCTACAGTTACGTTACTTTGAACGCAGCATGGACCGACACCATGATGAGCATCATGAAATTTCCTTTCGACCGGACTGTGAAGGAGACCAACTCCGCTCTGAACGGTTACCTGGGGCTCAACCTCACACCGGGAAAAGATTGGAGCTTGGCTTTGGTCGGTTCTTCCGGTTTCAGGGCACCTAACATCGACGACGTCGGGAAAGTCAATGATTCTAACAGCCAGGACCAACTGATCATTGTTCCTAATCCGGATTTGAAACCTGAATATGCCTATAATTTGGAATTTTCGGCTGCCAAGACGATCCTCAAAAAAGTTCGTCTCGAAGCATCTGCCTATTATACCTGGCTCACTGACGCGATTGTTCTGGCCCCGACCACGTACAACGGACAGGATTCGATCCTGTTCGACGGGGTAATGTGCCAGGTTCAATCCAACACCAACGCGGGGAGCGCCCATATTTACGGCGTTCAGGCCAATTTACTGGCTCAGATTACCCCTGTCTTCTCTATTCTTAGCAACCTGACCTATACCGTCGGACAATTGACAGAAGATAAAACGCCCCTTGACCATATTCCGCCATTCTATGGAATGACCTCTTTCCGGTTGGAGTTGAAAAAGTTCAAAGGCGATTTCTATGTAATGTACAACGGGTGGAAACGGTTGAGCCAATACAGCCCGAGTGGCGAGGATAACCTGACCTATGCAACCCCTTACGGTATGCCTTCATGGTACACACTGAACCTGAAACTGAGTTATCAGATCGAGCGTCATGTAAACATTGAACTCGGGATGGAAAACATCTTGGATGAACACTACCGGAAATTCGGTTCGGGGATCAGCAGTTCAGGCAGGAACCTTATCGTTTCGCTGCGCGCCAATCTCTGATAACTTACGGTGAATGGCCAGAACCTGTGGAATAACCAAACGGTTGTTGTCGTTTACAACGATAAAATCGGCCAGTTTGGCTTTCTCCCGCTCCTCCAGTTGAAACTGTAATCTTTGAAGCACCTGCTTCCGATCGGCCTGGTCTCGTTTCATGACCCGGCCGATCGCCGTTTCAACGGGGCAGGAAATATGGATAATGTAATCAAAGGCTTTGCTGTACCCACTTTCAATTAAAATGGCTGACTCCTGTATTATGTAAGGATGGTTACCGTAGGGGACAAGCCATTGCAGGAAATCCTCCATCACCAGTGGATGAAGAATGGCATTCAGTAAACGGTTGGAAGGACTATCTTTAAAGGCTTTCGCTGCCAGTTTGCGGCGGTCGATGCAGTGATCGGGGGTAAGAATATCTGAACCGAAGGTCTTAACGATCTCAAGAATCACTGCGTCCTGGGCAAGAAATTTTTTAGATTCTTCATCGGCATGATAAACCGGCACTTTGAGCAATGAAAAGATGCCGGCCACGGTACTTTTCCCGCTTCCGATGTTCCCGGTCAACCCGGCTTTGATCATCTTTAATGTTTTTGAGAATGGATGGGAGCGTTCCCGTGCTTCCTTGCAGAATCATTCACCAAACGAACCGAATCGGAAACTTTCGCCGCAACATCCGGATGGGAAGCAGGTTGCAGCCTCGATACCGGTAGTTGTTCCGGTTTTTCAAAATCGAAAAATAAGGTGTCGGGGATTACGAAAAACACATCACTGGTAAAACTCGACTGTTCGACGATCTCTTTACCTATCCTGTTGGTCATCAGGTAGCCCCGCGCCTTGTTCTCAGTGTAGCGCATGTGTAAATTTTTCAGGCTGACGTCGTATTTTTGCTCACGCGTTGTGAGAAACCGTTCGGTGATGAAATCGAACCCCTGGACTTTTATTTTCACGATGATCACAGAGTCGGAAATACCCGTTAACTTGAGATGAGAAGGCAGATTTGTGTACGTCAGATGATAATCGAGAGAATAGTAATAATCCTTCGAGAGCCTGACCAGGATCCAAATAAAAAGGGAAAGGACCAGGCAGATGATAAAAATCGTCAACTGGTTCCTGAATTTTGCGCTTCTCCGTTGACGCGCGTTGTCGATGAATTCAAACAGATCGGGCTTCAAATTCCCGTGTTTATTGGTTTTTAGTGGCGTCTATAGTCTGGGTATTATCCATCGCCACGGCTGATTTTTCAATTCTTAAACGGACTCCGTTTTCGACTTCGATGGTCACCGTGGTATCCTGAATCTCAACAATTCTTCCATGAATGCCACCAATGGTGATGACCTTCTGCCCTTTTTGAAGGTTTTCCTTGAATTTCTTTTGATCCTTCGACCGTTTCATTTGTGGCCGGATAAAGAAAAAGTAAAAGACTACGATAATCAGTAGTAAAGGAAGAAAAGAATACCAACCATTTTGTTGCTGGCCCTGGCCCTGAGGAGCCATTAAAAGAATGGATAATAAATTTGTCATGTTCGATGAATTAAATGATCGTTAAGGTTATTTATCAATAGATTGTGTCGATTGTTTATTGATCGCTTCCGGGACTCACCACCTGGGCTTTGATCCGTAGCAAAGTGGTATTGGGTTGTGTATTGGCGACAACCACGATGTTTTTTGCCTGGAATCCTCTCCTGCCCGTACTGTTGAAAGACACCTTGATGATGCCCTCTTCACCGGGACGGACTGGCGTTTTGGGGAAAGAGGGAACCGTACACCCGCAGGAAGTACTCACATCTGCGATGATCAGATCTGATTTCCCCTCGTTGGTGAACTTAAAACTGAAAGAGACCGTTTCTCCTTCAAGAATTCTGCCAAAATCGTGCTCTGTCTCACCGAATACCAGCCGGGGTAACGAAGATGCATCAGCCTTTCCTGTGGCAGAGTTGGGATTATTTACAATATCGGTAGGGAGCGCAGCCTCACCTTTCTGATCGCTGTTTTTACAACCGGCAATGAAGAAGAGACTGATTGTAAAACCAAGAAGGAATAAAACGGGTTTGTTCATGGGTTGCTTCTCAAATTGTGGGGCAAAGGTAACAAAAATAATCGTATTTTTAACCCATGCGCATCTACCTTGTTGGATACATGGCTTCCGGTAAAACACAGATTGGAAAATTGCTGGCTGCTGAACTCAATTATGGTTTCATCGACTTGGATCAGTTGTTTGAAGAGCAATTCAGGATATCCATTGCCGATTTTTTTGAAAAATACGGAGAAAAGCAATTTCGGATGATTGAGCATGAATTGTTGGTGGAAACAAGTAAAAAGGAGAACCAGGTGATCGCCACCGGGGGAGGGACACCCTGTTTCCATGATAACATGGAGCTGATCAACCAAACAGGATTATCGGTCTTTATTCATTTTGAAGTTCCTTTTTTAGTAAAACGGTTATTAAAATCCAGGAGAAAAAGACCAGTGCTCAAAGGAATTCCTGATGAAAAACTGGACGAAATGGTTGGGAATCACCTTGCTCAGCGGCTTCCTTTTTACCAAAGGGCCCGTGTTATCCTTGATGGCTCGGATATGGAATTATCACAGACAGTCAAGAAAATCAGTGATTTAGTCAATGGCATCTAAACGTTTAGTTTAAGCAAAGAAATATTCTCAACGTGCTGGGTTTGGGGAAACATATCCACCGGCTGGTTTTTTTCACAGGTGTACTTTTCCGATAAAAGGAGTAAATCACGGGCTTGGGTAGCGGGATTGCAACTAATGTAGATGATGGTGGGTGGTGCCATGGCCAGCAAGGTCCTGATCACTTTTTCATGCATTCCCGAGCGGGGCGGATCCGTTATGATCAGGTCCGGTACCGGATTTATAATAAAAAAATCAGGGGTCAACAGTTTTTCCACTTCACCGGTGATAAAAGTAACATTGTCAAAACCATTCAACCTTGCATTCATTTGGGCATCTTCAATGGCAGCGGCCACCGATTCCATCCCGATCACTTTTTTCACCATGGGGGCGATGTAATTGGCGATGGTACCGGTACCTGTGTACAAATCGTACACCACTTCATTCCCTTTAAACGCTGCGAATTCTGCAGCAGCCCGGTAAAGTGCGACCGCCTGATGAGGATTGGTCTGGTAGAACGAGACCGGCCCGATGCTGAAACGAACCGGGGGTTGATTTTCGAAAAAGGCAGGCATCTGCTCTGTCATGTACTCTTTGCCGTAAAAAAACGTCAGTGGCAGATCGTTGATCACATCGTTTTTTTTAGCGTTGATCACGTAATATATGGAGGTGACAGCGGGGAAAGCGTCGTGTAAGGCGTTCAGCAAATCATGAATGACATCCTTTCGATCTTCTCTGAATACCAGAATGACCATCAAATCGCCGGTTGTCGTGTTGCGGATAATCAGGTTTCTCAGAAAGCCTGACCAGGTCCTGACATCATAAAAAGCGAGCCCGTGGTCGAGGGCGTACTGCCTGACAAACAACCGGATATGGTTCGAAGGCTCAGGTTGGAGGTAACAGCATTCAATATCCAGTACTTTGTCAAACATCCGGGGGATGTGAAACCCAAGGGCATTCATCTCATGCTGAGGAATCGCCTCTTTGGGTAGCTCACCGGTTAGCCAGCGATGCGTGGAAAAAGTATATTCGAGTTTATTGCGGTAGAACTTTTGTTCCCCTGATCCCAAGATTGGAAGGATCAGAGGGGTTGGGATCTTTCCGATCCTGACCAGGTTATCCTCCACCATTTTCTGTTTATAAAAAAGCTGATCGGAGTAGTGCAGGTGTTGCCATTTACATCCTCCGCAGGTGCCGAAATGGCTGCAAAAAGGAGTTGCCCGTTTTTCACTGAACCGATGGAAACGGATAACCCGGGCTTCACACCACGATTTTTTTTTTCGGATGACCCGCAAGTCTGCCACATCACCCGGAACGGCGTAAGGGACAAAAATTACCAGGTCTCCGACACGGGCCACGGCATTCCCTTCCGACCCGGCGTCGAGGATCTCCACTTGTTCAAAAACCAACAGTTCATTTTTACCTTTTCGCATAGTGTGCTGAATCTCCCCATTCTCCATAAGCAACGGTATCGCCGGCCATAGAAATCCTGGCTTCCAGACAGGTGCGGCATTCTGCCGCCTCTTCATCCAGGCAGGGTTTATTCTCGTACAGCAGGTAATCCTCTCTGTACTTGACCGGAGTGATGTTGGGCATGATCACGTTGGCCCCGGCCAGGAGGGCTTTTTCTCTCCCCTGGGGATCGATGGTTTGCATGGCAGTCGTTGCTGCAATGTTGATGTCTTTCATCATGATCCGGAGCAGCGCGACCATTTTCAACGAGAGATCAAATCGGGTTTTTAAAGGAAGCAACTGATCCCTGTACTGATAGAGAGGGGTGTCTTGGTGTTCGATATAGGGGCCCATTCCGGCCATGTCGATATCGAGATCGCGGAAGAATAAAAGATCGTTGGCCAGGTGGGCCGTGGTTTGAAATGGTAATCCAATCATCACCCCGGTACCAACCTGGTATCCCGTTTTCCTGAGAAGATGGAGCGCTTCAAGCCTTTTCTGGTAACTGTGACGCTGGTTTGCAGGATGGAGCTTTTCATACAACACGGGATCCGATTCTTCGATCCGCAAGAGATACCGGTGTGCTCCTGCTTCAAACCATCTCCGGTAGGTCTCTTCTGTCTGTTCTCCTAATGATAAAGTGACATGCAGCTTGCCTCCTGTTCTCTGGTGAATGTTCCGCAGCAGGGAGGCAATTTTGTTAACATACATTTTACCCGATTGCTCTCCTGCCTGAATGACAATGGAACCGTAATGACTCTCAAAAGCAAAGTCTGCTGCTTCCATCACCTCCTGATCGGTCATCCGGTAGCGTTGATACCTGCGATTGGCAGAACGGATCCCGCAATAAAAACAATTCTTTGAACAGGCATTGGAATATTCAATCAATCCTCTGAAATAGACTTTTTTCCCTACATTTTCTGCTTTCACACTTTGCGAAAGGGTAAATAGTTTTTTTTTCGCTTCACCTTCCGCTTCAAGCAACGCTATCAGATCATCCCGTGAAAATGAAGGTTTTTCCAAAATTCTTTCAGTTGCTTTATTCACCCTGATATTTTTAAAAAATTATTGCAGTTAATGAAGGTTTCGTTGCCAAAATTACTACATTTACATGACAATCGGTAATCTCACTTTCCATGGAAGGTAGCACAAAGGTCGTACTGGTCGATGACGACAAAACCAGCATATTGACACTGAGGACGTTATTGCAAAATACCTATCCCAACATCGATATTGCCGGGGTGGCTTACTCGGTCAATGAAGCAATACCGCTGATTGATAAAATCAAACCCGAACTGGTTTTTCTGGATATCAACCTGCCCGATGGAGAAGGTTTCGAAGTGATCGAACAAGTTACCTTCAAAAATTTCAGAGTGATCTTCATCACTGCTTTCGACCGTTACGCCGTGAGGGCTTTTGAGTTTTCAGCCCTTCATTACCTGGTCAAGCCCATCACCTTGGAGATGCTCGAAACGGCCATCAACCGTTTTAGGGATTTAAAGGTGGAAGAGATCAACAACCGTATCAACGTACTGAGGGATAACCTGAAAACAAAAAATGAGAAGATCATTATTCCTTCCACTGACGGGTTGAATATCGTAAAATTAGCCGATATCATAAGGCTTGAAGCCAGCGACGTCTATACCTTGTTTTATCTCATCAACGGCCAGCGCTTCGTGGCTTCCAAACCCCTCAACAATTACGAAAAAATACTGGAAGATCTGCCTTTCTCCAGAATCCACAGTAAACATCTGATCAACCTGATGTACGTTAAAAGATACATTAAAGGAAAAGGAGGATCAGTCATCCTTGAAGACAATACCGAAGTAGAAGTTTCGGTCAGGAAGAAAGCTGATTTTATTGAAAAACTGAAGAATTTCGCCCGGTACGTTTAAACGTTGAACCGGATGTGCAGAATGTCACCGTCACCGACAATGTAATTTTTCCCTTCTACAAAGAGTTTCCCGTTTTCTTTACAGGCATGTTCACTTTTCAGGCGGATAAAATCATCGTATTTCATCACCTCTGCCCTGATAAACCCACGCTCCAGGTCACTGTGAATGACACCTGCTGCCTGTGGAGCAGTCATCCCTTTTCTGATGGTCCAGGCCCTGACTTCCTTTGGACCTGCCGTAAAAAAACATTGCAGATCAAGAAGGTCGAAAGCTGCCCGTACCAGTCGGTTCACACCGGGTTCCTGCAGTCCGGCATCCGCCAGAAAAGCAACCCGGTCTTCCGGACTCTCCAATTCCGCGATCTCCGACTCCATCTTTCCTGCCAAGGTTAAAACCAACGCTTTTTCACCCGCTATTGATTGGGAAAATCTCAGAGAATAATCATTTCCTGAAACAGCTGCCCCATCTTCCACATTACAAACGTACATCACCGGCTTGTCACTCAGTAAAAACATATCATCCAATATCTTCCGTTCATCAGCAGTAATATCAACGCTTCTGACCGGTTGAAAATTTTCAAGGTGGTTTTTGATGTGATGAAGGATATCCAGGGCGTGTTTCGCCTCTTTGTCGCCGGCTTTGATCAACTTTTCTGTACGGGCAATCTTCTTTTCCACCGATTCAAGATCCTTGATTTGAAGCTCGAGGTCAACGATCTCTTTGTCCCTGACCGGGTCCACCGATCCTTCCACGTGCGGCAGGAGCGGATCGGTAAAACATCGGATGACATGGATCAGGGCGTCAACATTCCGGATATCGGCAAGAAATTTATTGCCTTCTGTATGGCTGCCGCCTTTCGACAAACCGGGTATGTCAACCATTTCAATGGTCGTTGGTACTATTTTTGCTGAACGGATCAGTGTATCAATAGCATACAGCCGGTCGTCGGGGACATTGACCGTACCCAGGTTGGATTTGGTCCCTGAAAAAGCTGCCTGGTGCGTTTCGGCCCGATTGGTTGAGATGCAATTGAACAAAGTGGTTTTTCCTGAGCCTGATAATCCGATGATCCCGCATTTCAATGGCATAGCTTTGGATTTGAGGCTGCGAAGATAGGAAAATCAATTATTTATTCCTATCTTTGCACTCCGTTTTCATAGGGTGGAAACCGGAATCGTTCTTTATATAAATCCCTGCCAATAAACTCAATGTCAAACCCGGTTTGTGCCCTATTGCACGACCACAATTTTTTTTTAATGATTACCGAAGAGAACAACCTCAATTTGGATCAGCATCCTGAAACCCAGGTTGAACAACAACCATTAGTTGAACCGACAGCTTCCCTGACAGAAACCCCGGCAGAAGCAGTTGCTGAAACCCTGCCCGAAATGCCTTCTGCAGAACCGGTGGCAGAAGTTGCTCCTGCACCCGTTGTAGAAAAAGAAACCAAGAAAGCCCGGCTTTCTGCTGAAGAACTGAAAAACTTCGACTGGGATTCCATCGGGAAGAAACACGAAGTTTATACCAACGACGAACGCCGTAAACTGGAAGAGGTCTACGACCAAACCCTCAGGGCTGTTCAGGACCATGAAGTGATCGAAGGAACGGTAGTTACCATGACCAACCGTGAAGTGGTGGTGAACATCGGTTTCAAAAGCGACGGCGTGATCCAGATGAACGAATTCCGCTATAACCCCGACCTGAAAATAGGGGATAAGGTGGAAGTTTATGTCGAAAATCAGGAAGATACAAGTGGACAACTGCTCCTCTCCCATAAAAAAGCCCGGATCCTGAAATCCTGGGAACGGATCAACGACGCTTACGAAAAACAGGAAATTATCAAAGGATACGTCAAATCCCGCACCAAAGGCGGCTTGATTGTCGATATCTTTGGAATCGAAGCCTTCCTCCCGGGCTCCCAGATCGATGTCAAACCGATCCGCGATTACGACGTTTTTGTCGATAAAGTAATGGAATTTAAAGTTGTCAAGATTAACCACGAATACAAAAACGTGGTCGTTTCTCACAAAGCCCTTATCGAAGATGAACTCGAAGCACAGAAAGCTGAAATCATTAAGAAACTGGAAAAAGGTCAAATCCTTGAAGGTACGGTCAAAAACATCACCAGCTACGGCGTATTCGTTGACCTGGGCGGTGTTGACGGCCTGATCCACATCACAGACCTGAGCTGGGGCCGTATCAACCACCCTGAAGAGATCGTTTCCCTCGATCAGAAGATTAAAGTCGTAATTCTTGACTTCGATGATAACAAGAAACGCATCGCGCTGGGTCTGAAACAATTGACTCCCCATCCATGGGATTCACTCGATCCTGATCTCAAAATTGGCGACAAAGTAAATGGAAAAGTGGTGGTGATCGCTGATTACGGTGCATTTGTTGAAATTAACACCGGTGTCGAAGGATTGATCCATGTCTCAGAAATGTCATGGTCACAACACCTCCGTACTGCCCATGATTTCCTTAAAGTCGGGCAGGAAGTAGAAGCTGTCGTGTTGACCCTTGACCGCGAAGAACGGAAAATGTCAATGGGGATCAAACAACTGATTCCTGATCCATGGACCAATATCAAGGATAAATACCCCCTGAAATCGAAACATAACGCCACCGTTCGCAACTTTACCAATTTCGGCATCTTTGTCGAACTGGAAGAGGGCGTCGACGGACTGATCCACATCTCCGACCTGAGCTGGTCGAAAAAGATCAAACATCCGGCTGAATTTACCAAGATCGGCGAAAAAATCGAAGTCATGGTACTCGATGTCGATGTGGATAACCGCCGCCTGAGCCTGGGTCATAAACAACTGGAAGAGAACCCCTGGGATGTTTTCGAAAGCGTTTTCGCCGTTGGATCTGTGCATAAAGGAACCCTTGTAAGCCTGAATGAAAAAGGCGCCATCGTTGCACTCCCATACGGTGTGGAAGGATTTGCCCCGCTCCGTCACTTGGTAAAAGAAGACAATACCTCTGCCAAGGAAGAAGAACAACTGGAGTTTAAAGTGATCGAATTCTCCAAAGAGAACAAAAAGATCATCCTTTCTCACAGTAAAATTCATCAGGATGAACTCAATGCCGAGAGGAACAAAGAATCCAAAGCAAGCATAAAGAAGGAAAAGGATACCAAAAAAGCGGTCAAAAAAATCAAGGATAACCTTGAAAAGACCACCCTGGGTGACATCGATGCCCTGGCTAACCTGAAAGCCGATATGGTTGCTGCAGAAGAAAAAGCCGCAAAGAATGCTACACCGGAAATGCCTGCTGCAGAGCCGGAAGCTGAAGAACCCAAGGCTGAATAATTGTCATGACTTTCTCGGTGATGGTTTTGGGATGCAGCGCAGCGATCCCGACCCGAAACCGCCATCTAAGCGCTCATTTGCTCAATGCAAATGAGCGCTTCTGTTTGATCGACTGTGGTGAAGGTACCCAATTCCAATTGCGCCAATACCATATCCCCTGGAAAAGGATAGACTATGTTTTTATCAGTCACCTGCATGGGGACCATTTCTTTGGTTTGGCAGGACTCCTCAACTCCATGCACCTGCTGGGCAGGACCAATGATCTCTATTTATATGCCCCTGAACCGCTGCAAGAAATCCTGGATCTGCAATTTTCAGCCTCCGCAACTACCCTGAGATATCTTTTGCACTTTCAGCGTTTGGAGATGAATCACACTTCAGTACTCATCGACAATCAAAAGCTGAAAGTGTTGTCTTTCCCCCTTAAACACAGCATTCCTGCCTGCGGATTTCTGTTTACTGAAAAGAACCCTCCCCGAAAAGTGTCCACTCCCCGCTCGTTTGCATACTGCAGCGACACCGCCTACGATCCCGGGATCATACCCGTGATCCGGGAGGCTGGCTTGCTTTATCACGAAGCGACTTTTTTGCATGAAATGGAAAAAGCAGCACAGGAAAAGTACCATTCCACTGCCCTTCAGGCTGCACAAATCGCACGTGATGCGAAGGTGAAAAAAATGATCATAGGCCATTTTTCAGCCCGTTATGAAACCTTGCAACCTTTGCTGGACGAGGCCAGAACAGTATTTCCCGAAACTTACCTGGCAGAAGAAGGGGGCTTGATTGACTGCGGCAATAACGAATCGTAAAGAATCTCCACGGGATGGTAAGCAGTACGTCCGGTGCCGTCTTTAATCTGGTGCCTGCAGGAGGTGCCGGGCGCTGCAATGATCACATTATCAGGTGTTTTACGTATCTGCGGGAAGAGTACCATTTCTCCGACTTTTATCGACACTTCATAATGTTCTTTTTCATAACCGAAAGCGCCCGCCATACCACAACAACCGGAAGGTATCTCCTCCACAGTATAGTTAATTGGCAAGGAAAGCATTTTCCGCGTACTGTCAACAGAAGCAAGGGCTTTTTGGTGACAGTGGCCATGGAGTTTGATGTGCTTTTTCTCTGTAGTGAAGATTTTTGAGGGATCGAGGTTCCTCTCCCGGAAGATTTTCAGGATGAACTCGTCAATCAGCCAGGTCTGTTTTGCCAGTTCAAGAGCATCCTTCTTTAAAGAAGAACCGACCAGATCGGGATACTCATCCCTGAAACTCAGGATGGCAGAGGGTTCAATGCCCACCAATGGCTGCTTTTCATTGACCCTGGCATGAAAGGCTTGAACATTCTGCCGTGCCAGCTTTTGCGCTTTCCGGACCAACCCTTTGGAAATAAACGTACGACCACTCTCCCCGTGAGGGATCAGGATCACCTCGTAACCCAATGCTTGCAGGAGGCGGATGGCTTTGATGCCCACCACGGTATCATTATAATCGGTAAATTCATCCAGAAAGAGATAAACCATGGGTAGTGTCTGATCAGAGGGAGCACCCGTCATCACTATTTTTTCCCGTATGGCCCTTTTACGAACGGTTGACTTGCCAATCAGCGGAAGGGTTCGTTGTGGTGCAAACCCCATTGTATGCTTAGCTATTCCTGATACCCAACGGTTTTTCATGAAAAAATTGAAAAGGGAAGGAGCGATTGAGCCTAACCGATTGATCGAGGTGATGTGGGCGATCATCAGTGAACGCAAAGGTACCCCCCTGGCATCATGGTAATGCTGGAGAAATTCCGCTTTCAAGCGCGCCATGTCAACATTTGAAGGACACTCTGATTTGCAGGCTTTGCAGGAGAGACAGAGATCCATGACGGCATAGATCTCGGGGTGGTCGAAAGGATTCTCTTTTTCGGAACGGGTAAGCATTTCACGCAAAAGATTGGCCCTTGCACGGGTGGTGGTATGCTCTTCACCCAGCGCCATATAGGAAGGACACATCCAACGACCGGTTATTATTGTGTTTCTGCAATCTCCCGAACCGTTGCATTGTTCTGCAGCGCGCAGGATGCCGTGGTTTGATGAGAAATCAAAAAAGGTCTGTATCTCTTTTACTTTGCTCCCCGCGTCAAAACGGAGATGGGTGTTCATCGGCGGGGTATTGGTAATTTTCTCAGGATTGAAAATCCGGTCAGGATCCCAGACAGCTTTGATTGAACATAGCAAATGGTAATTGGCTTGCCCTAACATCAGTGGGATGAATTCTCCCCTGAGGCGCCCGTCACCGTGTTCACCCGAAAGGGAACCTCTGTATTTCTTTACGAGATGAGCAGTTTCCAAAGCAACGGTATGGAACAGCTCTACATCTGCCGGATCTTTAAGGTTGAGGACCGGCCGGAGGTGGAGCTCCCCGGAACCGACGTGGGCATAGTAAACGCAATCAAGCCCCAGTTTCTGCATCATTTCTCTAAAATCGCGGATGTAATCGGGGAGCACTTCGGGACTGACAGCCGTGTCTTCAGTTACAGGAACCGGCTTTCGGTCGCCCGGATAATTGGAAAGAACCCCCAATCCGGCTTTTCTCAATTCCCACACTTTTTTCAGATCCGGAGAAAAAATGAGGGGAAAATGGTAACCTAAGCCGGCATCACGCATTGCGGATTCAACTTTACGGGCCATGAGAAGGATCTCTTCGCGGCTATCCCGTGCGAATTCTATGATCAGGATAGCCCCCGGATCTCCCTGGATGAAAAAGCGGTTCTGGCGCTGGGTGATGTTGTCACGGGTACAATCCATGATTGCTTTGTCCATCAGTTCAACTGAACCGGGCTGATATTTCAGAGCGATCAGGTTGGCTTTCAAAGCATCCGCAACGGTGTGACAATGAACGCAAAGCAGTCCTTTCTCGCAGGGTGGGAGGGGAACCAGATTCAGTTTGATCTCGGTGATGAACATCAGGGTTCCTTCGGAACCTGCAATCAACCGGCACATGTTGAAAGGGACTGTTTGTGAATCCCCGAAGGGTTGGGTCTCTAATAACAGATCAAGGGCATATCCGGTATTTCTGCGATGAAGGGCGGGATCAGGATACTCGCTTCGGATGTTCTCCTGATTGACAGGATCTGAAAGAATTTTATGCAGGTGCCGGTAAACCTTGTTTTCCAGTTTTTCGCCCTGGCATTTTTTCAGGAACTCCTCCCGGTTTAGCGCGGAGAATTCCACTTCTGAACCATCACTGAGAAACCCTTTTACCGAGATCAGGTGGTCACGGGTGCTTCCGTACAGGATCGAGTGGGCCCCGCATGAGTTGTTTCCGACCATTCCGCCTATCATACAGCGGCTTGAAGTACTCGTTTCCGGTCCAAAGAACAACCCGTGTTGTTCAGCCACTTTGTTGAGTTCATCCAAAATGACACCGGGTTGAACCCTTGCCCATCGGGCATTCTTGTCAATCTCCAGTATTTTGGTCATGTGCCTTGAAACATCCACCACCAATCCGCTCCCGACTACCTGCCCTGCCAGCGAAGTACCGGCTGTACGGGGGATCAGGGGGATTTTTTCACGGGAAGCCAGTTTAATCAGTTTATTGATAGCCTCCTCATTTCGCGGACGTGCTACCCCCAAAGGTTTTTCACGGTAAGCCGATGCATCTGTCGCGTAGAGAATTCGGGAAGATTCATCCAGCAGGATCTCTCCATCGAATTCCGGTGCAAAAGTTTTTAGTATGGAAACAGGAGATGGCTCTTCTCTCATTTTATTTCTTTCATCAGGTCAAAAACATCCGGTCTCGATTGCAGTTTTTCAAATTCAGGTTGCTGCAGGATCCTTTGGCGGTCGTTGAACCCTTTTTCAATGGCTGTGCTAAGCTGCCTGATGGCGCCAGTCGTATCCCCGGTTTGGATCTGAATGACAGCGCCAAGATACCAGGGTTCTGTGTTGTCAGGGTCTGCCAGTCGATAAATGTCATTGACCTTCATGGCGAGCGGGATATTATGCTGGTTCATAATCGCTGTTACATTGGAATAGCACAGTAAACTCAGGTAAGCCCTCAGGCGGGCATTCATCAGGGTGTCCTCCGGATTGTCGCCTGGCCGGACCCGTTTCAGTCCGTTGATCCGGTTGACCCACCAATCTTTATCTTTTGTAAAGAGGGCTCCGGCAAGTTCTGCTTGTGCTTTTTCTTCCCTTTCAAGTACCATTTGATGGTACTCCTGTTGTTTTTTATAGATCGCATTGGCCCTGATATCAATAAGTTTCTGATGTAAATCCTGATCCTTGGCCAACCCTTCAAGCCCATTGAGTGCCAGTTCTATGGTGATTGATGCCTCTGTCAACCTGCCCTTCTTCATCAGGCTGTCAGCCTCTTTTCTGAGTTTTTCGACACTTTCATTAATCCGGCTCTCTTTTTTTCCTGCCCTTCCATCTTTCATGGCATTGAAGAGGGTCCATTCGATCGCTTTTTCCATCACCCGTGCCGGAGGCCACGAATGGTTCCCTTTGTAAGTAAGGAGAAAATGCCTGAATCCAAGAAGATCCAGCATACCGTCCAATTCCATCATCTCCCGGAGGTTGAAATCTGCTTCACCGGCGATGCCGAAGTAGTCAAAGTGGTATATGGGAGGTTGATTGCCCTGTGGAAAACCAGCGCCACAACCGATCACTGACTTTATCTCCGGATGAAGCATCGCAGCCAGGGTTGCAACGCGTGCTCCGCCGGAGAAACCCATAACGTAGATCTGATTGGTATCCAATGGATAACGAGTTTTTACCTCTTCCAATAAATTGTTGACAATGGTTGTGATCTCCACCTGGCTCAACCCATTGTGCGACTCATTTGAACCAACCAGGATAATACCATATTTTTCCGCCAGGCCCTTGTAAATCGAAACGGGTAACGAACCCTCTGCGTGTGCATCAAATGCCAGAAAAACCGGATAAAGGGTGGTACTTACACCTCCTGATGTATCATTTGGCATATACAATGCATAAGTTCCACCGGCCGATTGTAAAGTTTCAACACGGGGGTGCACTACTCCTGAAGCCGGCCGTTCAGGTTTGTTCCCATTCCCTTTCCGTTCATTTCCTGTATGACATGAAGCACAAATCCATGCAATAAGGACAACGGGAATCAATAATTGTCTTAAGTACCATTCCATTGGGGAAGCAGCGAATGTAATGCGGTTTGATTATTTTTTGTAAAAATCGGTCGATTCGAAGATCTTATCCGCTGATTTGGCGATGAAACCACTATACAATTTTCCATCTCCGTCGGGATACCTCCGGGCAAACTCATAATAACAACCCGGGATTTCAAAGCGGCCCTCAGTAAATTCTATTGGGACCAACCCTGCTTTGATACTCGATTGTTCCAAAAGTTCAAAGGGCGTTCCCTGGATCTCGCCGGCTGCATCATTCAAAAGGAATCCGTTTTCCTTCAGCAATTGATTGACCTTTTCAATACTGTTGTATTTTTTCAGATGGTTCACACTTACCGTAAAATGGTTTGCTCTGAATCCATGAACATACAACCATGCGGCGTATTCCGATTCGTTTCGCAATTTTTCATAGACACGGTGTGACGGAATACCTGAAATATTGCCCGCAAAGAGGAGATCATTGGATAACAGATTGTGCTCGGGTATTGATTGTATCCAGCCATGAATCACTTGTTGGAGATAAAAACTGAAAGACTCCATGAGCAATTCGCTGATAAAGATCCTGGGGGCACTTTTGTCCGTCTTGTGTTCATAGTGGCGGGCGAAAAGATGCTTTTTCTCAAACCGGTATTCCCCCATCATCTCATAGTTGTTGCGTAGAAATGGAAGCGCCAACTGATCAATGCCGATGGAGGGATGGCTGAAAGTACGGAAAGCTATGTGATCGTTGATGACAATTTCTCCTTCTGACCTGAACAAATCATATACTTTTTGAGTCAAAGGATTGTAATCAGCGTAATCCTTCCAAAGTTTTTCAAAAATGGTGGTAAGATTCATAAACAATTGTTTTGCTTTCAAAAATAAACAAAAAGATCATTGCCCTGTATCCTCCCGGGAGATCATTGTGGCAGCCATTTTCTTTCCCATTCAATAATTACTTTTATATTTGCATAAAGATGGATCCGACTGATTCAAAGCTATCGGAAAGACAGCAGAAGGTGAGTTGTAAAATTCAGATAAACAGCTACATAAAAATATTCAAACGAAATTTGGCCAACCCTTTTTGGGGGATGGTTGGATTTCTGCTGATACTGTTACCTGGTTACCAAGGAATGGCTCAGCAATATCCCACCCGTACCTATACCGAATCTGAAGGACTTGCCACCACCACCGTTTTTGACATCAACCAGGATAGTTCAGGTGTTTTGTGGATCGCTCGGAGGGCAGGGATCTCCTCCTATGATGGCCTTTCATTCACCAACTTTTCTGTTGCCAATGGTTTACGTGCCGGAACTTATGCGTTTCTCTGCATCGATCGAAAAAACGCTGTTTGGGCCCTGCCCGAATCGGGACAACTTTGCATCTCTCGCTTTGACGGGAAAAGATGGGAAACGTTTTTTCCACCCGACAATTTTACTTGCAACCCGAACGTACAATTTACTTCATTGGAGGTTTTTTATGCCGGAGATGATTACACTTGTTTGATTGGAACTGCAGAGGACGGGATCATGGTCGCCAGGAATGGTGTATGGAAAAACATTTCCACACGGGATGGCCTCCTCAGCAACAGGGTCACCCACATTACCTATTTCGACAACAAGATCTTCGTTGCTTCTGATGACGGCTTAGCTTGCTTTTCGGAGGGTATTATCAGCTACCGGACCCGGATACTGATCCCCTCCCTCAACGAACCAGTTCTGCATTTGAGTAAAGATGACGGGAAGCTTTGGTTCCTCACCAAAAACAGACTGGGTTACCTCCACAACAGTACTCCTTTAATTGTTGCGGAGATCAACATCCCACAGGTGGATATCTATAGATACCCATGGTTTATCACCCCCGACAGAAAGGGATCAGTGTACTATGGCAATTCTTACAGGCTGTTTTACTTTTCGATAGCCGAAAAAAAACTGCTAACGCTTGGAAAGGATAACGGAATCATCACGGAAGGTGCTAACACGGCATTTGTCGATCGGGAACAAAATGTCTGGATCGGAAGTTTCCGTGGTATTTCCAAAATCAGTTCCATGAGGTTTTGTACCTATACGGAGAAAAATGGTCTTTACGACAACGAAATCTCATCAGCCCAGATGATTGATTCGGTACATTATCTTTTTGGACATGAAGCGGGATTGACCTATTACGACGGAAACCGGTTCAAGGCTCAGGCACTCCAAAAGGAAGGAAATTCTCTTGAGTTTTATCGCCGTGTCCTCGATTTGGAGATGGATAAAAACGGTAATATCTGGCTTGCTGCCAGTAGTTTAGGCGTAGGCAAGATCCATCCCGGAAAAAGCATCACCTGGTTCGATGAAAAGGATGGTCTACCGGGGGCAGGCTATTCTGTCGTCCAGAGCGCTGCAGGCCAGATCTTCGTTGCCACCAGCGAAGGACTATTCAAATTCAATGGGAGAACCTTTACAAAATACACGCTCAATCCGCCCTTAAACAAAAAAGAGATCATTCGTAAAATCTTTCCCGCTCCCGATAATTCGCTCTACCTGGGGATGATGAGCAGTGGGATCATTCATGTAAAGGGGAATACTTGTACCCTGATTGCTGCTGAAAGCCCGATGTACGCAAACAGTATCTATTCTTTTCTTTTGGATCGCGATGGCAACCGATATGTCGGAACCATGGCCGGTTTGTATGAAATCAAAGATCAACGATTGGTAAAAACCGAAAGAGATGGATTGTCACTCAGTTGCCCTGTTTTTCTTATCCTCCAGGATAAGGAGGGAACCATCTGGTTTGGCACAGACAATGGAATCTATCGTTGGAAAAACCGTACGCTTGACCATTTTACCACCGCCGACGGGCTTGCCGGACAAGAGATCAATCGGGATGCCGGATTTATCGATGCTTCTGGTAATGTATGGATTGGTACCAGCAATGGGCTTTCCCTTTTCAGGCCGGCTTATGATTATAATCTGAAGTCAATTCCCCCGCCTTTGGTTCGTTTGATCTCACTCCAAATCGGGAATGATACCCTTATGCCCGACCGGAATATAACCCTTAAACATAACCAAAACAACCTGGAATTCAATGTCAGGTTAATCTCCTTTATCAATGAAAACAAGATTTTATACAAATACCGTCTCCTAAATCACGATACCAATTGGTCGGCAGCACAGCTTTACAACAGTTCGAAAATTTTTTTCAGTAACCTTAAACCCGGCAGTTACCGGATTCAGATCAAAGCATGTAATGCCCTGGGTATCTGGAGCGAACCGATCACCTCTGGCTCAATTTTAATCAGGCAACCTTTCTGGTTCAGGGGCTGGTTTATCTTTATGGTACTTGTTTTATTAGCCGGAATTGTCTTTCTGATTTTCCGCTTTGTTTTTACGCACCGATACAACAGACAACTCAGAGAGATGGTCGCCATCAGGACTGCTGAACTTCAGGAAAGCAACGCTGCCAAGGACAGTTTTTTTTCTATCCTTGCCCATGACCTGAGAAATCCATTTCACGTAATCAATGGGATGCTGGAACTCCTTACCCGGGACTATGAACACGATACGGAGAAAGATCGAAAAAAAATGTTATGTATGTTGAGAACCACCACCACCAATACCATGTCACTGCTGGAAAACCTGTTGACGTGGTCACGCTCTCAAAAACAAATGCTCCCCGTTGTACCTGAAAACATTCCGCTTCAGGAATTGATAGCCGAAAATGTGACCCTGTGCGAACCAGCTGCATTTGGGAAAAAGATTGTCATTACCACATCAGGAGATCTCACCCAATCGGTTTATGCTGACCGGAATATGCTCCATACTGTGATCCGAAACTTACTTTCCAACGCGGTGAAATTTACATTCCCCACTGGGAAAATTACCATTGATGTCAAAAACGGAACGGATCACCAGGTTTTGATTTCTATATCAGACACTGGCCGTGGCATGTCGCCCGAAACGATTAACAAATTGTTCGATATTGGCTCGCGCATTACCACCCCGGGTACCAATAACGAACAGGGTACCGGTCTTGGCCTGATTATTTGCAAAGATTTTATTCTTAAAAACAAGGGAGAGCTCCAGGTATTCAGTGAAGAGGGTAAAGGCAGTACTTTTGTGATCAACCTCCCGCGTTACACTGTAGAGCTCCCCTAAAACAGCCCTTCCATAAACTCCTTTTTGGTCAGGTGGGAAAAGTAAGCATCCATCTTAAACCCCCTGAGAGCCTCTCTGATCGCCTTTTCCTGGTGAACTATACCCGTAAGGGCTTCCTCGATCTCTTCCGTCTCCAACCGATTAAAATAATCACCGAAGATCTTTATGTGATGGATCTTTCCGTTTTGAACATCCAGGTCGAACTCCAGGGTTCCGCTCTTTTCAGTGCGCAGGATTTTTCGGAAAGTATAGGCGGGTGAATAACCGAAATTCCATTCCCAGGTTCCGTATTTCTCCCTGACCAGCGTATCGATCTGATCGCGGTCTTCACTTGTCAACTCCGTGATTCGGGCATCAGGATACTTTTCGACCATGTGTGCTAAAATTCGTTCAGAGAATTGAACAACATCCATTGCTTCTTTCAGGTGTTCACTGATGTTGGTAACCCGGCTACGAACCGATTTGACCGCCTTGTCCTGGAATTTTCTCGGATCAACATTCAAGGCTTGGCTCAGATCCGACATCCGCGAAGAGAACAGAAGAGTGCCATGGTGTAATACACGATTCTTCCAGACATGCTCCGCGTTACCCGAAAACTTTTTACCTCCGATCGTCAGATCGTTCCGCCCTTCAAACTTTGCATCCAACCCCATCTTTTGAAGCACTTCGAGAATAGGTAGCGTGAATTTCCGGAAGTCGATCAGGTTCTCCTTTTCTCCACTATGGATAAAAGTGAAATTCAGGTTTCCCAGGTCGTGAAAAACAGCTCCCCCGCCACTGAGGCGCCTCACAACAGGGATGTTTTGCTTTTTTACGTAATCGACGTTGATTTCAGCCAGGGTATTTTGGTGCTTCCCCACAATAATGCAGGGGGCATTCCTCCACAACATGAAGGAATCCTCATTGAAATTTTTAAGGACATACTCCTCAGTAGCCAGGTTGAAATAGGGATCGGTGTTGTGTCGCCGGATGATGACCATGGATGGTGTTTTATTGCAAAATTAGTTTATTTTGATATGTCTCCTCACCATGGATGCGACAATACAAAATCAGGGCCTTTCGGCCAAAGGCATAAAAAACTACCTTTGCAAGCGATAAAATTGATCAATGGACCGTTTGACCTACTATCTCTTTCGCTTTTTCCTTTTGCTGTTCAGTTTGATTCCGTTTTGGGCGCTCTACCTGTTTTCCGACGTTGTCTTTTTAATTATTTTTTATTTGATCGGATACCGGAAAAAAGTTGTAATGAGTAACCTTATGAACTCTTTCCCGGAAAAATCAGCAAAAGAGATACACAAAATTGCTTTGGCTTTTTACCGTCATTTAGCAGATGTCCTTGTCGAGAGTATCAAAGGGTATGCTATCAAAGGAGAGGAACTGGTGGACAGGTACCGCTTCGTCAATCCGGGTCTGTTGGATGAATTCACCCGGCAAGGTCGTGATATCCTCTGTGTCGCCGGTCATTATGGTAATTGGGAGTGGGGCGGTGTCGCTTCCACCAAACAACTGAAACAAAAACCGGTAGCATTTTATAAACCATTATCAAACAAAAGAATCGACGCTTACATGCAAAAGTCCCGGGTTCAGGGACAAGCAGTGTTGGCCTCTATCACCCGTACGGCTGAAACTTTTCTCACCTGCTGGGGAAAACCAGTGCTGTATTTCATGATCGCCGACCAAAGTCCCTCCACCACAAGACTGGCTTTTTGGGTGACATTTCTGAACCAGGATACCGCCACCTTGCATGGCCCGGAGAAGTACGCCCGCCTCCACGACATTCCGGTCGTGTTTGCGAGGGTAAAAAAAATAAAACGAGGATACTATGAAATTACGTTTGAATTGCTTGAAACCCATCCCGCTACTTCTCCCAGGGGTTTTATTACAAAGCGTTTCATGGAGATGCTCGAAAGTGAAATAATCAACCAACCAGCCTATTATCTCTGGTCGCACCGGAGATGGAAACTGAAAAAACAATAATTTTTATAACAAACCGCCATTCTGATAGATGGCCAGCTGGGCATCATAAAACTTATTGATTTTCACTGTCTTTTGCAAACGGATGTTGGTCAGTGTACCTTCGGTAAAATGGATCACCACCCGGTCGCCATTCACAATTCCGGCTTCTTCAATTACACCGGGTTTATATGTCAACACCGGAAGTGCAGCGTTGATGGCATTCCTTTCATATATAGCTCCATACGATTCTGCCAGTATGCAACTGATTCCCAGCGAAAGGAAACAATCAACCGCTTGCTGGCGCGAACTGCCTGCTCCAAAATTCTTTTGGGTAATGACCAGGTCGCCTGGTTTTGCTTTCTTTGCAAAGTCCTCAAAACCTTTCAGGTTGTCGAAAGTATATTGGCCCATCTCCCTGATGTCGGTGATGGTGAGATAGCGGTTGTGGAAGATCATATCGGTATCGATGTCGTCTTTGGGAATGATCCATACATTCCCTTCAACAACAACCGGCTTTTCTTTTTTAATTTTTCCTTCTCCGGCGACAGGCTTGAAAGCGGCTTTCACTGTGGACGTAAACAATACCGGTTTTTCAGGAATAAGATCAGGAGTGGTGATGTAACCGGCAACAACCGAAGCTGCAACAACTGCTGGAGAAGCTAAATAAACCTGTCCTTTACCCTGTTTTCCCTCAAAATTCCGGTTACCGGTACTGATGGTTACCTCTCCCGGGCCGTTCTGCCCGACCTGTCCGGCGGCGCAACCGGCGCAACCGGCATTGGAAACCATCGCTCCGGCATCTTTGAAGATCCTGATCAAACCTTCTTCCATGGCTTGCTTCCATATGGCATCGGTCGAGGGAACGATTTTCAGGACCACACCCGGAGCCACTTTCCGGTCTTTAAGCACTGCTGCAGCCTGTCGAAGGTCTTCAATCCTCCCATTGGTGCAACTTCCGATAAAACCCGAGTCGATCTTCTGTGAAGGCACCTCACGGATGTCAACGTCATCATGGGGATGACCGGGTCTGGCTACCATAACCACGAATTTTTCTATATCCAAATCAAATTGCTGTTCATACACCGCATCCTCATCGGCATTCATCGGCGCATAGTCATGTCCTGTTAATTGCTTGATTTCCAGGAGCAACGATTGTGAAGTAGGGAACAACAGGATGATCACACCCATTTCGGTTCCCATGGAAGCGATGGTGATCCTTTCGGCCAACGTGAGTTCATCAACCGCTTCACCGTAGAATTCGACCGAACAACCTAAAAGTTTATTGGCTCCGAAAATTGAGAGAAGATTCAGCACGATATCCTTGGCGGTAAGCTGTGCGGGTCGTTTCCCTTTAAGGTTGATCCTTACAGAAGGAGGGACTTTGAACCAGACCGCTCCCTTGGCCCACGCAGCAGCTATGTCCTGATCGCCCATGCCCTGACCAAAAGAGGCGATGGCCCCCATTATGTTGGCATGTGAATCGGTGGAAACAAAGGTGCTTCCGGGCCAAACCAAGCCTTTGTCTATCGCCAGGTGTGTACCAATCCCGGAATCCACATCATATATACGTATCCCGTTTTCTCTTGCAAATTGGCGGCAATAATGTTGATTGGCGGCATATTTCTGATCCGATCCCCCGGGGTTGCAGTCGAAAGTAAAAATGGTCTTTTCAGGATCTGCAATGGAAAGCCCGTTGTCTAAAAGATTCTTTACAACATTAGCTCCTCCGAAATCCCGCGCTGCACGTGTATCGATGAAAACATCGACAATATCACCAGGATGAACTTTGGCTTGTTTGGAGTGGTTGGCTATAATTTTTTCTATTATATTCATAATGAGATAATTAAATTATTACTTCAGTCTCTCCCGAAAGGGTTCAAAAGTCATAAAATCAGCATGATGGACGATATAAGCTTCCACTGTCCGCTTGATCATGTCCCCTTCTCCTGCATGGGCTGCAATAATATGGCAAACGGCCGCTGGTACCCCACACTGCTCTGCCAGCGAAACACCTGAAAAAGGATGACGGAGGTACTTGCCGTATTTACCCTGGAAAGATTTGCCCGATGCATCTAATTCATATTCAAGCAATTTTCCGACATCAGCCAGAATCGCCCCGGCAATCAGTACATCCATATTAACGGGCAAGTCTTCTTTGAAGAATTCATTCATTTTATTCCCGGCATCCCTTGCCACGTGCACGACACATCTTTTATGGGCCATGAACGAGACTTTCAAATCCGGCCCGGCTAACAAGGTAAAAGGAATCTTGGTGAGGTCATCGGCTGTAAGAACACTTTTTTCAAGGGCTGTTTCCCAGGTTTTTGCAACCTGCTCCCGGAGAATGGGATCTGAGATCCACATCAGCTCCGGCCATAAGTCCAATATTTCGTTGGTCATGATGTTTCTTTTTGGTCAGATTATGCTAATTTGGCAATGATGGCGTCCGCCATTTCATGGGTGTTGGCTGCGCCTTTGCTGAAAACCTCGGGTGTCCCGGAGAGTTTCATCATGTCGTAGGTTTTTACTTTGCCCTCTTCCACCACTTCTGCAACTGCTTTGCTGATTTTCGCGGCAATTTCGTTTTCGCCGATATGTTCCAGCATCATGACTGCCGACATGATCATGGCGATGGGATTCACGATGGAAGGATCGAATTCACCGTACTTGGGAGCTGATCCATGGGTGGGTTCGAACACTGCGATTTCCGGACCAATATTGGCGCTGCAGGCAAAGCCGAGACCACCAATAAGACCGGCGAAACCATCGGATACAATGTCCCCAAACATGTTTCCAGCCACGATCACATGATAGGTTTCGGGATTTTTTGTAAGCCACATCATTTGCGCATCGATGTTAGTGTTCTGGACCTTGATTCCGGGGTACTCGTTTTTGGCCATCTCCTGGGCTAATTTCAGCATCATACCCGAGGTTTCACGGATCACGTTGGGTTTTTCACACAATGTGACCGTATCGAAACCCCTTGATTTGGCATATTCAAAAGCCGCTTTTAAAATCCGGGCGGTGTATTTTTTGGTAAAGATCCGGGTTGATACTGCCAGCTCGGGACGCGGGCACCAGGCAAAATTATCCCTGAATTTTTTGTGGGTCATCAGGGCCTCATAAACCAGATCCGACGGATTTGTCCATTCAACCCCGCCATACAGACACTCTGTATTCTGCCTGAAAATCATACAATCCACCAAAGGTTCTTCGATCACTCCTCCAAAACCACGACGGATGAAGTTCAACGGATTGCCTTTCAATGTCTTACAGGGACGCATACAAATATCCAGATCGTATTTCTGCCGCATGGTAACAATCGGGCTGTAATAAGTAAAGCCCTTTCCTTTTAGCTCCGGAGCCAATTCCGCTTCCGCCTTGTCTTTGGGTTTGGAAGTGATCGCACCGAAAAGACCAATTTTATGCTCTTCCAGTAATTTCTGGGTCCGGGCAGGGAAAGGATCTCCCTCTTTGCACCAGAACTCCCAGCCAATATCACCATGGACATACTCAGCATCAAAACCAGCAGCATCCAGAACACGGACGGCTTCATTCAAAACGACTTTACCGATGCCATCACCGGGCATCGCAACAATTGTTCTTTTTGCCATAAATCAATTTGTTAGAGGTTAATTTCTGATGAAGAAAAAGTCTTCAAAGATACGACTCTGGCCGATATTCCCAATCATTACCGAGAGAATTTTATCAAGGAAAATTGGTCGCTATTCATTACTTTTGCACCAAAATTCAGAAACCATTTTGAAAAGCAACCTGACCCATCCTGTCTTCGAAATCGTTGCAAGGATTGCCGCTGAAACCAATACCCAGGCATTTGTCATCGGTGGTTTCGTAAGAGACCTGTTGCTTCAGCGCGACAATAAAAAAGACATTGATATCATGGTCATCGGCAGTGGCATCGACTTTGCTCAACAGGTTGCAAGCCTTCTCCCTGGCGAAGTGCCGGTACGTGTTTTTAAAAATTTCGGAACAGCCATGCTCTCATACTACGACTGGCAAATCGAATTTGTTGGTGCCCGACGCGAATCTTACCGGCAAAACTCACGGAAACCCATCGTGGAAGATGGTACCCTTACTGACGATCAAAACCGGAGGGATTTTACCATCAATGCCATGGCCATCGAACTGACCCCGGATCACTTCGGACAATTGATCGATCCCTTTAACGGACAAGAAGATCTGAAGCGAAAAGTGATCCGTACACCCCTTGATCCTGATATCACTTTCTCCGACGACCCGTTACGCATGATGCGGGCCATCCGCTTTGCAACCCAGCTCAACTTTACCATACAACCCGATACACTCAATTCGATCAGTAAAAATGCCGACCGCATACGCATCGTATCCACCGAACGAATCACTGATGAACTGAACCTGATCATCCAGGCTCCGAAACCTTCAACAGGGTTTCTCCTGCTCGACACCACCGGTTTACTGCAATTGATCTTTCCCCTTTTCTGCGAGTTGAAAGGAACCGCGACAATAGAAGGAAAAGGTCATAAAGATAACTTTTACCATACGCTCGAAGTCCTCGACAACGTGGCCGCGCAATCCGATAACCTATGGCTGCGTTGGGCTGCTCTTCTTCATGACATTGCTAAACCCCAGACCAAAAAGTATATCCCCGGAACCGGCTGGACCTTCCATGCCCATGAATTTAAAGGAGCCAAAATGGTCCCCCAAATCTTCAGAGCCCTCAAACTTCCACTCAATGAAAAGATGAAGTATGTGGAAAAACTGGTATTGCTCCATCTTCGCCCTATTGTCCTGGCTGAAGAAGAAGTAACGGATTCTGCAGTGAGGCGGCTCCTTTTCGAAGCCGGCGACGACATCGACGACCTGATGACCCTCTGCAACGCGGATATCACCTCCAAGAACCAGATGAAGGTTAAACGCTACCTGGAGAACTTCGCCATCGTCAGAACCAAACTCAGAGAAATTGAGGAAAAAGACCGGCTCCGAAACTGGCAACCTCCCATCAGCGGAGAGATCATCATGCAAACCTTTGGCCTCAAACCCTCAAAACCGGTCGGTATGATAAAGGATGCTATTACCGAAGCAATCCTGGAGGGCATCATCCCCAATCAATACGAGGAGGCTTACCAGTTCATGCTCCGCGAAGGCGAAAAATTGGGACTGAAAAAGATCAACTAAACCATCCCCAAAAGTTTTTTCGTGAATAGTAATTATTCCTATTTTTGGACCTGAAAAGAAAAGAAACCAATGCTGATCTATCATTTCCGGATCGTCTCCGTTGACCATGAGGATTTTCTCCGCGAGATCCAGATTCAACCGAAACAGAGCTTTCTTGACTTTCATGCCATCCTTGTCGAATCTGCAGAATTGCTTCATTGCGAAAAGGCTTCCTTCTTCCTGACCGATAAAAAATACCATAAAAACAAAGAGATTACCCTGAAATCTGAAAAACGTCCCATCAGAAAATATGATGAGGACCTTGACCAGGTCATCACTGAAACAGTCACCCTGCCGGTGATGAAACATGCCCGCCTTAACGAATACATCGAAGATCCTCATCAGAAGATGATCTATGAATTCTCAGGAAAGGACCATTTCTCGTTCCAGATCGAACTCTTCAGGATCCTGAAAACTGATGAACGGATCTCTTTTCCCCGATGCGTCAAAAGAGTAGGGGAGCTCCCCAAAAAAGCAGAACAACCCCTTCCCGAAGTTACACGTCAGGCGCCCCCAAAGCCATCACAACCCCGAATCCCCCTGCCCAAAATTCAGGACACAACCAAACCGGATGCCCTGGTTGAAGATGAAGAGGAACTGGCATCGATCGAAAACGACCTCAGTTTACTGCTGGAAGAAGAAACAGCACCACTCTCAATACCCGCTTCCCCGGCTGAAGATTCCGAAGAATACGGGTACGCCAACGAAGAAGAGATGGAACACATCGAGGATTACGACGACATCGATGCCATCGACCGACCTTACAACGGCTACGACCAGGAATCAGATGACTATTGAAAAGCCACTGTTGATCGTAGTTGCCGGTCCAACAGCAAGCGGAAAAACGCGGTTTTCCATTCAACTGGCACAACATTTTGGTACCGAAATCATTTCGGCCGACTCCCGCCAGTTTTACCGGGAAATGAAAATCGGTACCGCAGCGCCGACAAACCCGGAACAACAGGGAATACCGCACCATTTTATAGGCCATCTGAGCATCCATGATCCTTATAATGTCTCCATGTTTGAATCAGCGGTTATCGCCTTACTCGATAACCTCTTTAAACAGCATCCTGTCGTCATCATGACAGGAGGATCGGGACTATACATCGATGCGGTTTGCCATGGGATCGACGACCTGCCCGATCCTGATCCACAATTAAGACAACAACTGAAAGAGCAGTTAGCCACACAAGGAATCTCTGCACTCCAAACAACATTGCAGCGGCTCGATCCGGCAGGGTATGGTCAAATGGATATTTACAATCCCTCCCGGCTTATCCGTGCTCTGGAAGTGACCATCACTACCGGAATCCCTTATTCTTCCCTCCGGAAGCAAACGCCCCGCCAACGACCCTTTACCGTGCTGAAAACAGCCCTGACCCTCCCTAAGGAAATCCTCCATCGACGCATCCACCAACGGGTCGAACAGATGCTGGAGGCCGGATGGCTCAGGGAAGCAGAAGCATTGCTTCCTTTCAGCCATCTCAATGCTTTGAATACCGTGGGCTACAAGGAATTGTTCCGTTACCTGCAGGGAGAATATACCCTGTCGGAAGCAGTGGAGAAAATTAAAACCAACACCCGGCGGTACGCTAAGCGACAAATGACCTGGTTACGTAAAGATACCTCCATCCAATGGTTTGACCCTGAAGACCCGCAGGAGATTATTAAAAGGATCGATTGACACGGCCCACCGTACAGACAATCAATCTATCAGCTCAGTTGCCTTTCGGACAATGGAATCGAAGCAAACCCTCCATCGGATCTTTCATGATAGTGCCAATTGTGACCCCTTTCTCTTCGGCAGTTTCAGTGAGCAACAACCTGTAATACCATGCAATAGATCCTGTAAAAGATACCTGTAACGTCTGATAATCAGGATAATGATGGATTTGTGCTTCGAAAAACGCCAGAAACGAATCTTTGATCATCTTCCTTATGACCGGATGCTCCTGCCTGGGGGCGAGGAAATGACTGAAGGAGGCCAGAAAACGATTTGGGAAAGGGCGATTGTAAAGGGCATTGAGAATATCCTCCAGCGTCAGTCCGTAGTGATCATCAAACGCTATTTTGAGATCCTCCGGAAGCTGCTTTTTCAGGTACCGTCCCAGGAGTTGCTTCCCCAAATACGAACCGGCTCCTTCGTCGCCAAAAAGATATCCCAGAGAATCCACTCCCATGTGTACGGATTGACCATCATAATAACAGGAGTTGCACCCTGTTCCTAAGATTCCTGCAATACCTCTGGAATGGCCGAACAACGCACGGGCAGCACCCAGGATATCATGCCAGATACCGATCTCCGCTTTCCGGAAAATCAACGCGAGCGCCTCCCTGATCATCCGATCATTGTTCTCAGTGGAGCATCCTGCTCCATAAAAATGGACCTCCCTCACGTGATCACCTGTAATATATGGCTCGACATCCGCCATCAAAACAGCCTCCACACTTTCGGAGGTATGAAAATAAGGATTCAAGCCAGCCGTCTCTATCCGGTTTTTCACGACTCCATCTTCCGTGAGTACCCATGTGGTCTTCGTGGAACCACTGTCAGCAATTAATATCATAGCCAATCCATGTTAACTTCGAAAGAACACACCATCCTGCGTGGCTTCCTGATTTCTCAACTTTTATTCCACCTTGGATGTCATTGGATTTCGTACACCTTTGATTTCTTTCATGTAAGCCTTGATGGTGCCGACAATAATTTTAGCCTCAATGTAAATGGGGATTTTATTGGCATCGTCGGTTACCCAAACCAATACATCTTCGTCACCCCTGAAAATGGTACCTTGCACCATCTTGGCAGCAAATTTGATACACCGGTAAGTTTTTCCATCGGTGTTCTCCACTATTTCCTTACCAATGGCCCTGATCGTGATATCATAGTACCCATCGTCAATAAATACTTTAACAGTTCGTTGTTCGCCGGGTCTTATATTAGCCAAATCCAATGACCGGGTGTAATAGATGGCTGTCAGCATATCAAAGCTGCAGGGCATAAGCTTGACAGTATCGGTGCGCTGGGGATTGTCGTTCGTTTTAGTATTTGAAATAATGGTATTGTTATGATAATTGAAATTTAAGGTATTTAGCAGCGTGTAACCCCCTTCATAGATGTATCGTTTGAAATCAATGGATTTCAGCGTTGCGGGCTCAACCCATGAGTCGTAGTAATCCCTTACTTTGAAGAGCAGGTCGTAGGAGGTAAAGGTGCTGCCTGAAGCCTTCAGATGAAAACGCTGTTTCCCCTTATAAAGCTCCTCATCTACCGAAAATGTAACGGTTCCCGCGTTGACCCAGACCGGCCCCCAATTGTAAGAGACAGTGAATGTTACCTTTTCCCCGCCTTTAAAAACATCGGTAAGGATATTACATTGACTCTGAGATAAATATGAGATAAACAGTGCAAAAATCCCCAAAAGAATCTTTTTTAACATCATCCTTATTGTTGGATAAAACGTGTTACTCCCGGTTGTTGTTCCATTGGCGCTGCCACAAAAAATAGACCGGTATTCCCAATATAACGATGATCAGTCCCGGCCACGTATATCCTGGTTTAAAAATTAAAAGGATGACCATTATCGCAGTTGCCAACAGGATGTACAACGCCGGTACCACCGGATAGCCAAAGGCCCGGTAAGGTCGCTCTATGTCGGGATGTTTCATGCGCAGGATAAAGATCCCTGAAATGGTCAGGACATAAAAGATCAGTACAGCGAAGATGACGTAATCGAGCAACTGTCCGTAAGTTCCCGAAAGACAAAGGAGACTTGCCCATACCCCCTGAAGAATTAACCCTGCCAAGGGTACCCCGTGGTTGTTGAGTTTCCCGCAGGACCGAAAAAACAATTGATCCCGGGCCATGGCAAAATAGACTCTCGCTCCGGAAAGGATCAACCCGTTGTTGCAACCGAAGGTGGAAATTACGATAAAGACCGCCATGATCACTACAGCATGGTTACCAACAATGCCTGAAAGCACAGCAGTACCCAACCGGTCATTCAGGGCGTACTGCATTCCCCTGCCAACAAATCCATCGCCTCCGGGTTCACCGCGGAGGGGCAACGCTGTAAGATACACTGTATTGGCTAAAAGGTACAACACCGTCACAAATAAAGTTCCCAAAACCAGGCTCAGAGGAATGTTTTTCCGGGGATTAATCACTTCCCCTGCCGTGAAAGTGATATTGTTCCAGGCATCAGAAGAAAACAAGGTACCGACCATGGCCATTCCTATAGCTGCCATCAAGGCCAGGCCCGACAAGGGGATATCTGCTCCTCCTACGCCCTCCTGTACCGGTTGCCAGAATACTTTTTTGTTGGCTGCAATGGCTCCCGCATCGGAAGCGAAAATCAGTCCTACGACAATAAATGCTACCAATAGCAATACTTTCCCGGTGGTGAACGCATTCTGCACCTTCTTTCCGGAACGGATTCCCCGCGAATTGATCCAGGTCAACACCACGATGGATAGAATCGCCACGATCTGCACCGGACCAAATTTGAAGAATCCTGCCCTGATCCATACCACCTCTTCTGAAACCCAAGGGAATAAGATTCCGAAAAATTTGGCAAATGCCATGGCCACCGCAGCGATGGTTCCTGCCTGGATCACCAGGAACAGCGTCCACCCGTACAAAAAACCGATCAACGGGTTATAAGCCTCCTTGAGGTAAACATATTGTCCGCCGGCCTTGGGATACATCCCGGCCAACTCCCCGTAGCTAAGAGCAGCAATGATCGTAAGAAATCCCGCCAACACCCAGGTCACCATCAGCCACCCCGGTGAACCTACCTGTCTTGCAACATCTGCGCTTACAATAAAAATTCCCGAACCGATCATTGACCCGGCTACCAGGGCGGTAGAGTCAAACAAGTTCAGGCTTTTTGTGAACGATGTTGCTTCACCCATTCTTTTGGTCGTTTTTCGACCGCAATTTAAACAAACCAAACGATTGTAAAGAGGAAATTTTAAGAAAAATACCTATACTCAGGGATTTTCATAAGCAAAATTACCTGTAATTTTTCAGAGTGTGGTTGCGCCTTGGAACCGGAGGCATTTGTATTGCAGCCAAGGGTAGTTAGGGCTGGGCCAAGCTGGCGCAAAAAATCAGGGAAAATTGAAGTAATAGGATTAAGTAGCGGGGACGAGAGTTGAACTCGTGACCTCCGGGTTATGAATCCGACGCTCTAACCAACTGAGCTACCCCGCCAAATTTTCCGCAAAAGTAAAGTGTTTGTAACTTTTATGCAAATTTTCTTTGATCCTCAGTTAACCATAATTCCCATTTTTTTTGAGCAGTCCGATTGAGCCTAACTTTTTCCAATACTTCGATGATCTCAGCAAAATGGGTCAAAGACGGGTTCTCTGACGGTAATACATTGGTTGACAATTTCGATGAACCGACTGGAAATCAACCGATCCAGATAGTCTTGGTATTTACGAACTCCCTGATCCCCTGTAATCCCAACTCACGCCCATAACCCGATTTCCCGACACCACCAAAAGGCAACCGGGGATCTGATTTGGTCATGCCATTCACAAACATCGCCCCTGTGATTACCTGGCGCGCGACCCGTTCACCGCGATGAAGATCTTTTGTCCAAACACAACCACCCAATCCAAATTCCGAATCATTGGCCACTTTGATGGCCTCTTCTTCCGACTCTACGGGTATAATGGCCACCACCGGTCCGAAGGTTTCCTCATGATACACCCTCATTCCGGGCCTGACATCTGTCAGGACCGTGGGTTCAAAATAACACCCGGGGCGTTCCATTGGATGGCCTCCGCAAAGCAATCGGGCACCGGCTTCGATAGATCCTTTTACCTGACGGGCGATCTCTTGCACCAGATCCGGCCGGGCCATGGGTGCAACCTGGGTAGAGGGATCCATCGGATCACCCACCCTGAGCCGGCGGAATTCTTCAGTGATGGCTGTCTCAAAATCCCGGATCACCTTTTTCATCACGATGAACCGTTTGGCGGCGATACAACTCTGTCCCTGGTTGATCATCCGGGCGATGACACCGGTCTGCACAGCAGCTGTCAATTCAGCATCGTCTAAAACGATGAAGGGATCGGAACCTCCAAGTTCCAAAAGAGACTTCTTGAGATTTTTTCCAGCCAGGGAAGCCACCTGGCTCCCGGCTGCTTCACTTCCGGTGAGGGATACCGCTTTAATATGTCGGTTGGCGATCACATTGGCCACATCCCGTGAGGGAATCATCAACGCCCGGAAAAGGTCGGGAGGAAATCCCGCTTCCTGGAAGATCTCTTCAATAGCCAGCGCGCAACCCGGAACGTTCGAAGCATGCTTGAGTACCGCTGCATTACCGGCCATCAGCGAAGGAGCTGCAAACCGAAACACCTGCCAGAATGGGAAATTCCAGGGCATGACTGCCAGCAGGATTCCCAACGGCTGGTAGGCAATGAAACTCCTTCGTGCATCCGATGGTACTATTTCATCCTGCAACATGGATGCGCCATGATCCGAATAAAAGTCGCAAACCCAGGCACATTTTTCAATTTCCGACTCCGACTCACGGAGTAACTTACCCATCTCCAGGGTCATCAAGCGCGCATAAACCCGCTTTTTTTCACGGAGAAGCCTGGCACAGCTTTTAAACAACTCCGCCCGGTATTCAAAAGAGCTCTCCTTCCACAATTCATAAGCCTCGGCCACCGAACCAATAATAGTGGCTATCTCCTCTGGCGAGTGTTCAGGGTATTCCCTGATCACCTCATTGTTGACCGGATTGATGCTTTTCATGGGTCGATTATTATTTTGTTCATAGGATCAATGTCAAAAGTTGCGAATCAAAGTCCTCCATTGACTTTCCCCCTGAGGTACGTGCCCGTGTAAGATTCTTTACACCCTGCAAGTCCTTCAGGGGTCCCTGCATACACTAAAAATCCTCCCTCGTCGCCTCCCTCTTTTCCCAGGTCAATTACCCAATCAGCACTTTTGATCACTTCGGGATTGTGTTCAATCACAACGATGCTATGCCCGTTGGCAATCAACGAATTAAAAGCCATAAGTAATTTATCGATGTCATGGAAATGGAGGCCGGTCGTGGGTTCATCGAAAATAAAAAGGGTTGGTTTTTCACTGGTTCCCTTAATCAGAAAATAGGCTAGTTTGATGCGCTGAGCTTCACCACCCGACAGCGTACTGCTTGGTTGCCCCAGCCGGAGGTAGCCCAACCCGACATCCTGCAACGGCTTTAATCTTACCAGAATCCGTTTTTCATGGGTGTTGTGCTTCTGATTCTGCTGAAAGAACACCATGGCTTCGTCTACCGTCATGTTGAGTACATCTACAATGGTTTTATCCAGGTATTTTATATCGAGCACCTCATCCTTGAAACGCTTCCCTTTGCAATTTTCGCAAGGAAGGTAGAGGTCGGCCATAAACTGCATTTCGATCTTTACAACTCCTTCACCTTCACATTCTTCACAACGGCCTCCTTCAATGTTGAAAGAAAAATAGCCGGGTTTGTACCCTCTGACCACAGCCAGTTGCTGAGCGGAAAACAAATTCCTGATCTCATCGAATGCTTTAGTATAGGTGACCGGATTAGAACGGGAGGAACGACCGATGGGATTCTGGTCGATGAACTCGATGGCGCCGATCATATTGTAATCTCCCTCCAGGCGGTCATATTTTCCCGTCTTTTCACCATAACCACCATGGATTTTTTTCAATACCGGAAAGAGAATCCGCTTTACCAGCGAGGTTTTGCCCGATCCGCTCACTCCTGTTATCACTGTCATGATGTGAAGAGGGATCTTTACATCAATATTCTTCAGGTTGTTCTCCCTGGCTCCGGTGATACCAATGTATTCTATCCATTGCCGGCGGACTGTGGGTGTTGGAATATGAAGTCGATGGTTCAGGTACTGAGCAGTCAGGCTGTCCTTGTCTTTCAATATCTCTTTCAGGGTTCCCTGGAAAACGATTTCACCTCCCTGTTGACCCGCTCCGGGACCAATATCGATGATCTGGTCAGCGGCACGCATGATCTCTTCATCGTGTTCGACCACGATAACGGTATTGCCCATATCCCGTAAGCGAAGCAGTACCTTAATCAACCTTTGGGTATCCCTGGGATGCAATCCGATACTTGGTTCATCGAGAATATACATTGACCCTGTGAGGTTGCTTCCCAAAGAGGTAGCAAGGTTGATCCGCTGCGATTCACCGCCGGACAGGGTGGAGGAGAGCCGGTTAAGCGTGAGATAACCCAACCCGACATCATTCATCACCTCCAGCCGGTTGTTGATTTCGACCAAAAGCCGTTTCGAAACAGCTTTGTCAAAATCACTCAATTCTAATTCTTTGAAAAATCCTGATAACTCACTCACCGGCATCAACACCAGGTCACTGATTGACTTCCCGTTAATCTTTACATAAGTAGCATCTTTCCGTAAACGGGTGCCCTGACATTCCGGGCACAATGTTTTGCCCCGGTATCGCGACATCATGACACGGTACTGTATCTTGTAATTCTGACTTTCAACATATTCAAAAAACGCATTCAACCCCTTGAAATACTGGTTGCCCATCCACAGGAGTTCTACCTGCTCACGGGTTAGCTCCCTGACAGGCTTATGGATCGGGAAATCAAATCGATAAGCATGCAAGAGGAGTTCCTGCTGCCATTCACTCATTTTTTCACCCCGCCAGCAGGCAATCGCGTTTTGGTACACTGAAAGACTTTTGTCCGGGATCACCAGGTCTTCATCAATGCCGATGATCGATCCGAATCCTTCACAGCGTTTACAAGCCCCGTAGGGATTGTTAAAACTGAAAAGGTTGACAGTGGGTTCTTCAAATATCAATCCATCCGCTTCATATTTATAGGAAAAATCTTTTCTGAAGGTCGTATCACCTGTGATCTCCAGCATGCAATACCCATGTCCCTCGAAGTAGGCAGTCTGAACCGAATCGGCAATGCGGGCAGCCTGCTCCTCATCCTGGTGATGCACCGGGAAACGGTCAACCAGCAGGAAAACCTCTTTGGCCTCTTTTAGTTTCTGAAGTGTCGGATCGTCCAATCGGAATATATTTCCGTCGACCATGATCCTCGAAAACCCTTGTTGGAGAAGAACACTCCATTTTTTCTGCAGTTCCTTTCCTTTACCTTTCGAAGGGATGGGAGCAAAAAGTGCAACCCTGGCCTCTTCCGGGAGGGTGCCGATGAAGTCGACCACATCGGTGACAGTGTCCCTTCTGACCACCTCTCCTGAAATTGGGGAATAGGTTTTACCTATCCGCGCGTACAACAATTTAAGGTATTCATAGATCTCCGTCGAGGTACCTACCGTCGAACGGGGGTTCAAAGTATTGACCCGTTGTTCAATCGCAATGGCAGGTGAAATTCCCTGGATCGAATCCACATCCGGCTTGCTCATTCTGCCTAAAAACTGCCGGGCATAAGAACTTAAACTTTCAACATAACGGCGCTGCCCCTCGGCATATAAAGTATCAAAAGCAAGAGATGATTTTCCTGAACCCGATAAACCGGTTACAACTACCAATTTGTTCCTGGGAATGGCCAGGGTGACATTTTTTAAATTGTTGACACGGGCTCCTTTAATGATAATGTTTTCCTTGGGATCTGCTTGTAAAACGTTCGTCATGGATGGGGTTCGGAAATTGAACCGGGCAAAATTATAAAGAAAACTTGCTTTTTAGTTTTTTTTATTTACATTTGCGCAACCTTTTAAGGATAATAGCGTACCATTATTTACCACAACGTGCAGGAATACTGATACTGCACATAAATACAGGAGGGCAACTATCGACAAGACTTCTACTCTTTTTTGAACAGAAAAGGAGGCCCAATGCAAGCCCATGTCATTAGTGACCAGGATTTGATCAGCAAATATTTGGCTGGTCAGGAATCCGCCCTCGAAAAACTCATCCGTCGTCACAAGAACCGTGTCTTCGCCTATATCCTGATGATCGTAAAAGATAAGGATCTGGCCGAAGATTTGTTTCAGGATACCTTTATCAAGGTGATCAATACTTTCCGTTCAGGAACCTACAAGGAAGAAGGAAAGTTTATCCAATGGGTGATGCGGATAGCACACAACCTGATCATCGATTACTTCCGGAAATCGAAACGCATCATGATCATTGAAAACAATGATGATTACGATATTTTCGATAAGGTCAGGATACCTGTCGAATCCATTGAAGATTCATTGATCATGGAACAAATCCACAAGGATGTAAAAAAACTGATCGATTACCTGCCCCGCGAACAAAAAGAGGTTTTGTTGATGAGGCATTATAATGATATGAGCTTTAAAGATATTGCTGAAGTCACTAACGTCAGCATCAACACCGCACTGGGCCGTATGCGCTATGCTTTGATCAATCTGCGGAAGCTTGTCAAAGAAAACGAGGTGATACTTTCCGTATAATCTTCACTTTTTTTTCCGGTTTATATAATATTGGGAAAACTCTTCCCGTTTCATAGGTATGATTTCAATACAAAACCAAAATTATGCCTATGAAGCGACCTGCTACGATCTATTTTTTAACAGAAAAATGTGCCAGGGTCAATCCTCCTGCTGCCAGACATCGCAGGATGAACAAAGCGGTTTCTCCCAGTGAATCGGTAATCCGCAACCTCCTTGGTTATTCAAAAGCTCTTTCTGTATTGGCTACCCGTGACCGGGGTTTCATTGCTCTGGTAATGAATTAAAAAAAACCGCTATTAAGCGGTTTTTTTTGGGTTGATGTTTTGTAACTAAGCTTACAAACGTTCTTCTTTGATCCTGGCTTTCTTGCCTTGTAACCCGCGTAAGTAATAGATTCTTGCACGACGGACAACGCCGCGTTTGTTCACTTCAATTTTATCAATAAAAGGGGAGGTGGCAGGGAAAATACGCTCAACACCGACGTTGCCCGAAATCTTCCTGACTGTAAAAGTCTCATTCAAACCTTTTCCACTGCGCTGAAGCACAACGCCCTGAAAAGTCTGGATACGCTCTTTATTTCCTTCCCTGATTTTATAATGGACCGTGATGGTATCTCCAGCTTTAAAGGAAGGCAAATTGTTCTTCTTTATGATCGTCTCCTCGACAAACTTTATTATTTCCGCTTTATTCATGGCCGTTGAGTGATTGTTATCGGGTTTGCATTAAAAAGAGTGCAAATATAGGAATTTTTCTTTTACCAGCATGGCTTTCCCTATTTTTTTATATCAGTTCCCGATCCCTGTTCCGGCGGATTGTTTGGATGAAGCCGCGGACGGCGCTGCTGCGTTCGCACTACCGCCTGTTCATACCGCCATTGCGCAATCTCTTTATCATTCCCCGATAACAGGACATCCGGCACCCTGAACCCTCTGAAATCCCTTGGCCGGGAATATGCTGGTGGAGATACCAAATGGTCCTGAAAAGAATCCGAAAGGGCTGATGTCTCATCATTTAAAACACCGGGCAACAACCTTATTACTGCATCCGTAACAACCATCGCGGCCAGCTCACCTCCCGATAAAACGTAATCCCCGATGGATAGCTCCATCGTTATGAAATGCTCCCTGATCCTTTCATCAATCCCTTTGTAATGACCACACAATAACAGTAAATTACCCGATAATGACAACCTGTTAGCCAACCCCTGATCCAATAATTGACCGTCGGGGCTCAGGTAAATGATCTCATCATAAAGGGTCTTTTCTTTCAAGGCTTCAATGCTCCTGACCACCGGTTCGATCATCATCACCATACCTGCACCGCCACCAAAAGGATAATCATCCACCCGCTTGTGCTTCAATGTTGACCAGTCACGAATATTGTAAATGTTAATCTCCGCAAGACCTTTCTCTTGCGCACGCTTGATGATCGAATGATCAAACGGGCCACTGAACATCTCCGGGAATAAAGTCAAAATATCAATCTTCATAGCAATCTCGTTTCCTTCGCTGATCATTCGACCACCACCGTCATCCTGTCATAAGCCAACTTGATGAAACCCGGAAGTCGCTGGTTTACCTGCTCATGCAAACCCACGAAATGGCTGAGATGGGTAAGATAAGCCATTTCAGGTTCTAACTTCGCCAACACCTCTACCGCTTCGCTGACCGAAAAGTGGGAGACATGCTTGGAATTTCTCAATGCATTGAGAACGATGACTTTTGACCCCCTGATCTTATCTAACTCTTCCGGAGCTATAAAACTGGCATCGGTGATGTAAGTGAAATCACCGATCCTGAAACCCGTAACAGGAAGCTTTTCATGCATCACTCCGATGGGAATAAATTCAATACCGCAGATTTCAAACGGATCGGTGTCGATCGTATGGATGTTCAACTGCGGCGCACCGAAATACCGCGTGCCCGAAAAAATATAGGGAAACTCCGTCCTGATTGCCTCCATGACCCTTTCAGTACCGTAAATATCGATTTTTTTGTTGAGTACATAGTTGAAGGCGCGTACATCATCCAAACCTGCTATGTGATCGCGGTGCTCATGGGTGAAAACCACAGCGTCCAGGTTTTGAACATTCTCCCGTAACATCTGGATGCGAAAGTCAGGGCCACAATCAACAACAACTGTCCTACCATTCACTTCAATCATGATCGATGTGCGAAACCGCTTATCCCTCGGATCTTTTGAAGTACAAACCGGACAATCACAGGTGATGACAGGTACTCCGGTGGAAGTCCCGGTTCCAAGAAATGTGATCTTCAATTTATTTGTTGCTCCCTGCTTCATCAGAAAATCAGTTCATCTACCTGGTTCTTATCGATGGTCAATTGCTTTTTTAGATCCTCCTGTGTTGTGAGCACCCGTTCCTCGCGCATTTGTTTGTGAAAAAGCAGGGTCACTACCTGCCCTTCAATCTTTCCGAAATTTTCAAAAAGATGCACCTCCACCTCCGTGTTGATGGGATCTTGCATGTTTTTTCGAACGAAACACATGGCCCTCGAAAAACAATCTTCTCCGGTTACAGTGACCGCGTATACCCCGTTGGGAGGTATCAGCTTGCAATCTTCTTCAATTTTAACAGAATAACTCGGAAAACCTATTTCCTCAAGGGTTGAACTACTTTTTTCTGTTATTCCGGTAATAATGTACTGGTGGTCAAGATAGGCATTGGCTTTCTGAATGTTCCCCTCCATCAGGGCTTTCCGGATCTTAGTCGAACTGACCGATTCATTTTGGATATCCTGCTCCGCAATCTCTTCTACCTCGAAACCATATTGTTTCCCGAGTTTTCGGAGTGCATCATAGTCTCCCTCCCTGTTGTGCCCGAAATGGTGATTAAACCCGATGACGATCTTCCGGGCGTGAAGTTTGTCGAGCAAAATATTCTGAACAAATTCGAGCGAACTGATCTTTGAAAAAGCAAGGGTGAATTCAACAATGATCAGATTGTCGAGCCCTGCTTTTTGCAATAAAGATATTTTTTCCCGCTGCGAATTAATCAGGAAAAGATCCTTGCCAACTGTCTCCGGATAAAGCACTTTGCGGGGATGGGGATGAAAAGTAATCAATACGGTCTCCCCGTCAATCTCCAAAGCCAGTTTTTTCAAACGGTTCAGAATTACTTTGTGACCGATATGAACTCCGTCAAAAGAACCGGTTGTCACCACCGGATTTCGGATAGAGGAGAGATGATCAAAACCATAGAAAATTTTCACCGGGAACCTTCCTGTTTGTAACGTTCATCATTTTTCTTGGCGAAGAAAGCGACTTTTTCCAAAGAGGTAATCATGTCGTATTCTTCAAGGTAAACATAAGCAGGGACATTCAGGGGTTTGGCCGTGAAATTGAAAATCCCTTTAACCCCGGCCAGAATCATCGTTTCGGCAATTTCCGGAGCTTGCTCTGAAGGTACAGCCACTATACCGATGGTGATGTTGTTCTGCCTGATAATGTCAGTCAACTGATTGATATGGTAACAGGCTACCCCGTCGTAAACCCTGTTGATTTTTTCAGGATTGATATCAAAAGCAGCGATAATCGCCAGTTTAGACCTTTTACCCTTAAAATAACTGATCATTGCTTTCCCTAAATTTCCTAATCCGACAACGGCAACCCGCTGCCCCTTTTCCGAATCAATGATCCTTCCGATCAACTCAATCAGTTCCCTGATATCATAACCTTTCCGAAGGTTGCCGGAATATCCGATCAGCATTAGATCCCGGCGTACCTGTACCGGTGTGATGTGAAGCATCTGCGCAATCTCATGAGAGAAAACATGCGTTTTCTCTTTCGAAAGGATCATCAGCAATGCCCGTCTGTACTGGCTTAAACGTTCTACAGTCTTATGGGGTAAGTTTTTTACATACATTGATTTTAGATTGGTAAGGTTACTGTAAATGTACTTCCTGCATCCGGTATGCTGGTCACTTCGATTCTACCGGAATAATTATCAACGAGTTTTTTAATGATGGGCAATCCTAAGCCACTTCCTGAAATATTTTTTGTCTTCTCATTTTTGATCCTGACAAAATCATCAAAGATCTTTTCAATCTCTGCCGGACTCAGCCCAATGCCGCTATCCTCAACTTTAATCCGAATACAATCATCGGTTCTTTGCAGATCACAAGTGACGTGCCCTCCCTCTTTGTTGTATTTTATTGCATTGGAAATAAGATTGTTAAATATGATTTCAATCTCTTCTGAGTCGGCTTGCACAATCAGGGGAGAGACCCCGTGCAGGGTTAAAGTCACATCCCGCTGTATCGCATACGGGCGCATAGTATCCATGGCAGTCCTTGCTAACTGAACGAGATCAACATCGGTGATGTTTCTTTTAGCTTTTCCTGATTCAACCCGCGTAAGATCCAGTAGGTCGAGAATGAGGTTCCGCATTCCCTTGATCCGGTCCAGCGAACGATCGATGATGGTGTCGTAATCTTCAATCCTGCTTCCCAGTTGTCTTTCTCTGACCATCTTCAGATAACCCTCAATGGCATTGAGCGGAGCCTTCAATTCATGCGACAACATTGAAAGGAATGTAAAACGGATCTGTTTACCGGTATCCTGGAGTTTGTTGGTCATCTTTTTCAAAAACACCCTTTTTGTGATGTTTTCGATGGATGATTTCAACTCCTGCGGTGTAAAGGGTTTGGGAATGAAATCATAAGCCCCGTCGCTGGTGGCTTTAACCGCCAACTCGAGCGAAGCATAAGAAGTGATCATCACGACAATGATGTTTTTCTTCTTTTTTTTAATGTACTCCAGCACTTCCACTCCTTGAATCCCGGGTAATTTGTTGTCAAGTAACAAAATATCAGGGATGTTATTCTCGATGATCTCAATACCGGCTTCCCCGGTAGCCGCCTCCAGCACTTCAAAATCAAATGCTTCATCCATAAAAGGATAATCCACCCTGAAATTTTTCAGGATCCTTGTGACACCGCTACGAATGCCGGGTTCATCATCAACAACAAGAATTTTTAAAGTCGACATGGTTCAAGAAACATGGTAAACAGGTTAAAACTAAATCACAATCACAATCAGCCGGTCTATGATTTCTCAAGAAGCCGGTCGATGGCCTCTTTCAATTTTTCCGTCCGGATCCCTTTGTCCAGAAAACAATCAGCTTTGATCCATTTGCGGTTGTTTTCATCGTTGATGTCAAAACTGATACCGGTCTCAGCTGTTACTCCCGAAGCAATGATGATCGGCAAATCAGGATATTTTTTTTTCATTTTATAACAGAGAATAAACCCACTGTCTTCATTTTCCATCATCAGGTCAAGGATGGCCAGGTCAGGCTTGACTTTCTCAATCAACTCCTCTGCCTCTTTTTGGCTTTCTGCCGTAATCGTTTGGTATCCAAAATTTTGGATCTTAATCTGTAATTGGTACAGATAGTCCTGGTCATCATCCACAATTAAAATGGTCACATTCCCGGCTCTCATTATTTCTTTTATTAATGATTGTTCTTTAATAATTATACCCCTCTTGGAAGGGTTATTCTGAAAGTGGTCCCGGTCGGCCCCGCCGCGGGATCATCGTTGGAATCGACATGGATCTTTCCCTTGTGCATTTTAACGATTCCATAAATGAGCGCCAGGCCCAGACCGGTTCCTTTTCCCATCTCTTTTGTAGTGAAAAATGGTGTGAAAAGCTTGTCCATGTTCTCTTTGGCGATCCCGGTCCCGGTATCTTTCACCAGGAAGCTGATTTCCTCCTTGTCACCTTCCACACTTACTGTCAGTTGCCCACCTGCAGGCATAGCTTCGACAGCATTCTTTTCTAGGTTTGTCAGCACCTGCATCATCTGATCGATATCCAGCGCGGCAATTGGATCTTGAATAGCGGGTTCAATGTTAATGGTAATATTGTCGGGTTTGATGATGGAGTTGATGCTGTGTTGAAGAAATTTAACGACATCGGTCTCCGACAGGTTCACCTGGTTTTTCCGGGCAAAATTCAACAACCCGCTGACGATCTTTTTACAACGGTCGGCCTGCTCCACGATCAGTTTGAGGTCATCTCGTACAGGAGCCCCTTCGGGCGCTTCATCCATTAAAATGCTGCTGTACATGGTAATTACCCCTAAAGGGTTATTCAGTTCGTGCGCAATACCGGCTGAAAGTTGTCCCATGTGCGCCAATTTTTCCGATTGTTTGAGTGCAGCTTTGGCCTTTGCCAGCTTTTCGTTGGAAACATTCAGATTGGTAATTGAATCATGGAGTTTTTCAATGGTGTAAGGTAAGCACATCTCCGTTTCAGCTAACCCTTTGACGATTGCGTTGGCATGATCGATGCAGGTGTCATACCCGCAGGCACCACAATTTAAATGATCCGTAACGGAATACTTCCCCATCCCTTGCAGGGCTTTTTCCAGCGCCTCCTCAGAAGCAGCCGTCAGACGCCGGTCTTCAGGCGAGAAACTTTGGGAAAGATCGAGTGAGCTGTATAACTCCAATTCTTTTTTCCAGTTTCCCTCGTTGATACTTTTGAGTTTCTTTGCTACGTATTCACCCACGGCAGCGCTCCGCGAGAAACGCATTCCTCCGGAAGAGGTCCCCGGCCCCATGATGCATCCCTCACAACACAACAACATCAGGTGTTTATCGCGAATATAACCCTCTTCAAACTCCTTGATGGCCTCTTTAAAATTAACCCTTCCTTCTGCTATCACAACGCGCTCCTCAGGGATTGCTTCCTGACTGTTAGCTGTATAATATAATCCCCGACTGATGGGGAATATGGATCCTTTTCCGCTATACGGCGGATCAAATTCAGAGGGAGTGGTGTTGGCCGGCGTGATTCCCCGTTTACGAAACATGCTTCTGAGTTCCTGGAAAGTCAGAACCTCGTCAACTTCTTCTGCTTCTGCTTTTTTCGCAAAACAAGGACCGATGAAGACAACCTTTAACCCTTCACCGTGCTTTTTCTTCATCACCCGGTTCATTGCCACCATCGGGGAGGCGATTGGGGCCAGGTAAGGAACCATCTCAGGATGGTAATGACGAATGAAATAGACAATCGCGGGGCAATCCGAAGAAATATCACCCTCTCGCGCATCTTCTTTCATCCTTTTCTCATATTCCAGTGCTACCAAATCTGCACCAAAAGACACCTCCGTTACATAATTGAACCCGATCTTACGGATCATTCCCACAAGAATCCGGTAATCACTAACCTCTTCAAATTCCGCAGGAAAACTGGGCGCAATGCAAGCTGCAATCGGGTTTTCGGAAGCTAACATCTCCTCGACTTCAGTAATTGAATTGAGCGGGATCTTTGCACCCTGGCTGCAAACTTTAACACAATTACCGCAACCGATACAGCGATCGTTGAGCACCTCCGCCTGCCCGTTGATGATCTTGATCGCCTTGACCGGACACTCTCTGACACAGGTAAAACATACCCTGCAGCGATCCTTGAGAGTGAAAACCAATTGTCGATGGTACGAATGACTCATTTTTCTTGCCTGGCTACACGTGAAACATGCAAAAACTCCCGGTCCCTGTCATTGTTGGGCTTGCCAAGGAAATTTTCATAAAGACCTGTAATCGTGGGGTTTTTATGAGCAGCTTTAATGATCTCTTCTTCGTCAATATCATAAAGGATCTTCATCCGCGATTTAAGACTCTTCTCATCTGCTCCCTGGCGTTGACCACCCCCGTTCAAACATCCGTATGGGCAGGCCATCACCTCCACGATGTGAATCTCCCTGCGACCTGCTTCAATTTCTTCCAGCAAATGTTTTGCATGGGCCAGGCCACTGACAGAGACAACATTGATAATTTGCTTGCCGATCTTAATCCGTGCCTCTTTCCGGGTCTTCAACCCCCTGAGATCCTGAATCTTCAAAGGATTCATTTCCTGACCGGTCATCTGGAAATGAAGGGTTCTGATCAATCCTTCCAGATGTCCGCCTGCCATCCCGAACAGTTTCCCTGAAGAACTTCTGATGCTGAAAGCCGAATCTTCCGGTTCAGGTTCAAGAAATGAGAAATCAATTCCCATTAAATGAATCAGCTTGATTATCTCCCGGTTGGTGAGTACCGCATCCACAAAGGGAACCTGGGTATCTTTAATGAAATCCTTGCCGGCTTCCTCTTTTTTGGCAGTACAAGGCATGGCAGAAACAACAAACACGTCCTCCGCTTTTTGCCCGGCCGAAGTAGTAATGTATTGTTTGATCATGCGACCCATGATCTGCTGAGGCGAACGGGTGGTCGAAAGAGAGGATAAATAAACGGGTTTGAGTTCCTCGACATACCTGACCCACGAGGGACAACAACTGGTGAAAAAGGGGAGACCCTCCTGAGTTCTTATTCTTTCAGCTATTTCAGCAGCCTCCTCCATAAGGGTCAGATCAGCTGCCATAGATATGTCGAAAACCTGCCGGAACCCCATCTTTTTCATCGCGGCACGGACGATGTTCAGTACATCTTTGGTCGATTTCAGGTTAAATTCTTCAGCAATGGCAGCCGGTAAAGTCGGTGAGAATTGTACGACAGGGTAAAGCCGCGGATTGTTTAACGCTTCCAGAACCGTGTGAATGGCTGTTTTTTCAATTAAGGCTCCCGTGGGACAAACCGTTATGCATTGCCCGCATTTTACACAGGCATTGGTGTTCAACCCCTTGTTATAAGTTGTTCCGATCCTGCTTTCACTGCCCCGCCCGATGATCTCGATGGCCCCCACACCGATCATTTCATTGCAAACCCTGATGCAACGCTCACATAATATACATTTGGCCGGATCCCGTTCAATGGAGGGACATGCTTTATCAATCTGAACAGGGATGCGCCGCGACTGGTATTTCCGTTCCCTTATCTGCATTTCGTACGACAATTCCTGAAGCTCACACCGGCCATTCTTTTCGCAATACAGACAATCGTTGGGATGCCCGGCCAACAGCAATTCAACCAACGTTTTCCGGGCTTTAAGTACTCTTGGTGTGTGGGTCCTGATCTTCATCCACTCCTCAACAGGATGGGAGCATGAGGGAACCAATCCTGGTAACCCGTCCACCTCCACTACACACAACCTGCAATTTCCGGTAGGAGTAAATCCGTTGATATGACACAAGGTGGGAACTTTAACTCCAATCCTGTCCAGGACGTTCTTGATGGTCTCCCCGCGCCGGGCGATCACATGTTCGTCGTTGACTTCAATTTCAAATTGCATTTTCTTTTATTTAAAGTAAATAGCATTGAACTTACAGCTATCAAAACAGATCCCGCAACCGGTACATTTGTTTTCAATGATAAAATGAGGCATCTTCACTGTACCGATGATCGCATTCTCCGGACATTTTCTCTGGCAGATGTTACAGCCGTTGCAAAGGTCCACATCGATGAAGAAAGTTCGCAGATCGTGACATACCCCTGCAGCACAACGCCGGTCGAAAATATGCTCTTCATATTCTTCCCTGAACCACTTCAGACTTGAAAGAACAGGTCCGGGAGCGTTTTGCCCCAACCCGCACAGCGAAGTATCCCGGATAACCTCGGCCAGGTTCTCGAGTTGAACCACCCCTTTGAATCTTTCAAGCGTCTCATGAGAGCTCTCCTCCCGCGGCCGACGCGTAATCCCTTCAAGGATCTCTAACATCCTTTTTGTTCCTTCCCGGCAGGGAATGCATTTTCCACAACTCTCTTTTTGGAGAAATTCCATAAAATATTTCGAGAGACTGACCATGCAGGTCTCCTCGTCTAACAATACCATGCCTCCGATCCCGATACCGGCACCTATCTCCTGAAGTGTATCAAAACCAATCTCCGTCTCCAAATCCTGTGGTGGAACAAATACTCCGGAAGGCCCTCCTAAAAGAACAGCTTTCAATTGTTTGCCGTTCTTTATACCGCCTGCCAAAGTATTCACAATATCGATCAGGCGGGTCCCCATCGGGACCTCCACAACCCCGGTCCTTACCCCTTTGCCGGAGATGCAAATGACCTTCGTCCCCTTACTGGTTTTGGTCCCGATTGCTTTGAACCATGCAGGACCATTCTCAAGGATAGCGGGAACATTGGCCAGCGTCTCGATGTTATTGACAACCGTCGGACGACCCAAAAGACCCTTCTCCGCAGGGAAAGGTGGCTTTTCCCTCGGGATTCCCCTTCCTCCTTCAAGACTGGCAATCAAAGCGGTTTCTTCACCGCATACAAAAGCTCCGGCTCCCTGGCTGATCTGCACGGTCAGGTTGAAGCCGCTTCCGAAAATGTTTTCCCCCAGGAAACCACACTCCCTGGCCTGCCTGATCGCATCACGGAGAATAACGATAGCCCGTTTGTAATCCGACCGTAAATAGATGTAAGCTTTTTTAGCCCCGATCGCATAAGCAGCAATGGCAATCCCTTCGATTACCCGATGGGGATCTCCCTCCAGCAATGTACGATCCATATAAGCACCCGGATCGCTTTCATCCGCGTTGCAAATAAGATATTTCTGATCACTGCCCGTCTCCAACGCCACCAACCATTTCCTGCCGGTCAGGTAACCACCTCCGGCCCTCCCTCTCAGTTCGCTTTGCTCCACGATTTCACACACTTTTTCAGGGGTGTAGTTGAGCACCGTTTTGAAAAGCGACTTATATCCACCGCGGGCGAGGTAATCATGAATATCCTCCGGTGAAATGATCCCCGTGTTTTTCAGTACCATGCGGTATTGTAATCCGAAAAAGGGTAATTCCTCCAGACTGGTTATCCCGGGCCACTCTTCGTGGCCATGGAAACGGTACTGCCCCAGGATGTTATCGTGGGGCAGGGTATGATGAAAAACACTGTTGAGCAAATCATCCACTTTCCCGGCTGTGGCATTGGCAAAGGAGAGCCGGGTCTTCCCCGGAAGCTGAACGTCGAGAAGTGGCTCCGCAGAACAAAGACCCATACAACCGACCTTGATAATATCAGCCTTGATCTTGTTTTCTGTAAGGTATGTTTCAACAGCTTTAAGTGTTTTGTCAGCCCCCGCTGTAATGCCGCAACTTCCCATGCCGATAAAAATGGCAGGCTGTGACAGTTTTTCACGCCTTACCCGGGACAGGAGTTCAGCAGTACTTTTATCATATATCCCGGAATAGTTTTTGACAACCTTCTCTACCAGGAATTCTGTGAGCTTTGGTGTACCTGAACCTGTCATTTTAAACTTTTTTTTCTTTTATGACCCCGATGATTTTTCTCAATTCCTCTTCATTGATCCTCGGGTACCGTTCGCCATTGATACTGATCACTGGCGACTGATCGCACGCACCCATACATGGAACCGCCTCAAGACTGAATTGTCCGTCACGGGAAGTATTTCCCGCTTTGATCTTAAGAAACTTTTCGACCGCGGTGAGAAGAGAGACAGAACCTCCCAGATGGCAACCGGTCCCGTCACAAACCTGAATATGGAAAGCGCCATGAGGACGGAAAAGGAACTGGTTATAAAAAGCAGCTACACCGTATACCTTGTTGACCGGCAACTCTAAATGTTGAGCTACAGCTGTGAGTATCTCACCTGTTAACGATCCTTTTTCTTCCTGGATCTCCTGAAGGATAGGTATCAATCCTTCCTTTTTTCCTGCAGGGTATTTGGAAAATAGATCGAGAAGAAGCTGTTCCATAATGTCATCCTGTTGCAATTGTTAATAATGACAAAAATAACGAATAAATTCTAATTGTTAAACTTTTACCTGTGAAAAATTTAGCAATGTGAAAAAATAAACAAAGATTAAACGGGTACCATAGCTCCTTTTTTTTGGATATTTAGCGAAATAACAAACAGATATTTCTATCTTTGAACATCATTTACCGATCAATGAAGACCGACCCGTTGTTGCTTATTCATCCCGAAGATTGCATTAAATGCTATGCGTGCATCAGAATTTGCCCGGTCAAAGCCATCCGGGTCGACGTCAACACCGAATTTCCATCAATTCTTCCTGAACGGTGCATTGGCTGTGGCAGTTGTTACCGGATTTGTTCACCGTCGGCCATAACCTTCCGGAGTTCGATAGCGGAAACCCGCGACCTGCTCGCCTCAGGCCAACAGGTAGCCGCCATCTGTGACCCGACCATCTCCGGTGAATTTCATGATATTACCGACTACCGGAAATTCGTCGAGATGATCAAAAACCTTGGCTTTACATACGTCAGTGAAGTCTCTTTCGGCGTTGACCTTGTTGCGGAACAGTATAAGGAGATTTTTACCCATTTCAAAGGAAAATACCTGATCTCAGCCAACTGCCCGGCGGTGGTATCTTTTATTGAGAAATACTACCCCGGGCTCATCAGTAACCTGGTTCCCGTGGTGTCTCCCATGGCCGCCACAGCCGCGGTGATCCGGAAGAAATACGGACCCGCCATCAAGGTGGTCTTTATCGGACCCTGCATTGCAACCAAAGAAGAAGCACTGAGATACGATGGCGATATGACCATTGACGCCGTTCTCACTTTCGTCGAACTGC
>CALMDO010000075.1 GCA_937862805.1 uncultured Bacteroidota bacterium
ACCCCTCTTCCTTGAAGCCCTGATCATCGGGATCACCGGACTTTTTATCAGCACCGTGGTTGCTGTTATTGACTACGACAAAGGACTGGAAAAACGCACCCGCCTTTTCGAAATCCAAGCGACTCCCTACCTTGACAAGCTTCGTACCGAATTTCACAATATTGAACTCAACCAGTTTTTTATAAGAAACTTTTTTACCAGCAGTCAGAAAGTCGATTCAACAGAATTTCAGGATTTTTTTCATCCGGTGGTTTTTGACAATCCAAATGTAACCTACTTGTGGGCCCCATGGGGTGTTAACAAAAAGGGCACACCCTCCTGCAGGGTTCGCTACCATGCTCCGAATGAAAATCTCATTCTCCCGTATGGTTTTGACCTGTACGCAGTGCCAATCTACCGGAAAGCCATGAAAACTGCGCGAAGTCTCTCCCGGTCCGTCGCTGTAAAACCTGTTTCCGACCTGCCACCCGATTCATTATCAGGAATCAGGATCACCTTCTTTCCGGTCTTCAAACCGGGAAACATTGAACAGGATTCCGGGTTCATCGTCACGGTACTTGACTTCAAGGATATCATGAAGAGAGTGATCCATCCAGGTGTGGGACTTCAGCCCGAGGTGGCCCTGGATCTGGTTGAAATCGATTCGGCAGGACAGATGAATACCATATTCAGGGAAGGGGTGTCCGAAGAGGCTTCAAATTCTTTCTTTACTCCGGGAAAGAATTATCATGAAAACCATAAAATTGCTTTCCTCAGTTATTTCAATAGTACCTTTGCTGCCATTGCCCACGAAAACGAATGGTTTATCAGAGAAAATGTGCGATCCATCTGGTGGATTCCGGGTCTTTTTTTGTTCATCCTTTCACTGATCCTTGCTTATATCATACATCTTCAACGCAAAAAACAACTCGTACTGGACCAGGAAGTCAGGAAAAAGACTTCAGCCCTGCAATCTGCAAAAAATGAAGCCGAAATCAATGCACTTCGCTTTCGGAAAATGATCGAAAGCGCTCCCCTTGCCATTATCATTGTCGACCCGGAAGGGATACCACGCTATATCAATAAAAGTTTTGAACAACTCCTTGGATATGAGCAACAAGACTTCCCAAACCCTGAAGCTTGGTGGACAAAAACTTGTCCGAACTCTGAGTACCGTGAGAAAATCCAAAAGGAATGGAGCGAGAATTTTGCTTCTTCAAAGCAAACGGGTGATGTTTTTTTATCTGAAAGATCTTACCAACTTAATGCCAAGGGGGGAGAAACAAAGGAAGTCCTCATTGCCGCCACCTATATCCTGGATGACCTGTTGCTCATCTTCACCGATGTCACTCCACTGAATAAAGCAAACCAGGAACTTCTGGCAGCAAAACAGAAAGCGGAAGAGAGCGATCGCTTCAAATCGATCCTCCTGCTCAACCTGAGCCACGAATTGCGAACGCCGCTAACAACCATTGTGGGATACGGTAACCTGCTCTTCAACGGATTGACCGGTACTGAAGACCGGAAAATGGCCCGTTACATCATCCACTCAGGCAACTTGCTGCTCAACACTTTCAACGCAATACATAAACTGGCCCGCCTCGAAAGCGGTAACCAGGCGCCCGAAAGTGTCATGGTCAATGTCTCTGTTTTGATCAAAAATCAGCTTGAACAATTCAGGGATATAGCGAAGACAAAAAAAATAACCCTCCGCGAAAACCTTCGGGACAATGTTCTGCTTTCCACTGATCAGGAAATGTTGCAGGATATCCTCAGTTTTCTTATCGACAACGCAGTGAAATTCACTTCGGCCGGTTATGTTTGGATCGCCCTGGAAATGAAAGAGGAGCAGGAAGGCAAAAACCGGGTCGAAATAAGTATCAAAGATACCGGTATCGGAATCCCCGTTGAGAAACAGGAACAGATTTTTATGGCATTCCGACAGGTCAGCGAGGGAATGGGAAGGAGCTACGGGGGAATAGGACTTGGGCTCACACTTACCAAAAAATTCTGCGACTTACTGGGCTGCGAAATTCAAATGAACTCCATTCCGGGAACAGGAACCACCTTCACTCTCATTTTCCATGGCGGAGTACCTGGTCAGGAGGAGAAACCCGAAACCCATCCCGAAATGGAACTCCTTTCGCTGCCTGTAACGCCTCACGAAACGGATAGTGACAAGCCAAGAATCCTTATCGTCGAGGACAATCCGGCCAATGCAGAATTGGCTGCCAGGTTTCTGGGCAAGGATTTTTCAACCGATACCGCTTATAACGGGCTGTTAGCAGTCAAATATGCCTTCCAGAATCCATACGATCTTATCCTGATGGATATCAACCTGGGATCGGAAATGGACGGGATAAAAACTACCGGTGAGATCAGGAGCCTTAAAAATTACAGCAGGGTACCGGTTATTGCAGTGACCGGGTATTCTACACCCGATGAAAAGGATTACATTTTAAACCAGGGGCTCGATGATTTCCTTTCCAAACCCTATACGCGGGATGAATTGCTGTACATTGTCAACAAACACCTTCAACTGTCGTCTCAAAAACCCTGATAACATGGAAAAAGTATTGTTGGATAGCGATTTCGGGTTGTCAAGAATCATTCACGGACAAATGCGGATGGGAAGCTGGAACAAGTCTCCGCAAGAACTCCTGGCAATGATGGAACAATTGGTTGAATGGGGCATTACCACCTTTGACCATGCCGATATTTACGGAAATTACACCTGCGAGGCGATGTTGGGCAAAGCACTCCGTTTAGGGAAAGGTTTCCGTGAAAAAATAGAGATTGTCACAAAATGCGGGATCAGACTGGCTTCCAATATATCTCCTGGTTGCCGCATCAAATACTACGATTACAGCTACGACCACATTGTCAACTCCGTCGATCATTCACTGAGAAACTTTGGGACCGACCGCATCGATCTGCTGCTGCTTCACCGTCCGGCTCCTTTCTTTGATCCCGACGAGGCAGCCAGTGCCTTAGAAGACCTTAAAAAAACCGGTAAAGTGCTTCACTTCGGTGTTTCCAACTTTACGCCGGGGCAATTCAAAATGCTTCAGGCCCATACCAGCGAAAAGCTGGTGACCAACCAGGTGGAACTCTCCCCCGTTTGTCTCGAGCACTTTGATAATGGCAACATTGACTTTTTCCTCCGTGAAAGGATTCACCCCATGGCCTGGTCGCCGATGGCCGGTGGAAAACTACTCCATCCAAAGGATGAAAAAGGAATCCGCGTTCTTTCCGCTTTGCAACAAGTGGCCGATGAGCTCAACATCCAACCCGTCGAAAAAGTGATCTGTGCGTGGTTGCTGAAGCATCCCTCCCGTATGATGCCGGTTATCGGCTCAGGCGATCTCAACCATATCTGCCATGCTGTCGATGCACTGAGGGTGGAGATGAGCCTCGAACAATGGTACATTATCTACAACGCCTCCAAGGGAGAGGAGTTACCCTGAATCCGGCAGTCCAAGCAGAGTGACTGCTTTAATGAGTTTTAATAATCTTGTAAGTTTC
>CALMDO010000076.1 GCA_937862805.1 uncultured Bacteroidota bacterium
CGGTGGTATTGTAATCCCTTCCACCTTCTGCAGCGCCGTATAAGGCATAATGCTTTACACAAGCCATGATGGTATTGTTGAGAGAGAGATCATTACCCTGATAACCATGCACATAAGCCTCAGCAATCCTGGAACCGAGGTATGGATCTTCTCCTGCTCCTTCGGCAATCCTGCCCCATCGCGGATCACGGGCAATATCGACCATGGGAGAGAACGTCCAGCAAATTCCGTCGGCACTTGCCTCTATGGCAGCAATCCTGGCGCTTTGTTCTATCAAATCCATGTCAAAACTTGCAGCCAATGCCAGAGGAATGGGAAAGGTGGTCTGGTACCCGTGAATGACATCCATCCCGAAGAGCAGGGGGATCTTCAACCGGCTTTCGGTCACAGCTACCTGCTGAACCTCACGAATCTTTTGCACTGATTTGATATTCAGCAATCCACCAACTTTTCCCTCTTTTATCTTTTTACCTGTCTCTGAATTTGATGACTGACCCGTTACGATATCCCCTGATCCCGGTAAGTTCAACTGCCCGATTTTTTCTTCCAGGGTCATCTGTTTCATCAGGTTGTCGATGAAGAGCTTCATTTTCTCTTCCTTTGAAACCCGTGAGGGTTGTGCTGAAGATGTTAGTAAGGTGAACCACCAAAGGGCAAAAAATAACCACTGTTTATACTTCATAATTTATTTTTTAGTTGAATAACGGATGGTTTGACATATTCAAATGCTGGGAGAATAGCCATAATCGATGCTAACCGGATTGCAATAGGTTTTTGCCTGACTGAATGTTGGATTATTTGTCAAGTACAGAAAACCTGTCATCAAAAAGATGACAATGATTTTCACTTCTAAATGGGACATTAAACCCTTATTTTCCATTCCATCAGAATTATGTGATAGTTGCTTGGGAAAGAGGACATCAATGGAAGGCCGGATATAAAGAGAGGGGAAGGCGAACCCTTCCCCTCTCTTTTTTATAAGATGTAGCGTCAGGGCTTTATTTTACCAGATAGAGCTGTTGAACTTCAGCAGCGGTGATGGCCCTGTTAAAGAAGTGCATCTCGTCATAAAGGCTCAGGTCAGAGAAATGTTCCCAATAGGTGAAGTTGGGTGCTCCCGAACCGATGGAAATGGAGGGGCAACCGGTCCAATCAATGGCGCCCGGGATTTCCTGGTCTTTAACGACAGTATTGTTCACATAGATGGTGATGTGGGTAGCAGTAATCGCGACGGCAATATGGATCCAGTCCCCGGCCGGGTCAGCCTGGAAGTACGGGTTGATCCAGACTTCATCAGTTCCATAACCGAAGTTCACGAAGAGGTTCTGCAGTGTACCGCTGGCTTCACGGGCCATTCTGAATCCTGTTTTCCGGTCTTCACCCGGAGCGCTGATGGCGAGGATCCCTCCCCTGACAGGCATCGGATTGACTTTGTACCAGAAAGCAAAACTGAATTCCGTACCCACAATGCCGTCAGAAGGATAGGTCAAATAAGCATCTGTTGCACCCTGATAGGCATCGCCAAGTTTTCCGGATGCAAATGAAGGACTGCCGACCACCGCCAGTTCATTGCCGGCAATCAGATCAAGGTAATTATCGTCAAAGGGGAAATAAAGCAATTCCCCGTCCATCGGATTGTAGGGAGGAGCGGTAATTTTCCGGAAATTCACAACCTGAGTGGTTGTTTTTCCGGTCTGATCAATGGCAGTAACCGTAAAAACATGGTTGCCATC
>CALMDO010000077.1 GCA_937862805.1 uncultured Bacteroidota bacterium
GCCGCGCACTGGAGGTACAAGGCTGGCAGTGGCTCAAAGGCTGAGACCGAGATGTACGCGGGGATCCGGGAAATGCTCGAAAACCCTGCCGGAAAAAGGCTTGACAAGGGGGTGAGCAACGAAAAAAAAGCCCTCTATTCCGATGAAATATTCATTTTCACCCCCAAAGGCGATCTGAAAAAACTGAAAATGGGTTATTCGGTTTTAGACTTTGCTTATGAGATTCATTCGGAGATCGGTTCCACCTGTACCGGTGCCATTGTAAATGGTAAAATGGTCCCTTTACGACACATCCTTCAAAACGGGGACACTGTAAAAATACTCACCTCAAAAAATCAGAAACCCAACCAGGGCTGGCTCGAAATGGCCCACAGTCCGAGGAATATCCTGCGTATCAAACATGCCCTGAAAATGGAGTCGTACAAAGACGCCGACCGGGGGAAAGAGATCATCCGGAACAAGGTGATCCAACTGGGTTTCGAATTCACCGATCCGGTGATCAACCGATTGGCCGGATATTTTAAATGTGAAACCGTGATGGAACTTTACCAGCGGTTTGGTGAAGGGAAGGGCGATTTGCTGAAGATCAAAAAAGCTTTACAGGAGACAGATACGGAACCGATACCAACAGCTCAGCGAAAAGAAGACAGTTTTCCTGAGACGGTTTCCGACGTGCTGGCAGGGAAGGAAGATTATGTGATCATCGATCCCCGCATCCAATCGTTGCATTATCAATTTGCCCGGTGTTGTAACCCGGTTCCGGGTGTTCCGATTTTTGCTTTTGTCAGTGTTACCCAGGGGATCAGGATACACACGACCACCTGTCCGAATGCCCGTCAACTGGTTACCCGTTACCCTTACCGCATCCTTGAAGCGCGGTGGAAGCCGGAAAAAGAGGGATCAAAATAAAATAAAAGAGGCTGTCGGTACCGACAGCCTCCAGGATAAAAATCGTTGGTGGTTAAGCTATACAAGTTTAACATTCACTGCATTTAATCCTTTTTTACCTTCGGTCAGGTCGAAAGTTACTTCATCGTTTTCGCGGATGCGGTCAATCAAACCGGAAGCGTGAACGAAATATTCTTTACCTGTCTCGGAGTCCATAATAAATCCAAATCCTTTTGACTCATTAAAGAATTTTACTTTTCCATTTTTCATAATGATGATGTAATTAAAAATATGTGTGCAAATTTATTGAAAATAAGTATTGAAATGACAAAATAGTTGAAAAAACTTACATATTCTTATTTTTTAAAGCGGGGGGCTCTTTTTTTGTAATGTTTTTTCTGTGTTCCGGGCTGATAAGGAGGACCTTCACCCAGGTGGACGGGCAGTGCTCCTTTATAAACTGGTTTTTGGAGTAATTTTTCAATGGTAGCAAACTTTACCTGTTCTTTTTCGCCGATGAGGGTGATGGCTGCTCCTTTTGATTGCGCTCTCGCTGTACGCCCGATCCGATGGATATAATCTTCCCCATCGTTGGGGACGTCGAAATTGATGACCAGGTCGATATCTTCGATGTCGATCCCCCGCGATACAATATCGGTGGCCACCAGGATGGGTAGTTCTTTGTTCCGGAAGCGCATCATGACTTTTTCACGGGCAGGTTGATCCAGGTCAGAATGGATTTCTTCTGCTCTCAGTCCGAGTTTTTTAAGGGTGGCGCTCACCTGGCGGGTTTTGCTTTTGGTGGAGCAGAAGATCAGAATGGTCCGGTATTGGATATCTTTAAGCAGGTATTGTACCAAAGGAATTTTTTGGGTTTCAAATACCACGTAAGCCAATTGCAGGATGTTGTCGGCCGGTTTGGAGACGGCGATGTTCACCGTGACCGGATTTTTCAGGATTTTGCGTGCCAGCAGTTCCATTTCACGGGGCATGGTAGCGGCAAAAAGAAGGTTCTGGCGAAGGACCGGCAGATGAGAAATAATTTTGATGATGTCGTCATGGAAACCCATGTCCAGCATTCGGTCGGCTTCGTCAAGGATCAGCCACCTGAGTTGTGTCAGGTTAACATAACCCATGTTCAGATGGGCGATCATTCGTCCGGGCGTGCAGATAACCATATCAGCTCCCTTAACCAGGGCCTGTTTCTCGCGGCTAAATGAAGCGCCATCGGTACCTCCGTAAACCGGGATTGAACTGACCGGGGTAAAATAGGACAATCCTTCCATTTGCTGATCGATCTGCAGGGCCAACTCTCTGGTCGGAACAATGATCAGGGCCCTGATTGCCCCGTCATGGGGAGCAGCGATGATCCCCTGGATCAGTGGCAGAAGAAAAGCTGCGGTTTTCCCGGTACCGGTCTGGGCAGAACCAATCAGGTCGTGGCCTGAAATGATTGCGGGGATGGCTTGTTCCTGGATAGGGGTGGGGGTTGTATAACCCAGGGCTTCGATGCCATCCATCAAAGCCGGGTCAAAACCAAATTCAGTAAAGGTCAAATTATAAAAATATTTGCAAATGTAAGGAAATATGTGGTGCAAACTACGGAATGACTTGATTTGGGCTTTCGAATAATGTAAATTTGTAATTACGTATCATGCAAAAAAGGAGCGCATTATGGAAAATCTTCTTCGCATGTACATTGAAAAGGCCTTAAAAGAACCTGAAGTCGGGAAAACAACCGGTTTCGGGCCTGTGGTAACTATTTCCAGGGAGTTCGGTTGTCCTTCAAAAATCATTGGACAGTTTTTAACCGACGCCCTCAACCGCATTCCCGGAGAGCAACCGATCGTCAAGTGGCGTTTTATCAACAAGGAGTTGGTCGAATCAGCGGCCCGGGAACTTAATCTGCAAACCAACCAGCTCAATTATTTCATCAGTTCAGTAGGGAAAGGATTGCTTGAAGACGTGATGGTCTCCTTCACGCCGGGGTACGTGAGCAGTCACAGGATCCGCAGCACCATCGGGAACATCGTACGTGCGATGGGGCAACATGGCCATTTCGTGATCGCCGGAAGGGGTGCCGCAGGGGTACTCCGAAGTCATCCCAATGCCCTTCATATCAGATTACATGCCCCCATTGAATGGCGGATACCGGAGATTTGCAAACTACGTGTTGTGAAACCTGAGGAAGCGGTCAACCTGGCCCGGGAAACGGATAAAAAACGAACGGCCCTGATCGAATTAATGTACGGCCATAAATATACGCCCTACCTCTTTGATGCTCATTTTAATTGCGGTACGGTTGCCCTGCAGGAGATCGTACATGCCGTCATTGCCCTGATGCAGGCGAAGAAAATGATTTAAACCGCAATATTTCGCCGCTCAGCCGCGTCAGTTCAACCTCTGCTTTTTTACAATCAAACTGCGAGGAGATGAGTTGGTATTCTGCATCAATAAGCTTTTGCTGGATTTCACGCAGCTCAATGTCGTTGATGCTGCCAAGTTTGTATTTTTCAAAGGCAATGTTCACATTTTCACGGGCCACGATCACGTTGCTCAGTTGCAATTGCACCACTTCGAGGTTTGACCGGAACTGGTTGTATTGTTTTAGCAGGTTAACATTCAGCGATTCAATGGCGTCTTTGACCTCGATCTCACCGGAATTCATCAGAATTTTCGCGTTTTTAACCGCCCGGTTCACGTTGAAACCATTGAAAAGATTGTAATTCAGGGAGATACCGAAATAAGGCCCGTAGCTTCTGTTGTATTGAAGGAAGCCGGTTTTTGAGTTGAGGGTGCTGAAACTGTATCCTCCGGTGAAGGTGAGCCGCGGATAACGGTCTGCTTCCGCTTCGTTGACACCCAGCCGGGTAAGATCCTGATTCAGCCGTGCGGCTGTCAGCGTGGCATTCTGGGCATGGGCTTTGCGAAGGATCGTATCAAAAGGTAAAGGTTCCCTGATAAGAATGGTGTCATTGATTTCAAAAGGGGTCATTACGTCCCGGGCCAACAGACGGTTCAGGTCGGCACAGGTGTTGGCCAGGGCAACCATTTCCTGGATCAGCCGGGTGCTGTCGGCATTGAGATCGACGGTCGACTGCAACAGCATCAGTTGCGACCCGGCGCCCAGTGATACTTTGGCCGCCGCGATCCTTTTCCTTTGCATGGAGAGGTCCACCGCATCCTGTGCAACATGCACCAACTTGCGCAACTGGATGATCCCGTAATAGGTCAGTACAATGTCGGCAACGGTCCCTTCCACCACGATCCGGGTCCCGTTCTGTCCCAGATCTTCCATAATACCCAGCATCTTCTTATTGACAAACATGTTCATCCCGTCGAATAAGGTCCAGTTAAGTTGTGCATCGACATTGAGGTTATTGTTCATGGCGTTGGCCACATCCTTGGTGGT
>CALMDO010000078.1 GCA_937862805.1 uncultured Bacteroidota bacterium
GAGGTTCCCATCATGATCCATTTTACGGATAAAAAAATCGTTTCTGCAGGGGTCGGATTTTCTTACGGACAACTGATCAATAAAAAAGAAATTTTTAACGAGAGCAGCGAAGGCCGGGATTTCTATTTCTCAGAAACACAGCCGGGCTATGTGAAACTTGCCAACCCGATGTCGAACTTCGAAATCGCAGCACTGGCCGAAGTACAGATACGTTTGTGGGCTAACCTCTGGATCGGGGCCAGGGTGCAAAGATCCATCACCAGCAACCGGTCGGTGCTCTATTCCCAATCCCTGCCTGCTAACTGGGACGACCCCTCCAACAGTGAAATATCAACTGAGAAGCAATACAATTACCTGATCAATTTCAGGCTGACCTGGATCTTTAACCAGGAAAAAGCGGAGAAAAACGCCAAAAAGTCGCAAGCCCCGATCGATTACTCCAACTAAAAGATCGCTTTACTTCAACTCCGTTCCGATCAACCGGCGGATCAACCGCAGATGGTGGGTGTACCGGTTTTGGTCCTGATTAAAGATCCCTTCGTGATCCACGGTGTCAATGTGCACATTCCCTGAACAGTGAATGATATGGCGGGAATCAATCAACAGTCCGACATGAGTGATCGCTCCCAGTTTATTGTCGAAAAATGCCAGATCACCGGGAACGGCTTCAGCCAGCCAAGGCACCAATGTCCCTTGTTCGATTTGTTGACCGGCATCACGTAAGAGCTTGATATGGTTGATTTTAAAAACCATCTGGATGAATCCGGAGCAATCCAGTCCAAAAGGGGAACGCCCTCCCCAGAGGTATGGAGCAAACAAATAACGCCGTGCATCCTCGATTATCCGGGCTGACAACACGGTCGGATCGGTTGTTGCCGGAAGTGCCTCACCCGCGACAACTCCAGTGGCAGGTCCGTCATAGAGAAAAGTGTCATTGCCAACAATAAAGCGGTTGTTGTTCAAACCAGGCAGGGAACTTCCCAAGACTATCGGAAACGTTTCACCGGATGATTCCCGTTGAACCAGTTGTACCAACCCGGTACTCACAACCGGATCTGCCTGATCAAGGCGATGGGATTCCGCTTCACTGACCGGTGTTAGCTGAATTGTGTCAACCCATCCTTCGTAGTGATCGTAAGCCAGCTTCACCCTTAGCCAGTCATGGTGCTGTTCCGTTATCCTGAAATGTTCGCCGAAAAGAATTTGCGTAACCATGGTAGAAGTGTGAGAAGGTTCAGACCTCACCGGGATGATGCTGTTCAGACAAATGCCGTATTCCATTGAATAATGGTTTAAATAGGAAGGTCTAAAGGTACGAGAATCATACCAATGGTGATCATTTTCCGGTCTGTTTTAAGGCTTTTACAGCGCATGAACCGCTGCAACATTCGCAACCTGAAAAAGGTGTTCTAAAAAACCGGATCAGGTTATGGATTGCCAGGAAAAGGCTGGCTGCCACGATGATTCCGACGATGATGTACTGAAAGATCATATTATCCAAAAATCAGTGTCCCGGCCTGGAAAACAGTAAAAGAGATGATCCAGGCTGACAGGGTGGTATAGACAATGAGAAAAAGGGCCCATTTCCAGCTGCCCGATTCTCTTTTAACCGTTGCTATCACGGCTATGCAAGGCATGTAGATCAAAATAAACAAGAGGTAAGAAACTCCGGTGAGCGGAGTAAAAATTTTCTGTCCGGCAGCAACTCCGGATTGATAGGTGGCTTTTTTCAGGTGATCACTGAGGGTGTTCTGCATACCGTCATGTTGTTCGTGGCCCGGTGAAAAAAGTACACCCATGGTACTGACTACCACCTCTTTGGCAGCAGCACCGGTGATCAGGCTTACCCCCATACGCCAATCAAAACCCAACGGGGCAATGACGGGCTCAATGGTCTTCCCGATTTTGCTGATATAAGACGACTCCAGTCGTACTTCCCGGGTGACTGTGTTACCTGCAGGAAAGTATTCCAGGGCCCAGATCAGGATTACTGCGACAAGGATCACACCGCCCATCTTCCTGAGGTATTGCTGTCCCTTTTCCCACATGTGCCTGAAAATGACTTTTGAAGTCGGCATCCGGTAGGGGGGGAGTTCCAGAACGAATGGCGCTTCCTTGCTTTTAAAGAGCGTTTTTTTGAAGAGGATTGAAACTGCCACAGCCATTATAATCCCGATCATATAGAGGCTGAAGATGGCAGTTCCTGCATGATCGGGAAAGACTACACCGGCGATCAGGATGTACACCGGCAGGCGTGCGCTGCACGACATAAAGGGGTTGATCAGCATGGTCAGCAACCGGTCGTTTCGGTCTTTGAGGGTTCGGGTAACCATGATCGCAGGTACATTGCACCCAAAACCCATGATCAGAGGGATGAACGATTGCCCGTGCAAACCGATCTTGTGCATCAGCTTATCCATAATAAATGCAGCCCTTGCCATGTAGCCGGTATCTTCCATTAAAGAGATGAAGAAGAAGAGGATCAGTATGTTGGGAAGGAACACAATCACGCTTCCCACGCCATTGATGATGCCATCGACGATCAGGTCACTTACCGGGCCTGCCGGCAGGAGAGATGAAGCCAACCATCCGGTACGGGCTACCAACCATTCAATCCCCTGCTTCGGGTACTCTCCAAGCGAAAAGGTCGCCTGGAACATAATCCACAGGAATAAGATAAAGATGGGGAATCCTAAAAATTTATGAGTAAGAAACCGGTCAATGCGTTCACTCGATGATCTGACGGATTGCGTTCCACGAAGAGCTGTAAGGGTCTCTTTCAAAGCGCCGGAGATAAAACCGTATTTGGCATCGGTGATCAGGGTAGAGGTTTCCTCCCTGAAACTGTTTTCGATCTCACGGATCTCTTCTCCGACTTTTTGAATGATCTTCTCTTTTTGCGGTGACCCTTTCAGGATGTCGCCAACCGCTTCATCTTTTTCCAACAATTTGATGCTGACCCACCGGGAGGATACCCGGTCTGTAATCCTCTGATCCCGCCAAACCAGGTCCTGGATCCTGTGGATCGACCGTTCAAGATCCGATCCGTAATTAATGTGAATGTGCCTGACCATCGGATCGCGGTCTTCATACACCTCAATGATCCTGTCGAATAAAGCGGGAATGCCGGTGCCTTTGGAACTTACTGTCGGAATGATCGGTATCCCTAACAATTGTCCCATAGCTTTCAAGTCGAGATGATTACCTTCTTTTTCAAACTCGTCGTACATATTCATTGCCATGACAACCCTGATATCCATATCGATCAACTGGGTAGTCAGAAAGAGGTTACGTTCCAGGTTTGAGGCATCGACCACGTTGACGACGATGTCCGGAACTTTTTCCATGATATGCTGCCGTACATAGAGCTCTTCCGGGGAATAGGCGGTAAGGGAATAGGTGCCCGGCAGATCGGTGATATTGAATGTGTAACCCGATTGATTGAATCGTGCTTCTTTTGACTCGACAGTTACCCCGCTGAAATTGCCGACCCGTTCGTGAGAACCGGAAGCGTAATTGAACAAAGTAGTTTTTCCGCAATTGGGATTGCCTACCAACGCGATATCGATGATCTTGCTTTTCTCCGTCGGGTGTGCGGTCCAGCCTGTTTCCGGCGCTGCTGTTTCAAACGATAGAGAAGTCTTGTCACCACCATCATCTATGGCAACCGGCGCTCCCTGCTCTTCCAATTCGATCAGCATGGCTTCACTCAGGCGAAGCGAGACATGAGAACCCATGATGCGGTACTCCACAGGATCCTGGAGTGGTGCCGCTTTCACCACCATGACCGCTTTTCCGCGTACGAAACCCATTTCGGTGATCCGTTTGCGGAAAGCACCTCTTCCTCGCACTTTGGCTATAATGCCTGATTCCCCTTGCTTCAGATCGGATAAGATCGACACTCTTATTTGGATTAAATTAATGCAAAGATACGGAAATATCTTTCCCGGACTTGAATTTTAACCAAAATTCCAGCGTCGTGAAAAAAAGAGAAAACTATTGTTTTTCCAGGTATTCACCAGTCTCCGGTCCCAGGTTGAAAAGGGTATCGATCACGGAGAGGTTTGCTAAAAATCCGTTAGCCGGAGAAAATGGTTGCAGGTAAGACGTGTTAGAGAAGAGATTTTTTTTGGAAACCGGATCGTGTTGACCGGTTCGAAGAGATTCACGGTGAAAATGCCCGGTATAGGTGATCGGACGTGGGATACGGATCACTTCCAGTAAGCGGGAGAGCAGGGCTGTATTGAATTCGATCAGGAATTCCCAGGAGCGGGAATAGAAAGGCTCCAGGTAATCCTGGTAATAAAGAAAAAAGGGGGCATTGCTGTATGCAGTCACTATCGACCGCCAATGGATCCGTTGCCAGGGTTGGCGGTTATCGATCCGGATATCTTTGGTCAGTGTCCGGTTGCCATTGGGCCGGGTCACCGGCAGGGTGAGGATTTGTCTGCCATTGGGACCGCCGATCGCACAATGGTTGCGACAAGTCTGCTTGACATAGGTCTCGTGAATCTCTATCACGGGATTCATATCGTGCAGCAGTTCAACCATGTACACGACCGGCGGGAGGTAGGCGGTTGGGTGTATCAAAGCCGGTTAATTCTGGCTCTCTTTCAGTAAAACGTCGCCGATAGCCTTGATCAGGGCATCCTTGGGAAGGGCGCCGACCGACATCTGCGGCTGATTGGCCATGGGCACGAAAAGCATCGAGGGAATACTCCGGATGCCAAAAGCCCCGGCCAGTTCCTGTTCCGCTTCCGTATCAATTTTATAGATGTTTATTTTCCCGGCATACTCGACAGCCAGCTCTTCTAAAACCGGGGCGACCATCTTGCAGGGACCGCACCAGTCGGCATAGAAGTCGATGATGCAAGGTAGTGTTCCTTCAAATTTCCAATCGGTATTTTTTTCATAATTGAAGACTTTTTCTAAAAAAGTTTCTTTGGTGAGATGCTCTATTGCCATAGTCATTGAATTAATAATCGTGGATACTGTTTATTTGACATTTAAAACTTGCTGAATTGCTTCGACATACGAGGCCTTTTGCATGGCGCCCACGGCCATCTGCGGTTTCCCGTTCTTTGGGACGAACAACACGGCCGGAATGGATGAAACATTGAACAACTTGGCCAATTCCCGTTGTTCATCGGTGTTAATCTTGTATATTCTGACTTTTCCTTTGTACTCTTTTGAAAGCTCAACCATGATGGGAGCGATCATTTTACAAGGCCGGCACCAGTCGGCATAGAAATCGATGATGCAGGGTTGGTCTCCTTTATAAGACCATTCCTGCGGATTTTTGGTGTAATCCCACACCAGTTGTTTGAAATTGGCAGCCGTGAGCTGTACCACTTCCCCTTCCGGATTTTTACCGGCTCCGTCGCCGGCACTGCTGGTGTTGTTGCAGGCATTCAGTGTCAGCGTACTTAAAAAGAGAATTGTAAAAGCTAGTTTTTTCATGGGTCACAAAAGTTAAATTCATTTATCCTGCTTTGATACCATGCCGGGAGGTCTCTTTTTACAGGATTACCGGCCGGACATGAATGGTGTCAATTGCTTCGACGATGCAAAATTAAAAATAAATTCGATTCAAATCGCATAAATATCACTAATTTTATAATTTTGCAACATGAAATTGAAGGATCATTCCATGAAATTTATTAAAAAGATTGATTTTAAGGAGTTTACAATTCTTTCATCTTCCGAAGAATCGTGTTTAAAATTTATCGCCGAACAAAAATGGGAGAAGGGGTTCGTTTGCCGGAAATGCGGCCACACCAATTTTTGTCAGGGCAAAACCCCATTTTCAAGAAGATGTACGCGTTGCAAACATGATGAATCGGCCACAGCGCATACGATCTTTCACCGCTGTCATATTCCGCTGACGGAAGCCTTCAGAATCGTGTACCTGGTTTGTCACGATCCTTCGGTCTCTTCCTGGGAAATCTCGCGACAGATGGAACTGCGGCAGATGACCTGCTGGAAACTCAAGCGCCGGTTGATGGATTGCATCAATGATCGGGGGGAGGTTGACCTTCTTTATACGGAAAATAGCAGTAATTTAGCAGGTGATTAATCGATTGAACATGGCTATACTCATAACCAATATTAAGGAGCTGGTGCAGGTGGAGGAACAACCGGTAACCCGCGTCGCCGGTGCTGCCATGGCGGAGATCAAAACTCTTACCAATGCCTGGTTGTATATAGAACAGGGCAGGATCAGAGATTTTGGTACCATGCCTTGTGATGAATTGCGATTAATGAAGGAATCAGCTTCAGATCAACAAAATAGCAGCAGTCCAAAGATGCAGGATGACCTTAGCAGGATCGATGCTACGGGCAGGATGGTTTTCCCCTCTTTTTGTGATGCCCACACACACCTGGTGTACGCCGGAAGCCGGGAAAAAGAGTACATCGACAAGATCCGTGGATTGAGTTACGAGGAGATTGCCCGCCGCGGCGGAGGGATTCTCAATTCGGCACGGAGGCTTCATGAAGCCACCGAAGAGGAGTTGACGGAGCAGGCATCCGCAAGGTTGCAGGAGATCATGATGACCGGGACCGGTGCTGTTGAAATCAAGAGCGGTTACGGACTGAATGTTGAGGATGAACTCAAGATGTTGCGCGTGATCCGGCGGTTGAAAGCCACTTCACCCTTGACCATCGTACCTACTTTTTTAGGTGCCCATGCGGTCCCTGCTGCTTATATTGGCAGGCAGGAAGTTTTCGTGGACCTTGTCATCCGGGAGATGATCCCGAGGGTGGCAGAAGAGGGGCTGGCTGATTTTATTGATGTGTTTTGTGACCGCGGTTTTTTTACCGTTGTCGATACTGAACGGATGTTGGAAGCCGGAGCAAAGTTTGGTCTGCGGCCCAAGATCCATGCCAATGAGCTGGATTATTCGGGAGGTATTCAGGTTGGGGTGAAGCACAATGCCCTTTCAGTGGATCACCTGGAGTTCACCGGCGAAGAAGAGATTCAGTGTTTGCTCAACAGTGAAACCATGCCTGTGATTCTGCCCGGTGCCGCCTTTTTCCTGGGTATGCGGTATGCTCCGGCACGCGCGATGATCACAGCCGGTTTACCGGTGGCTATGGCGAGCGATTTCAATCCCGGTTCATCCCCTTCTGGGAACATGCAGCTTATCCTTTCGATGGCCTGCATCAATTACCGGATGTTGCCGGCAGAGGCTGTCCACGCGGTGACGATCAACGGTGCCTACGCGATGGGATTGAATAAAGATTATGGCAGCATTGCACGCGGAAAAGTAGCCAATGTTTTCATCACACGGCCCATTCCTGGCATTGAATTCATGCCTTATGCTTTTGGCAGCAACAAAGTGGAGACCGTTATCCTGAACGGTAAGGTTATCAATGGATGACCTTCAGTGCCTGGTCGGTGGCATCCAGCAAAGGTTTAACTGAAATCTCAGAACCGACCGCGTTTCTCATCCAGAATTGGGGAATGAGCCGTCCGCTTGAATAGATCCGCATGGTCTCATCCGCGAAATTCTTCCCTTTCAGGAACTGATCCAGTTGAAAATCGATCAGGTGCCCCACCGGGTAATTGGAAAGGTAAAGCGGGTTGTCGATCATGTGGGAATAGATGGCAAGGATCGGACTGTCTTTTATACCGAATACCGGTGCATAGTACTGGTTCCATACGTCAATCGCGGCTTTGACCACGGTCTCTTTCAGTTGTTCTTTGGTGGCTGTGGGATTGTCGTAGAGCCATTTCCAGACCTGCATATCCACCAATGAAACCCCCATGATCTCAAAGCTGGCCCAGAAATTATCTAACGCTGCAAGCGCTTCCTTATCGGGGTCGGCGTCTTTAATGCCCAGCAATTCCAGGTCACGTTTCTGGAAAGTAAAGGCAAAAGCTTCGGTAAATGCAGTGTTGGGAACTCCCTGCATCATATAATAATCGACAAAATAGAGGCTGATGGTTTGTTCGACATTGTGTCCCAGTTCATGGATGGCGATGTTATACCCTTTATAATCCATCCCTTCTTTCCCGATGCGCGTGCGTAAGTGCGCTTTATCACCTTTCATCTGTGCTCCCCATGCATGTCCGCTTCCGCGAGCCGGATCCACGGTGATATGACTTGCGATCTCCCGTGCTTTTTCAGGTTTGAATCCCAGTTTGATCAGCATGTCGGGGATATCGGCTTCAAATGCCTGGGTGTTGGGATATTTGGCACGGGTCATTTTATCCAGCATCTCCATGTTCATGTTGCTGCGTGCTTTAAAACCGTCGTACCAGATGTCGTAGGGTTGCAGCGCCCGGCCCAGTCTTTTGCTGATGAGATTCCCCACTTGTTTTACCTGCGGGGAGGAGCAGAGATCGGTAAAAAGTTTCCGTACCTGCGCTTCCGGTATTTCCATTCCGGCATCAAAGGCCCTCAGGATATAAGTAGGATAGATCGGTGTATAAGGATCCACGGCTTTCAGGGCCTGGAAATTCTCCAGTAACATCTGGTATCTGGTATCGGGTTCGGCAGCGGCCGTGATCTCTTTTCCCTCTTTATAGATTTTATTGGTAAAGGGATTCCATTGGATCGCGGGGTTGTTGATGACACTGTCAGGAATGTCCTGTCTGATGATATGAAGCATCACCTGGTAGATCATGTTTTGTTTCAGCAATCCTTCTTCACCTTTGTTATAATTCGCTTTTAACTCATCGCGAAGGTTCCAGTGGCTAATCAGTTTCATCTCTTTCGCGAAATGGTTCTTCATCTGATCATCTACCAGGTTGCCGACATAGATGTTGTAGTTGGATATGTAGTTATCGGCATTGGTCAGGGCTTCGGCTACTTTCACATTAAAGGCTGCCGGGACCCTGGATGTGAAGATGTCACCCATCCGGGCATAAGCCCAGTCCTTTCTCGACCATTGAGCGCCCAGCGATTCCTTTTCGGCAAGGGAGTAGGATGGAAAATTCAGTGCAGTGATAAAAGCCAGTTTATTGGCAAAAAAATCATCGGCGAAATGCGATCCGGGTTCATAAGCAGCGAACAATTGGTCAATGTCGAGCATCTCCCCGATGTCCAAGTGCATTCCGCGTTTGAGGTCAAGGCTCATCATGTTGAGGTGGCCGAATAGGGATTCAAAGTTGTTGCTCAGCCGATTGAAGAGCAGCTCTAACCGGATGGGATCTCCGACAAAATACTGAAGGCAGAAGGATTCAAATGTTTTTTGATCTCCGTCTTCGCGGGTCCACAATGCAGCGATTTGTTTCACCCCTTTTTCCATGCGGGTTTTAGCCGTTTCACCATATTGTTTGTTAAGTTTGATCATCACGGAATCGATGGTGGTTTGATTAATGAATTGAGTGATGCTTTTGTCGTTGACGCCTTCTTTCGGTTTACACTGGCTGAAAACCAAGGCCAGGGGAAGGAGCATCCAGAGGATCTTGTTCATTTTTTCAAGGGTTTTAGATCATTTTACAAACATACGAAAGATGAAGGGATTTCCCTATTTTTGCCAAAAATTTCCCGCTCTTTAAGCGGCTCATTAGGATACTTTACTATGAAAAAACTGATTGAATGTGTCCCCAATTTCTCGGAGGGACGAGACATGCATGTGATTAAAACGATCACGGATGAAATTGAAAAAGTTGACGGTGTGCGGTTGCTTGATGTCGATCCGGGTAAAGCGACCAACCGGACGGTAGTGACCTTTGTCGGTTCGCCCGAAGCGGTGGTGGAAGCTGCTTTCCGGGCTATTAAAAAAGCCGCTGAAGTGATCGACATGAGCAAGCACCATGGCGAGCATCCCCGTTTTGGCGGCACCGATGTCTGCCCGCTGGTCCCGGTAGCCGGAATTACCATGGAAGAAACAGTGGAATGCGCAAGAAAGCTGGCCGCCAGGGTTGGGAGCGAGCTTGAAATACCGGTTTATTGTTATGAAAATGCGGCGTTTCTGCCGGAAAGACGCAACCTGGCGAACTGCAGGGCGGGAGAATATGAAGGATTGCCAAAAAAACTGCAGGATCCCGCCTGGAAACCCGATTTCGGTCCTGCCCGTTTCAACCCCGGAACCGGCGCTATTGCCATTGGTGCCCGTGATTTCCTGGTAGCTTACAATGTCAATTTGAACACAACCTCCACCCGGCGGGCCAATGCAGTGGCATTTGATATTCGTGAGAAAGGAAGGCCGGTCAGGGAGGGTAATCCCATCACAGGGAAAATTAAGAAAGATGAAAACGGCAATGAAATATGGATACCCGGCGCCCTAAAAGCCTGTAAGGCTATCGGCTGGTACATTGAAGAGTATGGTATTGCCCAGGTCTCCATCAACCTGACCAACATCAGCATCACCCCGGTCCATGAAGCCTTTGAGGCTGCTTGTGCCAAGGCACAGGAGCGGGGGCTTCGAGTGACAGGTTCCGAACTGGTGGGATTGATCCCGAAAAAAGCATTGTTGGATGCAGGAAAATATTTTCTCAGGAAACAGCAACGATCAACGGGTATCACTGAAGAAGAGATCATCCGGATCGCCGTAAAATCGCTGGGGTTGGATGACCTGAAACCCTTCAACCCGAAAGAGAAAGTGATAGAGTACCTTCTTGCCGACACGGCAGAGAAAAAACTGGTTGGGTTGACGGCCGAGGGTTTTGCCAACGAAACCGCTTCGGAGTCGCCGGCTCCCGGAGGAGGGTCCGTTTCAGCTTATATTGCTGCCCTGGGTGTTTCTCTGGGAACGATGGTGGCCAATCTCTCTTCCCACAAACCGGGATGGGATGAGCGGTGGGAAGAATTTTCCGACTGGGCGGAACGGGGACAACAACTTAAGGATGAGTTGTTATTTCTGGTCGATGAAGATACCCGTGCCTTCAACCGTATCATGAATGCTTTCTCACTGCCAAAAGGAACGGATACCGAAAAAGCAGCACGGAGCGCTGCCATCCAGGATGCCACCCGTTACGCCATTGAAGTCCCTTTCAAAACGATGCAAAAAGCGTATGAAGGATTTGAGATCATCTCAGCCATGGTCGATCAGGGCAATCCCAATTCAGTGACGGATGCCGGGGTGGGTGCGCTTTGCATCAGATCGGCTGTGATGGGAGCCTGGTTGAACGTGAAGGTTAACGGCGCAGGGTTGAAAGACAAGGAATTTCTGGCCACCATTTTTACACAGGGAGAAGAGCTGCTGGAAAAGACCGCTGTTGCTGAAGAGGCTTTGATTGCGAAAGTGAAGGGAAAGATTGGCTAAGTTGGAACAATGCCTGAAAGCCATCAATTGTAACTTTTATGGCATCAAATGAAAGAGGCCGGGTCAATAACCCGGCCTCTTGTATGAACAAGGAGGATGCAATTACTTTTTTCCGGGAGTAACAGCATCTTTTTTATCAGCCGGCGCTGCTGTTTCTGTCGCGGCCGGTTTGGTTTCTTTTACATCCTTTTTATCGGATTGTTTGGTAGAAGGTTTGGCTGCCGGGGTGGTTCCTTTCGGAGCCTGCTTTACGACGGGTTTTGCTTCAGTTGCCGGTTTTGCTTTTTCAGTGGCGGCAGGCTTTGTGGTTTCAGTGGCAGCGGGTTT
>CALMDO010000079.1 GCA_937862805.1 uncultured Bacteroidota bacterium
ACCTGGGACCTGCATCATCCCAACGATCCCCCTCATGAGATCATCGGACGCCATGCCACCGGAATCACCGCTTTGATGTTCAGCCACGACGGTACCAGACTGGCCTCCTCAGGTTATGACCGGACCCTGAGAATCTCCGATCTCCTGACTCCCGCCAGCAACCCTGTCGCAATCGATAACCATGAACTCTGGGTTTATGACCTTCTGTTTTCACAGGATGACAAAAAAATCATCTCCTGCAGCGCTGACAAAACCATTCGGATCTTCTCCACTACCAATGCTGAAATGGCTGCCAGCCTGAAAAAAACACTCAAAAGAAATATGACCCCCGAAGAATGGCAGAAGATGGTCGGAGGTGACATTCCCTACGAAAAAACCAGGGCTGATCTTCCATAATACAATGCCACTGCAAACATTATACTGCTTATGAACCAGATACCCCTCAAGTGGAACTTTTTCTCACCCTGGATGATGCTTTTCGTGGGTTGTCTTATATCGTACTCCGCAGTCGCGCAGGATTGCAGCGATGTTACCCTGAACGAAGCCAGGAAAAATTATGAGATAGGAAAGTTTCCTGAAGTGATCGGAATGCTTGATCCCTGCCTCTCGGGAGGTTTCAATGAAAAACAAAAGGTGGAGGCCCACCGGCTGCTCGCCATGACTTACATTGCCATCGACTCCAACGAGCGCGCTACCATTGAAACAGGGCGCCTGCTGGCCATCAATCCAACTTACGAAGCTAACCTCTTTGACCCGCCTTCGTTTATTAAAATGGTCAATCAACTCAAACTCTCAGGCGGGGTTCAGGTAGTCACCTCCGTTTCAAAAAAGGCTGAATCGATCTATGAAGCGCCTGCCACCATTGTGGTCATCACCCGTGATGAGATCCGGAAAAGAGGGTATAACGACCTGATCGAACTGCTCAAAGATGTACCGGGATTTGACCTCTCCATGTTTTATGGTCCGGAATATGCCAATGTTTACCAACGCGGATTCCGCCAGAACAACACGGAAAAGACCCTTTTGCTGTTCGACGGCATCGAGGAGAACGACTTGTGGACCAACTGGGCTTATATCGACCGGCAATATCCGCTCTCCAACATCGACCGGGTTGAAATCATCTACGGCCCGGCTTCCACCATGTACGGTCCCAACGCTTTCGCAGGAGTCATCAACGTGATCATGCGAAACTCGGTCGATGCGATCAAGCCGGGCCGCAGCATCGGGATAACCGCCAACGCCAGTTATGGCACTTACAACACAAGCACCTTTGACCTGAGCATCTCGGGCAAAAAACGCAACATCTCCTTCACCGTCACCGGCCGGCTCTATCACTCTGACGAAATGGATATCTCCAGCCAATCCTATTTCGACTACAATCCGGATGTGTATAACGGAGTTGATTATGAAAAACTACTGAACATCACCTCCGGGGCAAAAAAATACCTCACCGATAACAACCTGCCTTTTTCTCATCCTTATTATACCTTATCGGCCGATTCCGCCCAACTCTGCCTCACTCCCCTGGGCGTAGAAACAGCAAGGAACCTGGATAAATCAGGATACAGCCAGGAGGTCAACGGCCATCAGATCGGATTTTCCAACAAAACAAACTCCTGGCTGGTGAACGCAAAAGTCAAAATCGGGAATTTCACCCTGGGGTTCCAGACCTGGCGATACAGCCGTGGGGGTCTGACCCAATACACCGACACCTATGTGGCTGCTTACGACAACGGGCAGACCTGGGTCCCCCAACTCTCCAATTTTTTCGTAAAATATGAGAACCAGGTCAGCGAAAAAGTCTTTATCTCCAACCTCACAACCTACCGCATTCACGCCGTAACTGATGATGCACGCCTGGTATATGTTACCAATTACGCACGGGGCAACAAAAAACTGACCGATCTGGTCCTGAATACGCCCCCCGCCTGGATAACACAATACAATTACCAGATGTCGAAACAGTTGCGAAACGAGTTAAAAGTTATCTACAGACCCGTTTCAAGGTTTGACCTCGTTTCCGGACTGGAGGTACGCAACAGCACGATGCAGGGCGCTTATTACAGCAGCCTGACTCCTACCCCGCAGGATTCTGCAGTGATCCTTCCCTCGCCCAAAGGAGGCAATGAATTCAATATCTGGGATTTCGGGGTTTACACACAGGGTACCTTCCAGGCTTTTCGGAAACTTAAGATCACCCTTGGATTCCGCTACGACTACAACAAGGTGCGCGACAACGACGGTTTCGGAAGCGAAATAAGCCCCCGGGCCGCTGTGGTATGGTCACCGGGAAGGTTCACCATTAAGGCGATCTACTCCAAAGGTATCATGAACGTTTCGAACTGGACAAAATATTCTGCCATCGGGAACCGTATACCCAATCCTGCGCTGAAGACTGAGAACATCCAGAACATCGAACTCAGTGGCGGTTTCAGGCTCAACAAATCCTTTCAAGCCGATATCACCCTTTACAGGGAGTATATCGACAATGTTGTCGGTACTGTCGCAGTAGAAAACAGTCCCGGAAAAATTCAGAACGAAAACATCGGAAGGTTCACGATTACCGGCATACAAGCCAATGCCACTTACCAATTTGAAAGTTTTTCAGCCTGGTTCAATTACACCTTTTGCGATCCGCGACAAACATACTCCGAAGCCGGTGCCGTCGATAACCGGGTAGGCGACATTTCAAGTCATCAGTTCAATATCGGAGCCAATAAATCTTTCTGGAATCAACTGAACATTAACCTGCGCCTCAACTTTGTAGGATCCCGCCCCACCGGAGAAGGAACAACCGTCCCGCTGAATTTCGATACCTTTCCCACAACCGCCATCCTTAACGGAACCATTACGTATGAAAACAAAAAGATCGTTCCGGGGCTCTTCCTGCAGGTGGTTTGCAACAATATTTTCAACACGACCTATTTTCATCCCGGTACAAAAGCTGCCGACGGGATCAACAGCCCTACTGAAATACTCCAGCGGGGAAGGCATTTCCTGGTAACCCTGTCCTATAACTTCTAATTTGCACTCTTGAAAGAATGATACAGAAAAAGATCGATAATGAGACTATTTGGGGAGGCTACTTTATCCCGGAAAAAACGAAACAGGGTTCTCCCGGCGGACTAAAAATTGTTTTGTTCGGCAGTGCGATCGGAGGGCAGCTAATTCTGGAATCGCTGATCAGGTTTCAGGAGAAAAATACGGGGCTGATCAGCCTTGTCGGCATGGTGACGGATGATCCCGTTGACCCCCGCGCGAAGATCTCACTGAAAAAAAGGATCTGGAGCAATTACACACCTGCTGAAAGTGAAGTGTTGAGAGACCGGATCATTACAACTTCTCTGGAAGCCGGTATTCCCTGTTATTCAGGGAAAGTGAAAACCGGATTCTTCAGGGAACGCTATCGGGAATGGGCTCCGGATGTGTTGATCATGAATTGCTTCGGACAGAAGCTGGATGCTGTATTGTACGACTTCCCTCCTGACGGTGCCTACAATTTTCATCCTTCCAATCTGACTTGCAATATAGGTATCGGTGCCCAGCCTTTTCATGACATCATGCGCAACGGGTTGGATACCTCTCCGATCGTGATCCATCAAGTCACCGAAATCATTGATGCAGGCCCTGTCATCGGCATTTCACCGGAAATCAATCTCCGGCTCCGGGAGGGAAGTTATCCGGCTACCATCCTGCCGTTGCTATACAAAATCAACAGCATCACGGGATGGATGTCAATAGAGCTGGTCCTCGAGATTTTAAGGAGAAAAAGGATTTCCGGCAAAGGGATCATCAACCATCTCGATTTTAAAAACCTGATCCCCGGTGACATTCGTCAGATGCTGATGGCCCCGGCAACCAACGACCTGACCGAATACTATACCCTTCCGCTGCATCCTCAAATTCTTTGATCCGAAGCTGTCATGAAGCAATCGCACTGGCTCCTGAAAAGTCTGAACATTCATAAAGAGGAAGCAAATCCCGTTTTCCTCATGATGACTTTTTCGTTCTTCGTGGGGCTGTCGCTTTCCTTCTATTTCACGGCCTCCAATGCCCTCTTTCTAAAACATTTTTCTCCGAAGATGATCCCGGTTTCTTTCATTGCTTCCGGGATACTCGTTTATCTGGCTTGGCTCCTCTTCTCGCGGATCGACCGGAAAAACGGACTTTACCGGCAGGTGATGCTCAAGTATCTTTTTGTATTTCTGACGGTTACAGCTATCAGCATCGGGGTCAGGCTGGCTGACTCACAATGGCTCACTTTTATCATGTACACCTGGGTCAGGGTTCAGGTGTACATCACATTGGTCAATTTCTGGGGTGTTGCAGGAAGGTTGTTCAATATTCGCCAGGGAAAAAGGATTTTCGGGCTGATCAGCGCCGGAGAGGTGATTTCGATCATTATCGGTTATTTTTCCATCCCGTTGATTCTCAAAGTCATCAAAGCGCCCGACCTGCTTTTTCTCTCCTCGTTCGCCTTGCTGGTTTGTCTGGGTTTGGTTTATCTTATTTTCCGGAATTACAAGGACCAGTTGGAACAACAAAAACCAGTTGCTGTTGCTCCAAAAAATGAAAAAAAGTCGGAATGGAATTACCTCAACCTGGTAAAAAAACCTTATTTCATGATGATCTCCCTGATGGCGCTCCTTCCCATTTTCGGGTATCTTTTTGTTGATTTCCTTTTCCTGGCGCAGACCAAAGTTGAATTCTCCAACAACCCGGAAACCATTGCCCGCTTCCTTGGGGTATTTTTGGGAAGTGTTGCCGTTTTAGAGTTGATTTTCAAATTGTTCTCGGGCCGGTTCCTCAATAAATACGGACTTCGTCCGAGCCTTCTTTCTTTGCCTGTTATATTGCTTTTCAGTATTATTATGGCCGCCTTGTTTGGTTCTTTCTATGGTACCGTCGGCCTTTTCTTCTCTTTTATTGCGCTGGCCCGGTTGTTCGAACGATCGATTCGGGGCGCTGTTTATGAACCTGCTTTCCAGTTACTCTACCAACCGGTCCCGGTGGAACAGCGTTTACCATTTCAAAACCAGATCGAAGGAATTCCCAAAGCCTCCGGAACCGTCCTCACCGGTGTCGTTATCCTCGTTTTTTCAGTCATCCCGGCTGTGACCCTTGTAAGCTATACCTGGCTTTTCATCGTCATCCTTGGGCTTTGGATCTGGATTTCCTTTAAAATGTATGAGGAATACCGGAACATGCTAAAGTCGAAACTGAGCGAGATGAAATCGGGCATTACGGATGGAGAGAACCCCATGGTGGCTTTGATCCGGCAAACTGTTGCCGGCGCCTCTCAAGAGATCAGGCCCCGGGTCATCAGCTTTTTTGAAAAGGCTGATCCTCTTTGCACCAGTATGGTTCTGAACAAAAAGGTCTCAACCGGATCAGATCTTTCTTTCGAGTACCTGATCGACTACGCACGGTCGGACCTTCGAAGCGAAAGAGAACGGGCAGCCATCCTTTTGGGCTCTTCCGGCCGTTACAACACCTACAAACTCCTTATCAACCTTCTCCAGGATCCCGACCCTGCCGTCAGAAAAGCCGCGATCCTCTCGTCAGGTCGCATCCGGCGCGTGGAATTGTGGCCTTACCTGATTGAAAACCTCCGGATCCCCGCGTTTACCTTCACTGCGGTCAATGCCCTCAAACTGACCGGCGAGGCCGTGTTACCTGAATTGGAGCGGGTTTTTGAAAAAACAGGAACCGCCAGGACCACCCGGTTAAAAATCATCACCATTGCAGAATCGATGGGCACTCCGGCAGCCCTGAAATTTCTTCGGAATCAAATCCTTCATCCCGATCATGTCACCCGGTTCCAGGCCTTATTGGCATTGAGCCATCTCGAATACCACGCTACAGCCACAGAAATTTCTTTCATCCGAACCACCATTGAACATGCAGTTGAAACGATGGTCTGGATCATGGCCGCCGTCAACGACCTTACCGAACATCGGGGCACTGAAAGTTTGCGACTGGCCTTACTCCAGGAACTAGAAGACAAAAAAGAGCACCTCTTTCTTCTGCTTTCGCTGATTTACGATGCCAGAACCATTGGACACATCCGATCGGCCATCGAAAGCAAAGATGCCAATGCCAGGATCTATGCCCTGGAGATCTCTGACATGACGATTTCTGACGAGATCAAAGAACTCTTCTTCCCGATTTTTGAGGATCTCCCGGTGAGCGAAAAACTGCATCGTTTCCGGCATCGCTTCCCCCAGCAAAAAATCTCGCTTCCCGAACGCCTGGAAGTGATCATAAACAGCGAAGTATCCAAAGTCAGCCAATGGACTAAAGCCTGTGCCCTGGATGCCCTCCGTGCCATTCCTGATCAGGGGGAAGCGTTCACTGCCCCACTGCTGGCAGCCAACATGGTCCATCCTGATCCTTTGTTATCCGAACTGGCAGGCCGGATCCTGTGCAACCGTTTTCCGGACTACTTCGACCAGACCCTTTCCCTGTTTGATAAAAAGAAGACTCCCGGGCTTTCCGGAACACTGAGAAAAATCATTTGGAGAGAAAACAACACGGACCTGCTTCTCTTTGAAAAGATACAGTTGTTGAAATCCGATGACTTTTTTGCACCGGTCAATGAAACAGATCTCATGAACCTGATCCTTTGCACGGGCGATCAGCCCGTCACCCTGCCCGGTGCAATGAATGGTTCCGATAAACCCCGGCCAGGGGAAATTGTAGTTACCTCCCCTGAGGGTTATACGCTGAAAATAGCAGCTGACTGCCTCTTTGAAATCATCTCCGGCAATCCCGTTCTGACGGAAAGGTACCTGAACTTTTTTCTTCAAACCAACAATGCTTAAGTGAAGGTTATGAATAAAATACTGATCCCCTTCCTGTTGACGATCCTCTCCGGCCCCCTGTCCGGGCAACTCCCGTTCAGAAAGGAACAAGGGTCACCATTCGTGAAAAATTTCAGTCCCGCAGAATACACCGCTCACGCCCAGAACTTCTCCATCGTTCGCGACAAAGCAGGCCTGCTCTATTTCGGAAATTTCGCCGGAATACTCCAATATGATGGTGAATTCTGGCGACTGATCCCGACTGAAAAAATCACCAAGGTTTCAGCCCTGGCTGCTTCCTCCGAGGGGAAAATCTTTGTTGGCGCATCAGGCGAGATTGGAATGCTTGACACCGGCCCCGCAGGAGCGCTCTCATTCAGGAGCCTGATTCCTGCTGAAGACAAAAGGTTTTTCTTTACGGATGATGTTTTAAAGATCTTTTCTGATACAGAAGGTATATGGTTTATCACCAAAAAGAACATATTTCTGTACCATGCCGGGAAACTGGAGGTTTTCCCTTCAGAACTTGAAATCATTTCAGCTTATCAGGTCCGCGATCAATTTTTCCTGCAGGTAAAAGAGAAAGGGCTGGTGCGGTACCTGAACCGGAAGATGGTATCCGTTCCCCACGGAGAGATGGTCTCAGGTGCTATCGAGATCAAGGCAATGCTGCCTTACCCGGATCAACAAATATTGATCGCCACCGGCACCCAGGGCCTCTATTTACTTGACTCCAAGGGTGTTAACAAATTCAACAACCCGGCGGGTGAGTTCTTTATGAGAAGTCTCATCACCTGCGGAGTTGCCCTGTCTGATGGAACTTACGCGATCGGCACCTCCCGTAACGGCGTGATCGTCATCAGTCCCGACGGTACCATTCTTCAGATCATCGACAAAAAGGCATCGCTCCGAAGTGAAAGTGTACAGAACCTCTATGCCGGGGATGACAACCTCCTCTGGGCTGCACTTAACAACGGGATTGCTATGCTGGGAATCCCTGATCCACTCACCTTCTTTGATAACAAATCGGGGTTGAATGGAGCTGTGAATCACATTGTTCGTCATCAGGACCGGCTTTATGTATGCACTTACCAGGGACTCTATTATTACGATGCCAAAACATTCGGATTTCTCCCGGTGCCTGAAATCCTTTCCGCCTGTTGGGCAATCACTCCTTTTGGAAAAGATCTGTTGGCTGCAACATCCCAGGGAGTTTATAAAGTTTCAGGATTTCATGCCTCCCTCATCAAAGAGGGATTTGCGCTGTCGATTGTGGACGATTTTAACGACCCGACAACCTTTTATACCGGTGAGATGAAAGGCCTCTGGTGTCTCCGGTACAGGAACGGCTCATGGATTTCCCAAAGGATCGAAGGATCCGGTGAAGAGATCAACGACCTGATCCGGGATCAATCGGGATACATCTGGGGATCAACTATGGGTGGAGGCATACTCAGGTACGCTCCTGCCACAGGGCAACTGAAGTATTTTGACACCTCTTCAGGCTTACCGGAAACAACGGGCAGTTCAATTAACCGAATCGGCGGGAGCATCAGTGTAGCTACCCGCGACGGTTTGTATCTTTTCGATGATCAACGGCAATCCTTTTTCAACAAAAGCCTTACCGGGTCCGATTCAATCGGCAAACAAAACTGGTATTCGATCATTATGGAAGATACAAGGGGTAATTTATGGGTCAATTCAGGCGATGAAAGTAACCTGAGACTGGTGGAGAAAAAAGGCAATCATTATGAGGTCAAACAAACCCCGTTTTTGCCGATCGCCGATTATGCCATCTGGACCATTAATCCTGAGCCTTCAGGAATAACATGGGCGGGGGGTCCTGATGGAGTGATCCGATACGACCCGGCAGTCAAAACGCTTCAGTCCCGGCCACATCCCACCCTGATCCGGATGATTCGTACCACCGAAGACTCCGTGATCAGCTATGGAGAAACATCGGCCATCGATCCCAAAGCTCAGAAAAAGATGTCGGTCCTGAAATACAGCCACAACTCCCTGTGGTTTGAATTCGCTGCTCCCAATTTCTCACCGAAAGGAAAAAATCAGTACCAATACCGCCTCGAAGGGTTCGACGAAACCTGGTCCGATTGGTCCGATCAAACCCATAAAGAGTACACCAACCTTCCCAAAGGAAATTATATTTTCCGGGTCAAGGCAAAAAATGTTTACGGACAAACAGCCCCCGAAGCACAGTTCAATTTCAGGATCCTTTCTCCCTGGTACACCAGTTGGTGGGCTTTTGTGCTTTACATTCTCTTTGCCGCCGCAGTGGTCTACTTAATCCTGGTGATCCGAAACCGCCAGTTGATTGCTGAAAAAAAGATGCTGGAACAAAAAATTGAAGAGCGCACAGCCGAGGTGGTTCAACAAAAAGAAGAGATCGAAAAACAATCGGATGAACTCGCAGGAAAGAACTATGAACTGGAAAAAATAAATACCACCGTCAAATCGATCAACTCTGAGATCAACTTTGAAAACCTGCTTCAAACCCTTCTTCAAAAAATGAAAGCCATGAAGGCAGTCGAAAAGTCGGCCGCCCTGGTTTACGATAAAAAGAGTGACGCTTTCCGGTTTAAAGCGGCCTCGGGATGGGATCTGAAAACCCTTGAACATGTCAAATTGTCCCTCACTGAAGCTGAAAAAATGTACCTGGCCGGTGCTGATGAGCTGTATGAAGACATTTTCCTGAAAACCAACTTCTCCCAATGGGAGACATTAATCAGCGAAGAGGATATCGAAATCCCGAAAACGATGCTGATCCTTGTTATCCGTGTCGAGAACAGGGTAGAAGCCTTCCTGAACCTCTACAACATGCACCGCGAACACGCCTTCGAAGCGAAAGACCTGAGCTTCCTGAGGAACTCAAAGGAACATGTAATTTCAGCCTTTATCCGTACCCGAATTCTGGAAGATCTGCAGAACACCCTTCAAAATCTGAAAGATACGCAGGATCAGTTGATCCAATCGGAAAAGCTGGCTTCGCTGGGCGCCCTGACTGCAGGTATTGCCCATGAGATTCAAAACCCGCTGAATTTCGTCAACAACTTTTCTTCCCTTTCAGCAGATCTGGCAGATGAATTAAGCGAATTCATAGAGGAGCTGAAGGAGAAACTGACCCCCGACAAGTATGCCGACATGGAGGAGGTGATCGGCATGATCAAGGGAAATGTCAAAAAAATCAACGAACATGGGAAACGGGCTGAAAGTATCGTCAAAGGGATGCTCCAACACTCGAGAGGAAAGACAGGGGAATTTGAAATGACCGATATCAATAACCTGGTTTCGGAATATGTTAACCTGGCTTATCATGGCATGCGCGCAAAGGATAAAAGTTTTAATACCAGCATTAAAACAAAGCTGGACCCGGAAACAGGCAAGGCAGCGGTTATACCGCAGGAACTGAGCCGCGTGATCCTCAACGTGGTAAACAACGCTTGTTATGCCCTGGATGAAAAAACGAAAAAACACATTCCGGGTTTTACTCCTGAAGTGATCATCAGTACCCAAAAGGTACATGAACGGATTGAGATCCGGATCCGCGACAACGGGACAGGCATCCCTGATGCTGTCAGGGAGAAGATATTCAACCCTTTCTTTACCACCAAACCTACCGGAAAAGGAACCGGTCTGGGACTCTCCATGAGTTTTGATATTGTGACCCAAATGCACAAAGGAAAACTCGAAGTGCAATCAAAAGAAGGAGAGTACACTGAATTTATCATCACGATACCCGAGAAACAAACCTGATCATCACAAACCAGCCGGTATGAAAAAGGGACACTGCTTTCTCCTCCTGACGCTCCTGTTAACACCTTCTGCTCTTACGGGTCAGACCCTATTCAAAATCAACCAGTACAACATCATCGACAAGGGGAATCTTTTTCCCATCCTGACCCTCTATACCAACCATCAATTCAATGAACATCTGGCTGCCACCGCCTATTTTTATATCAATGCATACGCAAAGGGCAGTTGGGGTGAAGGACTTGGTGGCGTTACCTATACACCGGTCAAAGGCGTGTCGGTGGGATTTCTGGCCGGTTTTCAGACCAATGAAACAGAATGGTGGCGCATCTCTCCGTTGCTCCTCCTGGGAAATGACCACTGGTCATTTTTCGGCGCCTTTGAGTTCGGAGGAAAACGGTACCGCTGGGATGCCATGGGTTTTTATCTTTGGAAAAACTTCAAATTCGGTGCAGAACTTATCCGCTATTATCAGATGTATGCGTCGGGGCCCCGTGTGGAAGTTTCCTTCTTCAAAAAACAACCGGTGACCCTTTTCTACACGGCCCTCTTCGATCTGAAAGACGGTCACTATTCCTCGATGTTTGGAATCTATACCAGCTTCGGAGCAATGAAGCGGACATTGTTGCCCGATGACTGATCCCTGACGATAACAGGATCCTTAACTGATGCTACAACCCTGCATAATGAAAAGGGGTTGCAGAAATTGAAAAAAAAGTGCCAATATTCAAAAAAATCACTTAATTTCGCATTAAATCCCTGCAAAGAATTTAACCATCCATACCATTACAAACGAACCGTCATACGTCTTTATGAAAGCACTGAACAAATTTTCCACCGGCCTTGCTTTGGCAGCCTGTATGGGAGTTTTTATTTTCAGCAGTTGTAACAGCACTTCTAAACAAGACAAACAAGCCAATGAAGCAGCCGCTGATACCATCCTTAAAGAGGTGACTTTAAGCCCTGAATCACAAAGCCTGCTGTACAAATTCCCCACTCCTTTTGAGGTCACCAACCTTCTCGAAAAAGCAAAAGCCGGTTTCATTTTCGATATCACCAATCCTCCGGCAAACGTCACGAAATATGCAACCGAGAAAAGCAAAGCACTCAACCTGGGAATCTACAGCGCTGACCTCAGTTACTCGGCAACCTATAACCGGACTGATGAAACCAATAAGTTTCTTGCCTGCACCAACAAACTGGCAGACGAATTGGGTATCGCCGGCGTGTACGACCAAACCCTCTTAGAGAAAGTCAAAAAATATGGCAACAAAAAAGATTCCCTGGTCGCATTAATCACCCGGGTATTCGGTCAAACCAACGACTTCCTGGCAAAAAATAACCGCACCCAGGTTGCCGTCCTGATCGCTACCGGCGGCTTTGCCGAAGCCATTTACCTCTCCGCTTCATTGGCAGAAGTTGCCCGTGACAACTCTAAAATCATTGCTGTATTGTACGCTCAGAAAGACAATTATGAAAAACTCATGACCATCCTATCAGCCTATAACGCCGATCAGAACATGAAACCAATAGCCGATGACATGGCCAGGCTGAAAAACATCTGGACCAACTACAGCATCGAAAGCGGAAAAAAGATCCCCATCGAAAAATCAGCCGAAATCGCTGACCTGGCTGAAAGCGTGAGAATCAACATGGTGAAATAACAAATAAACCATCCCCCGTCAAAAACCACCTTTCTCAAAGGTGGTTTTTTATTGCCCGTTTTTATACCTTTGATCCAGGTAAAACCCGGCCGTTATGTCTGAACCCATCCTGATGGCGCTTGTGCAACTCTTCGCCATCGTAGCCGCTTCCACTAAAAAACAAGTCACTTCCAACGCACGGATCATCCTCTCCTCATACCTACAACAACACCTTAATAATCAGGAACTTGAAGAGTATCTTAAACTTTTCGACGAACTGGTCTTCTTTCATCAACCCCCGGAAGAAGTAAACGATGAGAGCGCAGTAGATGTTTCCGATAAGATCCGTACCATCTGCCAAAAAATACAAAACCAGTTAACCGCCCGCGACCGGCTGCTGGTTTTTGTAAAATTCCTTGAATTTCTGAACGAACTGAGTCGCGAAGAGGAGCAAAAACCGGTCGTCGAAAACCAAAAGATCGACCAGTACCTGCAGATTTTCAGAGAAGTATTCAACCAACCGGAACAGGAATTTCGCAATACCAAAACCTTCATCGAAAATCCCTTGGGAGAGGGATGTCGCCATGAACACCTTCTGGTCATCGATCAGGATCCCGGGTCTCCTGATCTGCCCTTTAAACACATCACCCGCGACCATCTCGACGGGAAAATGCTGTTCCTCTATTTCCCTTCGGTCAGAACCATCCTTTGCCGCTACCTGGGACCCACCGAACTCTACCTGAACAGTCACAATGTTCCATCCTATCGATCGTTCGTCTTCAACCCCGGGGCTATTCTCAAAAACCTTAAAATATCCCCGGTCTATTATGCTGATGTGGCTTCCCGTTTCATGCACTCGCGCGAACGGGTCAGCATTGACTACTCGGCAAGAGAAATAGAATACCGGTTTAAAAACAGCACCAACGGGATCCATCCCTTCAGTTTTACAGCCCACTCCGGAGAACTCATCGGGGTGATGGGCGGAAGCGGTGTCGGGAAATCCACGCTGTTGAACCTGCTCAATGGCGCATTGCCCCTTCGCTCCGGCGAAATTCTGATCAACGGACACAACCTTTCAAGTGAAAATGAGCAACTTCAGGGAATTATCGGATTCGTTCCGCAGGACGATCTGCTGATTGAAGAGTTATCGGTTTTCCAAAACCTCTATTATAACGCGAAACTTTGTTTCAGGGACTTTTCACAAAAGCAACTGGTCCGCGCAGTGATCAGGGTACTCAAAGACATCGACCTCATAGGGATCAAATCCCTCACCGTTGGCGATCCCCTGAACAAATTCATCAGCGGAGGTCAACGAAAAAGATTGAACATCGCCCTTGAATTGATCAGGGAACCCGGCGTCCTCTTTGCAGATGAGCCTACCAGCGGCCTCTCATCCATGGATTCGGAAATGGTGATGCACCTGCTCAAAGAACAGACCCTGAAAGGAAGGCTGGTTATTGTTAACATTCACCAACCCTCCTCAGATATTTTCAAACTGTTCGATAAACTTCTGATCATGGACAAGGGGGGCTACCCGATCTATTACGGCAACCCCATTGATGCCCTGGCCTGGTTCAAAACGGCTACCAGCCACGTGAACCCCGATGAGAGCGAATGTCAGAACTGCGGGTATGTTAATCCTGAACAACTTCTTCAGATCACTGAATCGAAAATTGTCAATGAATACGGGAAACTGACCGGCAACCGGAAAATTACCCCCAAAGAGTGGTATGATCTTTTCCGGAAAAAAATACAACCCGGGTTAATCCACGAACCGGAAAAAAAGGAGGTTCCAGCCAGCGCGTTTAAAATACCCGGACGGTTTAAACAGTTTCGTATCTTCAGCATCCGTAACCTGCTCACCAAGATCACCAACCGCCAGTACATGCTGATCAACCTGCTGGAAGCTCCCTTTCTTGCTGCCCTGCTGGCTTACCTCACCCGCTACCGTTTCAGGGATGAATACCTCTTCAGTGATAACCGCAACCTGGTTCCCTACCTTTTCATGAGCGTAGTGGTATCCCTCTTCCTGGGGATGATGGTCAGCGCCGAAGAGATCATCCATGATCGCAGGATTCTGAAACGGGAAGCTTTTCTGAACCTGAGCCGGTTCAGTTACCTCAACTCCAAAATCCTTTTCCTTTTTATCCTCTCCGCCATACAAACCATTCTGTATGTGGTAGCGGGTAACCTCATTCTCGGCATCCAGGGAATGACCCTGAGCTACTTCCTGATCCTTTTCTCCACCGCATGCCTGGCCAACCTTATCGGTTTGAATATTTCTGCCGGGCTCGATTCGGTGGTGGCGATCTATATCCTCATCCCTTTTATTATCGTACCCCAACTGTTGCTCAGTGGTACCATTGTGCCCTTCGATTACCTCAACCCCTCCATCGCCTCCCGTACCTATGTTCCCCTGGTCGGCGACCTGATGCCCTCCCGCTGGACCTTCGAAGCATTAGCCGTCGAGCAATTCAAAAACAACCAATATTCAAAAATATTTTACGGTTACGACAAAGAGATATCCCATTACGAATTCCAGACGGCTTACATCATCCCGACACTCAAATCGGCGATGGATGAATCTCAGCGAAACCTCGTCAAAGGAGAAAACAGCCGCCGTACCCGCGACCTGATGAAAATACTTCAGCACGAAATACCAATGCTTCAGAAAGAAGCCGGCTTTTCATCCTTTCCATACCAGGGCATTTTCAACGAACGATCCTTCAACGACTCACTGGTACAAAAAACCAAAACATACCTCGATTCTCTCAGCCGCAAACTCAGCCAAAGAATGAACAGTATTACGGCCCGGCGTGATGCAGTGTACGAAAACATGGTCAAAATAATGGGAGCCGATGCTGTATACCGGTTAAAACAAGACCATTACAATGAAAACATTGCCGACCTGGTCCTGAATAAGTCGGCCGAAAACAAGATCGTTGAAGGCAAAGGTGAACTGATACGAAAAAAGGATCCCGTTTTCATGGAACCCGTTTCACGCAATGGACGTGCTCATTTCTATGCCCCGGTCAAAATTGTGGGAAACTGGCGGATCGATACCTTCTGGTTCAACATTGCTGTCCTCTGGATCATGTCGTTGGTGCTTTATGCCATGTTGCTGGCAGACCTGATCCGGCGAATGATCCGGCGGATCGAACGGCTGAAGTACCGAAAAAAATAGAGAAAACACCGAAAAGGAAAAATCACCGGTTCTCTTCCATCCCGTTTCTGCAAATCACCTCCATTTCTTCAGGGGTGAATACCTTGACCTTTAGCAGTCGGTGCATCTGTTCGGTGATGCCCGATCCAAAGATCAGCACATCATCACTCCCCAAAGCGACCCGGATCCCATGGTCAAATAATCTGCGAATGGGATGGGTTTTGTAGGAGGTGCACCGTTTCAACCGGATGTTGCTTGCCGGACAGACATTGAGGCGGATGCGGTGGTCGGCGAGCCATTGCATGGCACCGATCGATCCGGCAGCTCCGATTCCGTGCTGGACACTATCCAGTTCCAGCTCCTCTACTGCTTCGATCACGGAGTCGGCATCTCCGAATTCACCCGCATGCGCTTTGCAGCGTAATCCCAATGAACGGGCAAAACGGTAAATTTCCCTGAAATTCCTGATCGGCTGGGCCGTCTCGTCATCGTACAGATCAATTCCCGTGAAATAATTGAAATCCAAGTAGGGTTCGATATGCAGCAGCAGTGAACGGACTGAAAGATTCCTGTTAAGGCCCAATTCAGGACGGAAATCGATTTCCGGTGCTGTTTCCTGATGAACCTGCCGAAGGGTGGCGACTACCCTGGCAGGCGGAATTCCGAAAGCGGCGCCATATCCTGCGTCAATGCTCGCTTCAAGCACCTTCACCCCGTCGCGGGCAGCTTGCCGGAAAGCTGCTTTCAGAGCCAGGGCGAATACACCCGCACCCTGCTTGAGCAATGGCCGGTATTGGGTTGCAATCCATTCGTCCAACTCACCGATCGTTCCGTCCACCGGTCGGAATGGAGAAAGCCTGGCCCCGGTAAGTTGTCGTATGGATTCCCGCCGGCCTCCCATCAACAGGTGATTGTGGACGTCGGCTTTAGCCAGGGCCCGAATCCCTGTCAGGGAAGAATACTGTGTTGTCAGAATAGAAGGAGTATCCAAAAAAAAATGATCCTAAAATTTACCCGAAACTCCGAAATTTACCAGGCCCCTGAAACCAAAACCCCATTCCATGTATGCACCGATCTCTTTTCCTACCCGGATTTCATTCTTGCCTTCCGGCCGGTCCTGTGCATTAACAGTGTTGAAAATCAGCCCGAAACAAAGGA
>CALMDO010000080.1 GCA_937862805.1 uncultured Bacteroidota bacterium
CATTTTTGAGTTTCGCCTTCAAATCAGCCGGCATCTCATCAAAATATTCTGTCTCCTCAGCCTGTTCATCATTGCTCCCCCTGCCATACTTGATTTTCGGATCCTCTGTGGTCCCAAGTAACCGGAGAGGTATCCCGAAAATTCCCAACGGCGGAAGACCAATCCTGACTTTCATGCTCAGCTGACCATCGAAATTGGTGGTTCCTGAAACTTTCAACCTGAAACCCGAAATCTTGATTTTTGTCTGCTCCAATGTGATCACATTGCTTTTGATGGTCGTCTTCAATTCCACTTTCGAGAGATCAGGGTTATTCAACTTCTCCTTCTCAGTTCCTTTACTGATCACATTAAACATCTTCAAGCCCATTACCTTGACCTTCTTCAACGAGAGGGTCCCACCCCCTTCCAAAGAGGGAAAAATCGGCGACATCCCCTTTCCAATTCGGCCTTTCAGACTGTAATCCAGAGAGATGATCCCTTCAGCATGCTCTGCGGCAGAAACCATTTCCCTGAAAAGGGCCACTTCATTATAAGCCCTTTTCACATCAAAATCCCTTGCCGACACATGAAAATCGAAAAATGCCCGGGAAGGGTTGATGCTGCCATAGGAAGCATCCATGGCCACCTGTGTCCCTACAAGTTCCATTTGCATTCCTTTAAGCAATACCATCCCGTCCCTGATCTCAGCAACCGCGCTCAGGTCATGAATGGTCAACCCTTTGAAAAGAATCCTTTTCAGGCTGGCCTGTAAACCCACTTCAAGATCGGGAGGAATCAAGATCACCCCATCGGAAGCCTCAGGCGAAGAAGTTGCTTTTTGCGCCATTGCAGAACCCGAAGTATTGGTTATGGTTTGGTTCTCCGCCGGCGTTGTAGAACCTATCAGTTCATCAACGACCAGAAAATCGGATTGAAACCGGAAACTCCCCTTCAGCTTTTGTTTATCAGCAAAAACATAGTTCACCACATTGCTCAGGTGGCCATCCAAACGGACATCCGATTTTCCGTATTCGGCCATGAATCGTTCAAACCAAATGTTGTCGTTGTCAAACCGGAATACCCCTTCGCGTACCACCGCCTGCTTGGGCAGGTACGTTGATTTCAACCCGATGTTCCGTAAAACCAGCCGTCCCTTGTTGTGCAGGCGCTCATAGTGGCCTTTCATGGCATCGCTTTGTATCCCGCGAAGCGAAAGATCGGCCTCCAGGTAACCATCGAGATCCATACCTTTTTGGGCAAAAACCTTATAAATTTTTGCCAGGTCAAGTACACCGGCAATTTTCATGGAATAGTGGACATTGTCAGGGTTTTTGATTTCGCCTTGTATTTCAAATGGATGATCCTCGAATAGCAGAGAGAGGGGCGATATGCTTATTCTGGTATCGTTGAGAATTCCTGTACTGTTGGTGATGGTAGCATCCAGGTTGATCTTTTCGATCGGATGAGGATAATAACGGGTTTGAATTTTCCCGTCACGGAGCTTCAGCGCGACCGTTGAAAGCGGGAAACGCTTTTTATCAGGGGCATAATTTCCCTTGATGTTAACGTCGATATCAAGCATCCCCGACAGGTCAAGGCTGTCCATAGGGATCACCTGCCTGAGCTCAGCCAGGTTGCAAATGCTCCTTACTGTGGCTTCAATGGGGAGATCTTCTAACCCTTTTAATTTAAAAGCACCGTCGATTTTGTTTCCAAGGAAAGTGGCCTTCAGTTTGTCCAGACTGACCGTAATATGCCGGTAGTCATGGTCAGGACCCTTTGCGTTCAGATCGAAAGAGATGTTTTTAAGTGCC
>CALMDO010000081.1 GCA_937862805.1 uncultured Bacteroidota bacterium
ATCCTTCGTTTCCGGTGGGTTTGAGTGAATTTGTTGTTGATACTTCATCGGTTGTTACCGTGAAAAAGGTCTATTCCTCAGCCCAGTACTACCAGCTTAGCCTTACCATGAAGAAATAATCCGCGGCGCGCGTTCACTTTTATGGTCAACAATCCCTTGTATGGCTTCATCTTTTGTACATCATAAGCCATAAGGAGTTATAGGTGAATATATTACAAAAGCGGAAGGACGAAGGCAGGACCCCGGGTTAATACTTATAGGCAACACCGGTTTTGATGCTCTGAGACCCGCCTATAGTATTTGATTCAGACCCAACAGTCGTTTTTTCGGAGGTGATCAGGACAAAGGGACATTGAAGGATAGCCGCAGCTCTTTTTAATTTTTGCAGCGCTTTTTTGTCTCCTGTGTTCCCCGTTTGCATGTTGATATAAGCCGTTTGTCCTCTGATTTCATCAACCTTTTTCAGTCCGGCGATGTAGGATTTTTCTTCCAGGACGATCACCTTTTCCCAGTCCGCTTCGGAAGTGACAACGATTTTTTCTGTGATATCTTCAACACGTCCACTCTGGCCGTGGATAATTTTTTCAACAGCATACCTGCTCAGGGTATTTTCAGCGCTTTCGTTGTCGTAGGAATAGACGACAGTATACTCATTGATGCGAATCAGTTTTCCTTTGATCGTATCACCGTTGTGCCTGATAATGATATCACTTTGAGCAAATGTTGTGATTGCACTTACCAAAAAAAAGACAATGACCAATGCAAAGTTTCTCAGGATTTTCATTTTGTTTTGGTTTTTTAATCTGTCTGGCTAAAGTAGAAAAAAATCGGAAATTTATTGATAATGGACAGGAATTACGATTTACGAATGGAAATAAACCGTCAATCGTCAATCGAATCAATTGTAAATGGCTTTTTATTTAATTTGATTAGCGATTTTGGGTGTACCTTCGTCTTCCTGTTACAGTGAAAAATTGTTTATTCCATCGGTATGAAACTTTTACGGTACAATTCCGAATCTTCCTGGGGGATCATCCTCCTTATAACCTTGTTGTTCACCATCTTTGTTTTGCCCGCTATTGATCTTCATTGGCAAAAATCGTTATCCTGGATCACAGATGCCTTGCTCTTTCTTTCGGCAATCTCTACCGTTGCAAGGCGTAAAAAGATGGTCATCACATTAGCACTTGTGGCGCTGGCTCTGGAATGGATCTCTGACTTGTTCAATCTTTGGCTTCTTAATTCAGTTTCCAAAGGGCTGAATTCTATCTTTTTTCTTTTGGTGGTAGTACTTTTGATCAAACAGGTGGCCACTTCCGAACATGTGGATTTGAAAGTGATCCTGGGTTCAGTCATCGGATACTTGTTGCTGGGGCTGCTCTTTACCATCGTGATCAATTACATCATGGTCCACGATCCGGCCGCTTTCCAGGTCATTCAGGCACAAACCAGGGAAGTCTCCGAGCACTCATGGCACAGTGAATCGGTCTATTTCACTTTTGTCACCCTTGCAACCCTGGGTTACGGTGACATTATTCCGTTGAAGCCTTACGCCCGTTCACTGGCGATTTTTATGACCGTATCCGGTCAGTTGTACATCGCCATCATCATTGCCTTGTTGGTCGGCAAGTTCGCATCGGTACGGCAGGGTAAAACAGAAGGTTGAGCCTTTCCCGATCTCACTCTCAACCCATATCCTGCCGCCAACAGGGGTGAATTTTATCGCGTTTGACAACAAGTTGTTCATGATCGTATTCACCATGTTTATGTCGCTGAAAACGGTTACATCGGGTGATACTTCATTGAAAACGGAAATGGACTTTATCTGTATCTGCTGGTCAAACAACAATATCAACCTTTTGATCAGCGATTGTATGTTCACCTTTTCCGGGTTGAATTTCATTCCATTCACTTGCAACTGTGCCCATTCCAAAAGATTTGTGAGCAGGTCGAAAACTTCGTGCAACGAATTTCTGATCAGGATGATGGGCCGGTCCACTTCATCATAGCGCTTTTGCTGAATAATTTCCACCAGCATGTTGCTCAGTCCAAGCAGGCCGTTGAATGGACTTCTCAGGTCATGTGCTATGATGGAGAAGAATTTATCCTTGGTTGTACTGATCTCTTTGAGCGTGGCTTCTCTTTGGAGCAATGCGGCTTCTGCCCGCTTGCGGGCATCAATGTTACGGCTCACACCCACCACTTCGACTTCACCGTCAACATTGAACTGTAGTTGCGTAGAGATTTCGACCCAAATAATGCTGCCATCCTTGCAAGGCTGTTGAACCTCAGTGATCATCCTGGTCTTCAAAGGATCTTTATGTTGCAAAAATCCGGTGAACATACCCTCAATCAGTCCCTGGATAACCTTTCCGGATTCAGGTGTTAAGGAATCGGAAAGGTGTTCCTCTAATGCCTCTTCCGGGGTCAATCCTCTTAATTGGTAAATTGACGGACTGACATATATATATCTGTTTTGGTCGATATTAAGGACCCAGATCGCATCTGAAGTGTTTTCAGCCACTAAACGATATTTGGCTTCACTTTCAATCAGAAGCTCTTTTTTGTCAATTAGATTCAGATCATCTTCAAGGTTTTTTTTAATGAGAGAAAAAAATTCCATGACCATGTCATTGAAGTGATTCTCCTTTTTATCAAGGATACAAATGGTCCCGAATACTGAGCCATCGGGCCATTCAATAGGTACCCCGTAATAGGAGATCATGCCGACTGTTATATCCGGATTATCTTCCCAGACATGGCTTTTCAACGAATTGGGGACTAACAGGGGGAGTCTGTTCCCAATGACTGTCTCGCAGTATAAACCCGATCCCAGTGCGCTCTTTTCTCCTTTATGGTATGGGTCTTCATTTGAATCCCCTTTGATAAACACCCCGAAGGAGCTGATCTTCGTATCGTCTGTGGCAAAAAAGATTTTTTACCTGATGATATTTTCAAGGATATCGTTCGCCCGGTTGATTGTTTTTTTTCATATGATACATGGAAACTTTTGATTACCTTTACAGTTTGACCCTGAAACCATAATACCTGACCTATGAAAATTAACCTGACCTTCATCAAGAACAGATTTTTCATTTCGGGATTGATTTCCGGAGCGCTGATTGCTTCGGTGGTATTCATCCTGATCATTTCATCCAGTTATCCTCCAACTGATACAAAGAAGCTGAAAGGAACCACTGCGGGAAACTATACTCCTTCGGTAGGGGATCAGGGAACGCGGCAGGGCGAAGTTTCGACCAGTTGTGGTACGAAACCATTGATTGTTTTTGACAGCGACCCCACGCAAACCCCGGTAATTTGTCACCAGGATGATGGCGCGCCTGCCGCCCGGGTGATCGTCACCCAGGTGAGTTCCTCTTTATTTTGCCCCAGCGGAGGCGTACATGTCGAGATGCTGGTAAGCCAGAATTAGGGACTTATAGGGATTGAAGAGATTAAAGCTTTTCGTATTCCCTGGTTTCAATCCCACAAAGGTGCGATTGATACGGTACTTCAGGAGACGGGTACCCTGAGTCAACCTATGTTTCAATTCCATTTTGGTGCGATTAATACTGGCGTGACGTTTGATTATCTATGTTCAGTTCATGTGTTGAACCGGGAAGAATAAAAGAATAGATGTTACTGAAAACAATGAAATACCATAAAGACCTCGGAATTGTGATGCTCGGCCTGCTCCTTTGTTTTGGATGTATGAAGAAAAATACTGATCCACCCGACGAACCGTCAGAAAACTATAAAAAGGTACACACGGTGGTCGACAGTCTCAGACAAGCGCTGCAGAAGACCTCCGGAAAAATTTTCCCTTCGCTGAATGTATTGATAAACACCCCGAAGGAGATGATTTTTGTATCGTCTGTGGCACCGGGCAGGAATGCTGTTACACCAGATACCTATTTCCGTTTTGCAAGCAATACCAAAAACATGACTGCTGCGGCAATCCTGAACATGCAGGAGGATGGCTGGTTAAAGATTACTGACAAAATTACCGGCAAAATTCCAGGAAGTGACATCCCTTATGTGCCCGCTACCCAGTCGTGGAACATTCCCTTTAAGGATCAGATTACCATCGAGCAACTCCTGCAACACAGCGCTGGCGTTTACGACCTGGTCAATGATACGGTACCGGGATGCAATGGGAAATCATTCACGGATTACATAGATGAACTGGACCCCAACCACCAGTTTACCGCGGGGGAATTTGCAAACCAACTGCGGGTCAACAACCTTTTCAGTTTCCCCCCGGGCACCAACTGGTCTTACTCCAATACAGGCTATGCTTTGCTGTCTGAGGTAATTGCAAGGGTTTACACTTTTCGTGCCGGAACTGCAAAGGCATTTTCCGATTACATGAATGATTATCTGGCAGGGCCGGCCGCACCGGTCCCGATGGGCATCAGGTTCCCATGGCTTTCAACCGATCAGAAATTACCCGAACCATTTGTTGCTTCAACCTGGTACAAGGAAAATGACGAGACCATCATTTTTACAAAATGTAACATGAGCGGTAACACTGCCGAAGGGAATGGTTACGGAACCATGCGCATGCTGAACCAATACCTGCGGACACTGATGACAGGTGCAAATATCCTGACCCCGACAAGTGTGGAGCAAATGCAGTCAGATCTCTCGCCCGGATCTGCCTCTTATGCTCTGGGTTGTAAATATCAGATGAACCTGGGATACGGACACACCGGATCCACGCATGGATATATGTCGGCGATGTTTTATGATCCCCTGACCGGCGTATCTGTCGTCGCTATGCTCCCGGTATGGGATTTTTCAAATGGGATGAGCTCTTATGAGCATGCCAATTCCGAAATGATCCGTGCAATGTATCTGGCACGTATGGCGCTTGGGTATCCCGGATATTAATTTTTGAGTTTGCCGTAGATAAGGCCTGAGTTCCATCTGGAAAGAACTGGTGTTCAGTCCACCCTGAAACAATGGGCGCACCGATACAGGCTGTGGTTTCCTGTGTCGAAGATGAGAAAATTTCCCATTAAAAATCAAGACTAAACGAAAAATCTATCAGTAAATTTCAGTCCGATAGTCGTCGATGGTCAATGATATGAAAAGACCCCGGCATCAACGACAACAAAAATGCCTGATAATGAGATGGTCGAAATGGTGCTCTGTGAATTATCCGTTTCCGTCGCCGAGAAAACAACCCATCGACAACTAAAGAATATGGT
>CALMDO010000082.1 GCA_937862805.1 uncultured Bacteroidota bacterium
CGAAGTAAATTTTGGTAGTTATCGCGGAGGGCATCCAGTTGGTAGAAAAAATCGGTGCCGGAGATAAACCGGGCATGCCGGTTCAGATCATCCAATACTCCCTTGATCTCCAGGTGATAAACCTTCTGATACAATGTTTCGTATTGCCGGACGATCTCTTTGCGTGTCATAGCTTGACGGATTGACTTGAACGCAAAGATACGACTAAAATCGCACGCCGGTAGTAAAGGTCAGCGCCTGGAAAAGATCACTGGTATTGGAATAAAAGATGTAGTTTCCTTTGGCAGCTTCCAGGAAGCGGTATTCCACCCTGAAATAGGCGAATTCTATAGGACGGAATTCAACACCAGCAGTGAACCCATTGATTTTCAGACCACGGACTTTGCCGTTGTAATAATAGGGCCCTGATAAAAAGCCGTCAGGATCATTAAAAAATTCGTAGCGACCTGTTATGGACAAGTATTTCAGGAATTTATAATTGACCTGGATAAATCCTGAGAACATAGTGGCCAGTTTGGTGGTATCGGGTGGCAGATGGGAGTTGGTCTGCCAGGCGAAATCCAGCTCGCCGGTAACCGTCAGGGGAGTAATGGGGTTATAATTGACGATCAGGTTGTTATACAGAATGTTGTTGTCGATTTCATCATCTATCAAAGCCTGGTTGCCGAAGAAGTTATTGTAGGTTATGGATAAGTTTCGAAGTGGTGTATAATTAATGAAGACCACTCCTGCGCTGTGGGTGTTTTTTCCGTATGCCAGGGAGTATGGGTTACCAAACATCACACCGGCTGTCAGTTTATCATTGAATGTGTACGTCACTTTTGCACCCAGCAAGTTCCCGGGCTCAAAATAGCCTCCGGTGGTGACGGTGCTGAGTTTATTGAGGACGGCCCAGGAGGATTCGAATCCGACAGGGTTCAGGAAGTATCCGAAATCAAGCCACAGCTTTTTGTAGATTCTGAATCCGAAGTTGGCTTGCCGGAGGTTTTTGATAAACTGGGCATCCGGTGTTGAGAGCAGGTTGGGAGCATCGCCGTATTGGATGATAAGTTTGCTGCGGATCCGGTCGGCATTGTAATAAAGTTCGATTGCAGCATGGTTCATCCGGATTTGGTCCTGTACCGGGCAGTTACTGGAAAAAGGGATGATGTTGCTTGTATCTCCGCGATTGCCTAATGTGAGGTTGTAATAGGTGTCGATATAAAACCCGAAAGTGAAGTTTTTTAGTTTTTTGAAGATCTGGTCTTTAACTTTATCGGTTAAGGTGTCTGCCTGGTTTTGGCCACACAGCGGTTGCTGGGCGGACAGAAGGATGAAAAAAAGCACCGGCAGGAACTTCAGGCTATGGAGTTTCAGTTGATCAAAGACAATCATGGTGAATGCGGTTTATCTCCAACCACCACCAAGGGCGGTATAGAGGGTTATGAGGGCAGTAAGTTCATTGCTCTGGGCCATTGAAAGGTTCAATTGGGAGCTGAAAAGCATCGACTGTGCGTTGATAACATCGAGGTAGCTGGCGTAACCCGCGTTGTACAGTTGACTGGAAAGGTCAAAAGCGGTTTGCGCAGCTGATACTGTAACTTGTTGACTATTAACTATTTCGTTTTGTTTTTTTACTTCAAGCAAAGCGTTCGATACCTCCTGGAGGGAGTTGTTGATGGTTTTCATGTAGGTATATAGCATCTGTTCTTTTTGTGCTTGTGCTTTTTTCACTCCGGCCCGCAGTTGACCTCCCCCGAAGATGGGTGCAACCAATCCACCCAGCGCATTGTAAATTAATGTTGTAGGATTAAAAGCGGCTCCGATATCCCCGCTCAGGGAAAGGGTAGGGAGCATCATGGCACGGGCAACTCCGATGTTCGCGTTGGCGGCGATCAATTGTTGTTCGGCCATGATGATATCGGGTCTGTGAACGATGAGTTGTGAAGGGATGCCCGGGGTGGTGATTGATGGAGGATTGATCTGGTCGAGCATGGGTCGTCCGCGGTAAAAACCATGAGGAGACTCTCCCAAAAGGATACTGAGGGCATTTTCTTTCATCCCGATCAACAAGTCAAGATGTGGTACTTGGGTTTGGGCCAGAGCCAGTTCGGCTTCTGCCTGCGCAACTACCAGTCCGCTGGCGGTACCGGCGATCATTTTAGCTCTGACCAGCGCCAATGATTTTTCGCGGATCACGATGTTCTCGCGGGTGATCCGCATCTCGTTATCGTATTCCAGTAAATCGAAGTAGTTAGAGACGATTTCATAGATCAGGTTGATCCTGACCGCTTGTTGGTAAGCTGCCTGGGCAAAAAGATTTGCCCGTGCTGCCTCTTTCGATCTGCGTAATTTCCCCCATATATCGAGTTCCCAACTCAGTCCGGCGACCGCCTGCAGGGAACTGTATTCAAGCGGTTGATTGGTCGATGGAGTGAGTTGCCGGGTCCATCCGCCGTTAGCGCTGGCATTGATCTGTGGGTAGAGTTTCCCCCGTTGAATTTTGAAATTGGCGCGTGCCTCTTCAATCCGGGCATAAGCAATCCGGATGTCGTAGTTGTTCTCTAAGCCGGTCCTGATCATACGCTGGAGGACTGTATCTTTGAACAGTTCTATCCATTTCACATTTGCTAAACTATTTGTATCAGTGCTTTTAGCAAACCTGTAGAGGCTGTCGGTCGCGGCAACCGGTCTTTTGTAATTAGGTCCCACTTTACAACTGCTCAATCCTGAAAGCAGGGCCAGGAAGAGGGTCAGAATGATTATTTTTCTTGAGGAAACCATAGGGCGAGGCGTGATTTTCAGTGGACGATGGGTGACTTATTCTTTTATGGCAGGTTGATTCCCCGCAGTTTCAGGGGTTTCGCCGGATTCTTTTTTCCCTTTGAGACGGTTTTCGAGTTTTTGGAAGGCCACGTAAAGTGAGGGAGTGACCATCACACCGCAGATGGTAGCGACCAACATTCCTCCGAAGACCGAAGTTCCCAGTGCATGGCGGCTTGCAGCACCTGCGCCGGAGGCGGTCATCAAGGGAACCACCCCAAGGATGAAGGCGAAAGAGGTCATCAGGATGGGCCTGAAGCGCAATCTGGCTCCTTCACGGGCCGCTTCGAACAAAGGCATTCCCTCTTCGTGTTTGAGCTTGGCGAATTCCACGATAAGGATGGCATTTTTAGCCACCAGGCCGATCAACATGATCAAACCGATCTGGGCATAAATATTGTTTTGCAACCCGCGGGCCCATTGAAGTCCGAAAGCCCCAAATACCCCGAATGGAATGGCCAGCAGGACCGGGATGGGGAGTAACCAGCTTTCGTATTTTGCGGCCAGCAGAAAATAGACAAAGATGAAGCACAAGGCGAAAATATAACCTGCCTGACCACCAGAGGTGATCTCTTCACGGGTCATTCCGGAGTATTCATAACCAAAACCGAAAGGCAGGGTTTTGGCAGCTACCTCTTTCACTGCTTCAATTCCCTGACCGGTTGAAGATCCTGGCGGGATTCCAATGGTAAAGTCAGCGGAACTGTAAAGGTTGAAGCGTTTGACGACATCCGGCCCCTGCGTGGGAGTAATATCGACAAGGGTTCCCAGTGGAACCATGTTTCCTTCGGAACCCCTTACATAAACTTTTGCAATGTCTTCCTTATTGGCACGATAAGGGGCATCGGCTTGAATAATGACCCGGTAGGATTTTCCATATTTATTAAAGTCGTTCACATAGTAACTTCCAAAGAGCCCTTGCAATGTTGAATAGATACTGCTGATAGGAACACCCATCACTTTGGCTTTCTCTTTGTCGACTGTCAGATGGTACTGGGGAATATCGGTCCTGAAAGAACTGAACGGCGTTGATATCTCTTTTCGCTGCGACAGTTCACCATAAAACCCTTTAGTGACCTGGGTGAGCTTGGCAAGCCCGGCACCCGATTTGTCTTCCAACTGCAACTCCAGTCCGCCCGTCTTTCCCAATCCCGAGATGGCAGGGGCATTAAAAGCCATGCAGATCCCTCCTGCAATGGCATTGAATCGGGCCTGTACCCGTTGAATGATTCGTTCGGCATGCATCGAATCAACTTCCCGGTCCTCCCAGGGCGTAAGTTTCACAAAACCCATCCCGTTGGTAGTGCTGACCGTGTTATCAAGAATGCTGTAGCCGGGAATGGTGGTATAGGATTCAACGCCCCCGGTCCTGGCTAAAATGGCTTCCACCTGCCGCATGACCGAATCGGTCTTCTCCAGTGAGTAAGCTTTGGGTGTGGAGACATTCACGAAGAAATATCCCTGGTCTTCCGAGGGGAGGAAGCCGGTGGGGAGGAACTTCATAATAAAAACCGCCAATACCAGAATCAGGGTCAGGAACATGACAGGCCGCGAAAGATGGTGTGTGAAGTTTTCAACGATCCGGATGTAACTTTTGGTCGTTTTATCGAACCCTTTGTCGAACCCTTTGAAGAATTTCCCGATAAGCCCCTTTTTATCTTTTTTCTTCTTCAGCAGGATGACACAAAGCGGAGGAGTGAGTACCAGGGCCAGCAATGCCGAGATGAGGATGGATGAAATAAGGGTCAGCGCGAATTGTTTGTACATCACGCCGGTGGTACCTCCCAGGAAGGAAACCGGAATAAATACGGCGCAGAGTACCATGGTGATGGTCAGGATGGCGCCGGTGATCTCCTTCATCGTATGTTTTGTTGCTTCTAATGGTGTGAGCCCTTCCGAGTCAATCTTCTCCTGTACGGCTTCTAAGACCACGATGGCGTCGTCAACCACGATTCCGATGGCCAAAACGAGGGCGAAAAGGGTCAGCATGTTGATGGAGAAACCAAGGAAAGCAAAGGCGGCCAGGGCGCCAACCAGAGAAACCGGTACGGTGATGGCCGGGATGAGCGTGGCCCGCCAGTCCTGAAGAAAGATAAATACGACAATGAACACCAGGAGAAAGGCTTCGAGCAACGTTTTCAAAACCTCTTCGATGGAGGCCGTAACGAATTCCACCGTATCCAGACCTTTTTCATAAGAGATACCTGCCGGAAATTCTTTTGCCAACTGGGCCATCGTGGCATCACATTCATCCCTGACGGCTACGGCATTGGAACCGGGTGATTGGTAAACGGCAATGGCAGGCGCTACTTTCCCGTTGAAACGGCTGTTGGCATCGTAGGTCTTCATCCCCATTTCTACCCGTGCGATCTCCCGCATCCTTACGATGGAACCGTCTTTGTTCGATTTGACGATGATGTTCCCGAACTCTTGTTCATTGGCCAATCTGCCCTCTACGCGGATCATGATTGACATCTCCTGTCCTTTTTCGGCAGGATTCTTCCCGATTTGCCCAGCGGCAGCCTGGACGTTCTGATCCTTGATGGCATTTTGCACATCCTGCACAGTGATCCCGTATCCAGCCATCTTTTCGGGGTTCAGCCACAAACGCATGGCATAATCATCACCCCCGAAAAGGTTTACATCGCCAACCCCGTTGATTCTTTTTAATACATTTACAATATTGATATTAAGATAATTAGATAAAAATTTCGTATCGTAGGATGTATCGTGTGAAACCAACGAATAGAGCAGAAGAATGCTGGGTGATTTTTTCATGACGGTCACCCCGCCCTGAATCACCTCAGCAGGAAGGACATTCATGGCGCGCTGGGTCCTGTTCTGAACGTTGACAGTAGCCATATCGGGATCGGTGCCCACTTTAAAATAGACCATGATGGTACAGGAGCCATCGTTGGCACATTGGGAGGTCATGTAAGTCATATCGTCAACACCGTTGATCTGTTCTTCCAAAGGAACAGCTACGGTTTTTTGCACATCTTCAGCGTTAGCACCCGGATAATAGGCTACTACCTGGATGGTAGGTGGTACTACGTTGGGATATTGCGAAATGGGCAAAGTCAACATGCTTAAAATCCCAACCAGCGCGATGAGGATGGCGATCACCGACGAAAGGATTGGGCGTGTTATAAAGGATTGCAACATAGCAGGGAAATTTCGGTTTACGGGTAGCTGGTTATCTTATCAGAATTCTGGTTTTTTTCAGTTTTCATAACGTCGGCTTGTAAGCCGGAAGCGCTTAAAAGCCCTATTTCGCTTTCATCTCGGGCGGAGAAAGGGTGTCGGGTACATTCACCGGGGTGACGGGCATTCCCTCCTGGAATTTTTGGAATCCTTCGAGAAGAATCCGATCTCCGACTTTCAACCCGTTGACTACAATGATATTGTTATTAATGGCACGGCTCAGGAGGATCGGAACACGGTGCACTTTGTTTTCATGGTCAACCAAGAAAGCAAAGTTCTTCCCCTGGATCTGGGTGGTAGCGCTTTGTGGGATCATGATCCCGTTTTCGTCTTCCATCAGCACCAGGTTGACGTTGGCGAAATTTCCCGGCTTGATCAGCCCGTCGGGATTGGGAAAGACTGCCCTCAAGGCGATGGTACCTGTCTGTGGATTGACCTCCCTGTCGATGAAGTCAATCTTTCCCGTATGGTCGTACATTTTTTTATCAGAAAGGGTGATGTACACTTTCAACAGATCATATTGGCTGGAAAGCTCTTCTTTGTGTGCTCCGGCGTAACGCATGATCTGCAGGTAATCGGTTTCATTCAAACTGAAATTGACAAAGATGGGATCGACTGCAGAAACCGTGGAAAGCAGTGTGGACTCGCCTTTTCCGACAAGGTTTCCGGGGCGGACATTGCAGGCACCAATGTATCCTGTAATCGGGCTTTCCATCACGGTGTACGAAAGGTTGAGTTTTGCTGTCGCCAGGTTGGCTTTTGAACTGGCTACTGAAGCCCTGTCCATCAATTCGGTTGTAACTGCCTTGTCATAGTCATTCTGACTTATGGCATTGGTTGACAGCAGCGGCTTCAACCGTGCAACATCAAGTTTAGCCTTTTCCCATGCTGCTGTCTTGTTTTCCAGGTCAGCTTCTGCGAATTTGAGACTGTTAAGATATTCTGATTGTTCAATTGTAAACAACCTTTGCCCTTTTTTCACGATGGAGCCCTCCTTGAACGACCAGTTCTCAAGGTACCCGGCTACACGCGCACGGATTTCCACTGTGGGTATTCCGGCTGCCTGCCCCACCAGTTCAAGGTAGATGGGAAGGCGTTTACCCTTGATCTGCATGACTTTTAAAGGGGGCGCCTTTTGTTCCGGCTTCTTTTTTGAATGGCAACCCGGCAGGATCAATGAAATAACAACTATCGATACAAGGATGGATAGAATTTTTGTTGCAGATCGATTGTTCATAGGTGTGAGATTTACCAAAAGAGATTCCTTCTCAAATTTTGATCAAATTTAAAAAGAAAACATCTGAAAAAACAAATGATTAATTTTGCGCAATCTTAAAAAGTTGTGGTCAATCGCTAATGGGTAAATTTTTTCTACTGTTCCAACTTCTCTTATTCCCCCTTCTCCTTTCCGCTCAGTTTGCCCCCTCTCTCTCTACAGGAAAGGTAACATCGAAAATAGTCTATGACGCGTCAGGAAACCCTGAAAGCGGCCCGACAAACAAGGTATTAACGGAAATGGCACGCCATGTCTTGCTGGAACCCTGGAATGTCAACCTGTTTGTCCGACTCACTATTAAAACCAAGTGGATTTCTTCCAAAGGTTCTGAAAACCTGCAGATCACCTGGCACGATCCGTCGATAGAAGGGCCCAAAGGATACCGCGGTTTCAGCTTATCTGAAACGCTCTTCCCGTCGCAAATATCGCTGAAACTACGTATTGCATCAAGAATGGACACCACCGGCTATACCGACCAGCAACTTTTTGCGACCCGGATCAAAAGCGACGACCTGCTACTGTTTGACCTGCCGGTCACCGGGTTCGATGGTGCCCTCGACACAATTCTGATCCGTGATGTTCACTTTTTCTATGATTCGGGCGACTTTGAACGGTTGGTGACAACCAAGCGATGTATTGACGATTATTTTGCCGCAATCGCCCAGGTCGAAAGAATGGAACAACTTGCACTTTCAGTGAATTGTTCTGTCGATTCACTCATGCCGCTCAACTTTCTAAGAATTGATGAGATCAACAAAGTATTGATCGAGATCAAAAGGAAAAATTTTTCTGACAACCTTCCCGGACCAGATACCGATCCACTTCATCTAAAGGAAAAGTTTACCTCCCTGTTGCGAACCTCGCGCACCCTGACCTATAACTATTGCGATGCTATCCGAAGCCGTGAAGCCCTGGAATGGAACCATGATCCGGACGGTTTGGCAGATTATTTCACCGAACGCGTATTGAATTATATTGAAATGTCGCAATGGATGGACGACCACCACAGCGACATTTACGCGGCCTCCCTGATACATTGTTTCGATACAGTGACATTCCCGGCAGAGATGAACATCCCTGAACTGCTGATGCGGAAAATGTATCCGGATGCTGCGGGAGATACCCTGGCAGGTTATTTTTCAAACGTGTTTCTCAGATCCTATTTGCGTTTGGCCGGGGCGCTGATCGAGCGTCACAAGTTTGCAGAAGGAGTAACACTCCTGGAACACGCGAAACGAATGCCTCTTTATTCCTCCTCCGGCAAGGAAACCGTCGCAATGAATTCCCTGCTCGCCAGGGCTTCAACCGAAGTATTCAATGCCTTTGTAATCATTGCTTCGGGATCAATGCGCAATGGAAAATTTGACATGGCCGACCGTTATTTGACGAAAGCCCGTGAATACCGCGACCTTCATCCCGGACTGATCCCTGCCGACACCCTTTATAACAAGGTTTTCAGTGAATTGTTTTTCAAGAGAAATTCATCTTGTGATCAACTGCTCGGAAACAAACAATTCAGCAATGCGCTGGATTGTTACCTTCAATTTCGTCAACACTACACGGAGGCAGAACTACTACCTGTGACCGAAAGCCTTAAAACAAAAGAGGCGCTGGCACTAAAAGGAATGGCTGAAGGAGCATTGAAACAATGTCGTCAGGCGCTCGATAACAATCAGCCCGATTCCCTCCTATACTGGTTTGATGAGGCCCATCGGATCATGGATCGCGCTTATCCCGACCCTGTTTTATGGAAACAATACGATACACTTACCCCGGTGGCAATGAGGCTTCGTTATGAAAAACACCTTATTGAAGGGGCCCTGGCATTGGAAAAAAGGCAGTATACCATGGCGCTCCACCATTTTGATATGGCGGATAGCCTGGCTGTGAAGCACGCCTTGACCAAGGATCCCCTTTACGATTCTCTTTATCCGGTTGCCATGAAATACCATTTGCTCATAGATCTGAGTATGGCCCGAAAAAAGATCTGGGAAAGTCATTTTGAAGATGCTTTGGCAACGCTTGATACCATCCGGGAAAGGGGGAAAGCGTACGGACTGGAATATGATCCGGAGTTTATCAAGAACCTTACATGGTTTGTCAGGATGATTGATGAACAACGCTGCAGGGACCTGACAGATTCTGTTGTTTATTCCTTGATCAGGGCTGAAAGCGCCATCCGGATGAATCGTTTTATCGCTGCCGGTCAATCTTTTCAGCAGGCGCTTTCATTTGCAGATACCATGTCTTCTTGCGGTATTCCAAGGCAACCCATAACGGATTCAATCCGGAAATACAGAAACGCCATTCAGTACCAGGAAAATCTTACCATGGCCCTTCGACTTATGGTTGAAGGGCAGTACGATTCGACCCTGACAATCCTTCAAGGTTGTGATCGCCTTTATTTTGAAGACAGGCTGGACAAGCTGGGGTGTCAGGCACTCTTCATGGATGATTTTATAACTGAACGCAACAACCCCTACCTGACCACAAGAGCCATATCTTTCCATCTCGGCAGAAAAGAGGCCCGCGAGGCATTAAGATACCTGCAAATGTTGGAGAGAGGGAACATTCCTCCGGCAGAGACAAGGAAACTCCAGCAGGAGTTGGGAAGAATGTTGGCCCAACGCGATTTTCAGGAAACAAAAGGAAGCATTCCATTGACTGAACAGAATGAAAATATTTCCGGTAACAAATGGTTCCGCGTACTCAGGGAAGCCTATCGCACAGCATGGAACCAGCTGCAGCAGCCTGTTTCAGCGAAAATTGGTCAGGGCGTTACGATGATCTTGCCCTGAGTGGCAACATCTCTGCAACGGAGGATATAGAGGTAGATGCCTGGTACGATGGTTCCTCCGGCTTTGAGATCCAGGGTATATTGATGATTTCCGGCGGGAATATAGCCTGTTACCACCTCCCTGATTTTTTCCCCGGTGATATCGTAAAGTTCCAGATTGATCCTTCCTCTCCGATCCATGTTGAAAAGAAAGGTGACCTGGTCGCTGGCAGGGTTGGGGTAAGCAATCACGCCGCCGTTCGGGGCCTTTTCCGGGAGGGGCAACTCATCCAGCCCCGTGAAAAGGGGCTTTGGAATTTTTTGCGTAGTGTATAGGCGATATTCCCCGGGCCGGAAAGAAAGGGTGGCTGAAACATCGGTCACGACAAGTGTATCGCCGGAATAAAACTCGTACCAGACACCGGTTTTGGTAAAATAGGGGTTCACGGTTTTGGGCACGACGTCGAAATTGCCTAAGATCGTGGCATCCATGGTTCCATGACGGAGCCAGATCCTTTTCACGGCTCCTGTAACGTCGATGGAATAATCATCGGTACTGAAGACAGGATAAGTGTTCCGGAGTTGCATCAAAGAGGAAAAAACGTTACGGGTATAGCCTCTTCTCCATTGGTTCAGGTAGTCCCAACGAATGGGTTTTGGGGTCAGCCTTGAATCGGAGGTTCCGGTGGGATAGTTGATGGAGTAATCGTAACCGAGTTCTCCAAATTGCCATATCATCTTAGGCCCGGGGATCAGAAAGAAGAAGTTAGCTGATACCTGGTCGCGCTTCAGGCACAGAGAAGTATCTCCCTTGATCTTGTAATCAGTTTGTGTGGTATTTCCCCATGTAATTGCTTTGTACATGATCCTCTCTTCGTCATGGCTTTCCATATAAGCGATCAGGTGAGGATTGGTCCATCCCCGCTTTTTATAGGAGGCCCAGGAGAGATCAGATTTGTTGCTTTCATTGTATCCCATGGTGGCTTCCCCATAGGCGCCGGTGATGTTGCCCCAAAGCAGCATGTTATGGTTGGAAAGGACGACTTCTTCCGAGTTATCTGCAAAATGTTCGAGGATCACATACGCGTCAGGATCCGCAGCATGGATCACCGCTTCATAGTTGTTCAGAATGTTGATGCGGGACCCGTCGTACTGGCCCCAGAGGTTTACGTTGTTCGGGTAAGAATTTTTCTGGGTAAAACCTTTGGAAAGATCAAAACGGTAACCATCAACGTGAAATTCCGTGATCCAGTAAGTGATCAATCTTTCCATGTACGTCCGGGTATCCGGGCTTTCATGGTTAAAATCACATCCCACGTTGTAAGGGTGCGTGGGAATCTTATTGAACCATGGGTTATTGGCAGCAGGTTGCTGGGTACCTCCGTTCCAATAAAGTTTCACCAGCGGGGAGTTCCCGAAATGGTGGTTGCAAACGATGTCTAAAATCACTGCAATACCTTTGGCATGGGCCGCATCCACGAATTGTTTGAGCCCGTTTTTGGTGCCGTAGTATTTGTCAACCGCGAATGAAAAGTCGGGATTGTAACCCCAGCTGATGTTGCCTTCAAATTCCATAACAGGCATCAGTTCAATGGCGTTGATCCCTGAATTTTTCAGGTAATCGAGCGTGTCGATCAGGGAGGGATAATCGTGGGCGGCTGTGAAATCACGGATCAGCAATTCATAAATATTGAGGCTGGCTATCGGTGGAGCAACAAAGGGTGCCGGATTCCACGGATAAGGATCCTGGTCGGTTTGAAGGAAAGTGGCCACTCCGCTGGTCCTTCCGTAAGGGTATGGTTTAAGGTCGGGATAGGTCGTGGCGGGGATGTACTGGTCGTCGGGATCGCTGACCTTGTCGGCATAGGGATCTCCGATGCGGATAGAAAAATCGACGAGGTATTGGAAAATGTACTCCTCTTTGGGTGTAAGGTTTTCGAGCCGCAGCCAATACCTTTTCCCATCGGGTGTTTTTTTCATATAATAGTTCGAATCCAGTTGCCAGTTATTGAAATCACCGATCAGGAAGACGTTGTTTTTATACGGGGCATAAAGGCTCAGTATGGCGGTGGTGGCATCGATATAATTGATCCCGTCGTTGATTCCCGGTGGGAGGTCTTCCATCACCGGCTCAGGGATCACCGTGTAGGAGACGGAATCGGAGACAGAACCAGTTGCATCGGAGGCTGTGATCCGGATGTAATTCCTGATCCAGTTGTGTCCAAAGCTATCAGCAAGGAGTGTGTCGTTAACGAATTGTCCTGCGATGGTTTTTATCAGGACGCCGTTCAAAAATACCCGCAGGGTGTCAGCCAGAGGACTGATAGCGGAAACCAGAATGGTATCCTGCTGATGAAGAAAAAGATCGTGGTTAGAGGGTGAAACAATGTTGATGCTCAGAACCGGCGGGTAAACGTCAACAAAAATGTCGCTCCCGTCTGCATTTCTGCCCACCTTACTGCCATCGGAATTGCGGAATACAAAAGCCATTTTCCGGATCTCCTCTGCGGCCGGAACACCGTAAAAACTCCGTACAGAGGGTTTTACCTTGAGCTGGTACAGGTTGTTTCCCAACGGTGTCATCAGCGCTTTGGATAAGTTCTCGTTCCAGCCGGCAATTACATACCGCCAGTCCGTGGAAGAGGTGCTCAGGTCGGTGATAACTCCTGTATGCGCATAGATGGGGGGAGCCACATTCATCAGTTCTCCGTTTCCCTGGGTGGCGTCGAAAAGGAT
>CALMDO010000083.1 GCA_937862805.1 uncultured Bacteroidota bacterium
TCCTTTCCCCGTTCGATGATTGCGATCTCCTCATCGTTCATGTACACCACGTTATCGGTGTATTCTATCAGCGGGGTGGCGTCGGAGGCGACAAAGAACTCTCCCTGCCCGATGCCGATCACCATGGGGCTTCCTTTACGTGCGGCAATGATTTTGTCGGGGAAGTCTCGCGCCAGGATCACGATGGCATAAGCGCCGATCACCTGGTTCAGGGCGATGCGTACGGCCTCTTCTACCGGAACCTGTTCATTGACCATAATATCTTCGATCAGATGGCCCAGCACTTCGGTATCCGTTTCACTGGTAAATTCATAGCCACGGTTACGCAATTCGCTGCGAAGCACCAAATAGTTCTCGATGATCCCGTTATGGATGATGGCGATGGATTTATTCTTGGAGAAGTGGGGATGGGCGTTGATCTGGTTGGGCTCACCATGGGTAGCCCAACGGGTGTGGGCCATTCCGCAGGTACCGGAAATATCTTCCCCCGCCACGTAATCTTCTAACTCCGATACTTTTCCTTTACATTTATATACTTTGATATCGCCGTTGAGCAGGCAGATTCCCGCACTGTCATAACCACGATATTCCAGCCGGTGCAATCCTTTCATGAGAATTGGGTAAGCCTCCCGGGGACCGATGTAAGCTACAATTCCGCACATAAACGATCAGTTTAAAATGAAGGATCAAAAGTAATAAATAAATCTTAACTTAATTCAATACCGTGTAGGTAACTTTCAGTCTGAAGCGGTCTTCTTCAGCGCCGGGAAGAGTTGGCCGGGTGCCGGTAAAGACAACCCGTCCGGGATTGATCACGCTGGAAAGGGGATAGTTGACGAGGATGTAAAGATCAAAATGGTTGGAATAGTAGTGTTCCATGATCTTTTGCATGTGTTGTGTGATACGGAAAAAATAGGTTCTTTTTGTCTGATCGTAATAGCCACCGAAGTACTCGGTTCCCTCGGTGTCGTCCACTACATATCCCATGCGGCCGATGCTGTCCTGCCGTATCATGGTAATGGTGGGTGGCGGAGCAAAGGTCGTGTCGGTTTCAAAGTTCTTGATCATCAGCAGGGCGTCGTTAATAGCTACCACTTTCCCCTTGGCAAATTGGTCCATGTAGGGGAATTTGACTTTGATTTTGACGCCACCCATTCCCTGCAGAAAGAGTTTGTTGGCTCCCTGTGCAGAGTCGTGGTTGAGCACTTGCCTTTTGAAATCCTGGCTGGCATGGAGATAACCATGGTGGTTGATCTGCACAAACCGGGCACAGCTTTCGTTAACCGGCATTTCAAATTTGAGTGAATCTTCTTCCGGGTCATTGCCGTTGTGATAATAGACAACCAGTTTGGAGAGGCCGTTGTTGGTGATGAACCGCAGCAAAGCGCCGTTGCTGGTCACCGGATTGGCAGTTACATAGAGGCCTTTGAAGAATTTGATAAATTCGTCATTGCTTGCCAGGGCGGCAGAGGGGGCATAGAGGATCTTGTTTCCCAGGTAGTGGGACTGGTTGCTCAGGTTGATTCGCAGGTGGGCCTGTTCTTTTTTCCCGTCGATGGTAACGCTGTCAGTGGGATGGGGGGTAAAATACTGGTCAGCCAGCAAAGTCGGATAGCAGCCGACCGATTGGTTAGAGTAATAATTGCTGTCGTAATAGATATCCTGGCTGAGTTCGTAAACTTTAACATTTTGCCGGGTGGTGGTATCGCCGGTGCAGGTGCTGTAGTAAAGTTTTAGTACGAGTGAATCGAGGACCGGAGCGGTACCGAAATCAACCCCTTCGGTTGAAAGTTGAACCTGGCTGTAGAAACTGCAGGTGGTTTTACCGAAGACCGGGTCGAGTATGGAGCCCAGCACCAGGGTAGATGGTTCGCTGGTACGCACTGAATCCTGGATCATGGAAAAGGCGTACACGGTGCAGGTGTCGGTAGTTTGGACATGAAGGGTATCGCTCGGCGGAAGCAGATCGAAACCGATTTCATAAGCATCTTTTTTGCAGGAACCAAGGGCCAGGAGTAGTGTTCCGGTAATCATCAGGGCCGACAGGAGCTTCCGGGGAGATTTCAAGCGTAGGGCGTTTTAGGTTCAGGGTTAATCGACAGCAACCTGGTTGTGCACAAGGATCTCTTCATAAAAATCGTTGTACGCATCCACGTAGCGATCCAGTGGTTGAAAATCGAGGTAAGGTTTGTCGGTTTCCTGCATATACCGAACCAATTCCGGGTTTACTTTGGGAGAGCCGATGATCACACCGTCGGAAAAATCAATCGCTGCTTTTATCACATTAACGTAATTCGGGTTTTTATAGTGTTTCAGATCCTTTGCTGAAATACCTTCAAGTTTAATTTTATTCGAAAACTCTTTGTGCATCAGCTCTTCGAAATCGTCATCATAAATTGAAAAAACGACTTTGGTGTCGCTGAAGAGGGGGTTATCGTGGTAGGCTTTTTTGATGTAAAGTGGCAGAAGACTGGTCAGCCAACCGTGGCAATGGACCACATCGGGGCCCCAGCCCAGTTTTTTGACGGTTTCCAGAACGCCGCGTGAAAAGAAAATGGCCCGCTCGTCGTTGTCGTTGAAAAATTTATTGTTTTTATCGTGAAGGGTGTATTTTCTCTGGAAATAATCTTCGTTGTCGATGAAATAGATCTGCATTCTGGCCTGCTGGATAGAAGCTACCTTGATGATGAGCGGATGGTCAGTGTCGTCGATGATCAGATTCATGCCGGACAACCGGATCACTTCGTGCAATTGATTTCTTCGTTCATTAATGTTTCCATAGCGCGGCATAAAGGTCCGTATTTCCCTTCCTTTTTCCTGGATTCCCTGGGGCAGATAGCGCCCGATTATACCCATGGGACTTTCTTTCAGATACGGGGTGATCTCCTGTGCAACAAATAAAACTTTCGCTTTTTCCATTTTGTCTGCCTGTTTTTCCCTTTTTGATTATCTGTGCAATGTTTGGTATCGGCCCTAACAGCCGGTTTTAAAATTCGGGTGCAAAGATACTAAAAATTTTTCGGATAATTTCCAAATATAAAGTGTAAATAAATGATAATGTATGGCTTGTATTTTATCCATATTACCTTTAGAAACCTTTCCGGATTAAGCATGAAAAAGTCCGGAAAGGAGGTATTGTCAGATGGTTTAACCAATGATAACACGGAAATGGACCCGGCCGATCCTCTTCCGCGGGGCGCTTCCGGGATGCCAAAATCCCCGGTAACAACGCGCACTACCTGCGTCCAAAGGGTAGTACACCACACTTGTACAATTTATCAACTATGAAAAAGTTTATGATAACCCTTCTGTTGGGTTCCCTGATCCTGGGTAATTCTCTCTCTGCAGCCGAAGCCGTCACGATACCTTCCGCTCCTGCCGGTGTCTGGATTAAATTGATCATCAATTTTCACAAACCAAAATTTGATTGTGAACGAGGATTCGGATTTTGCTTCGACATTGAATGGGGATTTCAGGAGGGAGCTCCCTCTGCCCCCGCCGGTTGCCTGGTACGCGCAAAGATCGATGACCATAAACAAATGGTTATGGAAATTGCAGAAAGAGACCTTTTGGCCTACGAAAACGGCACCACTCTCCCCTTTTTCAAAAACCAAAAAGCGATCATGCTGGATGAACCCTTCACTTTTTCGGAAAAGTCAAGCAAAGCACTTGGCGAATCCAACCGGTTTACCATAAAACCCGGAACTTATCCCGTTACCTATAAAAACGGGATTTATACAGTTGTTTTTAAACCCTGACCCTACGCTGCCCCGACTCATGATAACATTCCATCCCAGACTGCCGGGGCAGCTTTTCCTCTTCTCCATCTATATAAAACACTGTTTATGTGCAAATTAAAAGTGATTTCCCTGTTGACGATCCTCTTCCTGCCCGGATTGGTCCTGTCAGGATGCCGGACTCTTCTCAAATTCCGCTACGAAATGAAACAACCGGCGGAAGAAACACCTTCCGGTCTGATCCGGTTCCTTGAAAAAAACGATTTTCCGGTGAACTCCCAATATGTCTTCCGGGACAGTACTGCATGGTTAAAAGCGATGCGCAACGAGACTATCCGGAAAAACATGATGAGCTTCCTGATTTTCGACCATGTCGGCCGGTTACTCGAAAATGACACCAACAAGTGCCAGTGGGCAGGGTACGACGTGATACAAAACCTTAACCCCGATTCGGTCTACCGACTTTCCACCGAACTGAGATTGGAAAATATCCAGAACAACATCATCCCGATGACATGGGCTGAGCCCCTCCCCGAATTTCCTCCTGACTTTACCGTGGTGATCACCTGGGCAAAATTCCTGGGGAAATATAACCAACGCCTTTTTGTCTTGGAAAAAGCTGTCCGGGAGAACCATACAGCCCGGCTCCGCTTACTCTACCTGAACATCGACATGCAAAAAAGCTGGGGACTTGTTTCACGCCAGAAAATATCTGTGAATTGAAACGGGATTGCCTTTTCACCGAATATCATCGCCTGAATCGTGTCAAAGAGAGAGGCCTGTCTGCTGTTTGTATTCATTCTGCTGTGGACTACCGGAAACGGGCAGGCGCTGGCATTGGGCGATTCGGTGATCGAATCAACCATTCCGGGATTGTCACGCTTGGGTCCCTCTCCCCTGGCCTTCCGCTTCGTCCATGATGTCGATTACAATCTCTCTGCATCAGGCTTCTTCCCGGGGGACAACACAAGCCATGATGACAGGAAATTTACGGTAATCCATACTTTCCGCTATGTAACCCGGTTGATTAAAGTTCCCTGGCTCAACATCACCCAAGTTTTCGTGCATAACCTCGGCCTCGAGATGTGGCCAGACAAACTGACCCGGTTCACTACCGACGAAAACACGCTGGATACCCGGTTTGAGATAACACCCGGCAAGATACTCAGTTTCACGGTGATCTCCTCCCTCTCCACCCGGTTGTTCCGAAACTATGACCGCCAAGACGATGGTAACGGTTCTATCCTGAAAAATCCTGTCTCCTCCTTCCTGACCCCGCTGACTTGGAACTTTTCATTGTGCCTGGGGTTCCGTGTACCCGACTTTCTGACACTGAGTGTCGGCCTCTCTTCCGCAAGGCTGACATGGCTGAGGGAGCAAAGATGGCTGGAGCAGAACGGGCAGGCCAACAACTTCGGAATTTCCGCAGGTCAAAAAAGCCGCTTCGATTACGGACTCAGCCTCAACTTGTTGATCGACCGGAACTTGGGGCGTTGGGGCCACTGGAATTGCGATGTCAACCTCTTTAAAGAAGGTGATGCTTCCGTTGACCTGCTGGTCAAAAACCTCCTCGATATATCCCTCACCCGGTTCATTCAAACGACCATCCAAACAAAGCTCGTTTACGATGAAGACCTGCAGCCTTTCCTGCAAACCGAAAACATCATCACCCTCGGACTCAACATACATTTTTGATCTGTGAAATCTTTCACAACAAAACCCCTTCCGATACTCAAAAAAAATCTAATTTTGCGGGTTCAAACTTCCATTACTATGTATAAAATCACAAAACATCCGATCCTCGATATCCCCGCGGATGAGAAGACCCGGTTCCTTTTCGGGGGGCAGATCATTGAAGGAAACAAAGGCTTTACGATTGCAGCAGCCCTGCACCAGGCAGGTTATCCTGTTCACAGCCACAGCCTTACCAACCGTGAACGCAGCCTGGAATGTGGCATCGGTAAATGCGGTGCATGCGAAATGCTGGTGGATGGCCAGATCAAAAGGATCTGTATCACTCCGGTGAATGGTGTGAAAGAGGTCAGTGAAATCCCTTCAGATTACGCCCCGCAGCGGGTTCCCGTAACAAAAGAGGTACCCCTGAATGTTTATAAAACCACCGTTGCCATCATCGGCGCCGGACCTGCGGGTCTTGCGGCTCGTGAAGAGCTGAACCGGCACCAAATCCCTAACCTGGTCATCGACAACAACGATAAGATCGGCGGTCAATTCCTGATGCAGACCCATCAATTCTTCTTTTTTGAAAAAGTTCAGAAATTCGGCGGAATGCGTGGTTTTGATATTGCAAAGACGTTAGCCGGCGACAATCACGAAGGGATATTCCTGAACTCAACCGTATGGGATATCCTCGAAGGGGGAAGAATAGCCGTGAAGAACATCCGTACCGGAGAGATCTGTTTTGTCGACACCGAATACCTCATCGTCGCCACCGGAGCCGTACCCTTCATGCCGGCCTTTGAAAATGATGATTTGCCAGGTGTGTACACCGCGGCCGTCGTACAAAAAATGATGAACAACGAGTTGACCCTGCTCGGTAAAAATGTCCTTACCGTCGGAGCCGGGAATATCGGTTACCTCACCTCCTACCAGCTCATGCAGGCCGGCGCAAAAGTCAAAGCCATCCTCGAAGCGCTTCCCACGGAAGGCGGGTTCCCTGTTCAGGCTAACCGGGTGCGGCGACTGGGTATCCCGATCCTTACTTCCCACATGCTCCTCAAGGCGATCCCGAATGAACATCATGACGGCATCACGGGCGCTGTGATAGCCGAATGCAGCAACTTCAAACCCATACCGGGTACTGAAAAGGTGATCGAAGGAATCGACGCGATCAATATTTGCACCGGACTGGTACAGGATGACCAGTTGCTGATTAAAGGAAACGAGATTTTCGGCAGAAATTGTTTCGGTGCCGGAGATGCCATCCGTATCGGAGAAGGCACCAGCGCTGTTCTCAGGGGTCGTCAGGCCGCTTTCGACATCCTTCAGGAGATGGGCGAACGGATCGACTATGATGAATTCCTCTCGCTCTCGAAAGAATACATCGACTCGCAACAACATCCGGTCAGGGTAATCAATGAACCCTCCAGCCCTTCAGAAGGCAGGATGAACGAAAAAGGTTTCGTAATGATCGACTGCCTTTATGGTTTTGCATGTAACCCCTGTGCTTTCTCCTGTCCCCATGGAGCCATCACCAAATCGTCCACCAGCACGGTTCCCGAGATTGATTTCGGGAAATGCATCGGCTGTATGGATTGTGTTTATCAATGTCCCGGACTGGCCATCTTCGGGTACAACCTTAAAAAAGACTGGCTTTTCCTTCCCATCGAATACGAGGTGGCTGAGCAATCAGAATGTTACCTGGTCGATAACAACGGGAAACAACTTGGCGAAGGCATCGTTGAAAAGATCCTCCGCAAGCCCAATAAAACCAATATTGCCAGGGTTCGTTCGACAACCCTCCATGGAACTGACATGAGTCGTGTCAGGGGTTTTATTGTAAAGGAAAACTACCCGGAACCCTTGATTTGCAAGCCATACCAACATCAGCCCAAAGAAAAAACTTACATCTGTCACTGCGACGATGTCACCCTGGAGGAGATCCTGGAGACCATTGGCGACCGGAAATTCATCTCGGTGGATGAAGTAAAGCATACTACACGTTTGGGAATGGGCGCTTGTCGCGGAAAACGGTGCATCAAACGGCTGAAATCGACCCTGGCCGGTTCGGGCATTTCCATCGTAGGAGAGCCTACGCCCCGGGGGCCATTATCAAACCAGGTCTCTATGGGAGAGCTCTATCCCCGGTCGGTGCATGAGCGCGTGATCACCGATGTGAACGGGAGGAAATGCCGTAAAATTAAAGTGAAATCGGTGGTAGCCGGCGGGGGTATGGCAGGAAGTTCATTGTTCCGGTACCTCAGCGAAGCAGGGTTGAAACCGGTGCTCATCAACCATGGGCGCGGTGCTTCCTGGCGCAACATTGCAGGAGGCCGGCCCAATTTCTCGGTTCCCGAACTCTCCGATATCGCTGTTCATAATCTTGAGATATTTAAGAAGTTACAGAAAATCCACAACATCGATTACCGGCCGATCCTCTATGTCACTTTCGCCCACAACGACGAGATGTACCGGGCTCTGGAAGCTTCGATGGCATGGTCGAATGCGTACATGGTCGAACCCGGTGATTTCCGGAAAGAGATCGCCCCGGGGCTCAATCCCGCTCTGACAACTTACCAGGCAGCTTTGATCACGCGCGATTGCTGGCAGGCCACACCCGGTCGGGTCATCGATCTGGTCAGAAGACTGGGGATCAACCACGGCGGGATGGTGGAGGAAGATTGTAAAGTAGTGGATGTCAACCGTGTTAATGACCGTTATTTTATTCTGGTCCAGGACCACCGGAAAGAGTATGTCGAATATGAAACACCTGTCTTCGTCAATGCTCTCGGTCCTGAAGGTGAAAAATTTGCCCGTCACCTGGGTATTGAAACGGGCTTGTTCCCGGTCAAACATCAGGCCTTTATCACCCGTCGTTTACCCATGATGGGAAAAGAGGGAACACCTCTTCCGATGTTGATCGATCGCAGGAGATACAAGGGTTTTATCGCGGTTTACGGGCAACAGTTAGCCGAAACCGGACAGATTATCGGTTGCGCTTCTCCCGCTGTAGAACCCATGGAAGCCAGGAAAAACATCAAGATCAACTCGGAAGATTTTGTTGAGATCGCTTCCGAGATCTTCACCAACTGGCTCCCTGATCTGTCGTCGGTCGGGTTCCAGGCTGTGTGGGCCGGTTATTATGTTGAACCGCGGATGATCATTGATCCGGAGCTGGGTCTTTTCCTGGGATTGCGGGGTCAGGGGTTCATGTTAAGCCAATACCTGGCGAAGATGTACGTTGACAAGCTCACCGGTAAACCGGTGCCTTCCTATTTCGACCGGTTGAAAATTTCCGGTGACGGAATGCCTGAAAAAGCCTTCAAATAGGTCAATCCGGTAAGGAGCGCAATAACGGTTATTCGATTTCCCCGTTGCGGAAGATGTACTCCTGCACCAGCCAGGTCTCCATGGAAGGATAATCGATAAAGGAGCGCGTATCGGTGAGAACATGCAGCATCCGTGCCAGCACTACATGGGGTTTCCCAAAAAAACGGAAAGGATTGAGCAAGTCCCGGCGGGTCCTGACATGTTCCTCCACGATCCCGTCCCAGCGAATGCCGTTGGCACTGGGAATCTCGTTGACCACATTACGGCTGTAGTGCCACAAGGGATGAATGCGTAGCGACAAGGGGGTGTGGCTGTTGTGCCAGCGATCAAGAAAGGTCTGGTAATCAATATTCTTACGTTTGCGAAAGAGCGTCAACAGGCAGATTCCCGGGGTTCGTTCACCATCGGGCCAGGTTTTCGTGTACGCTACCGGCAATGCCTCTTCGACGCGGTTGACCGAATCAAATCCCTCCAATTCGACGAGCATTGGCAACGGTTGCCCCTCTTCCCTTTTCATTGAGAAAGCGGCGATTTTTCCCCTTCGGAAAGGGATAACCGACAGGAGAGGCGGTTTTTCTTCGGTAAGGGTAACCGACAAAACGATGGGTTTAAACAGTTGGTCCACTTTACGGGCAGCCTGCAAAATTCTGTCCCTGAAACCAGAATAGGTTTCCAGGCCGGTTTCGCGGACGAAGTAAATCTCTTTTATCATGGCGCAAATTTAAAATTCCTTTGGTGATCGCGGGGTGAGTTTCTACATTTGCCTGAAAAAATTCTTCCATGGATATTCCTTTTGCTGCCACTACTCATCCGAAGATCCTGTTGACCGGCGCAGCCGGGTTCTTAGGTCGCGCCATCATTCACGAACTGTTGTCAGAAAAATCTCCTTTGAGACCAGACTTGTTGGTTTGCTATGATCTGCAAGGCAACCCGGGGTTCAACAATCCTGCAATCCGATGGATAGTGGGGGATGTAAGAGATGTGGAAAAGTTACAGGCAGCCTGTCAGGGGATCGATATCGTCATTCACACGGCAGCGGTAGTCGATTGGGGGACCAAACCGGAACAGGATATCCTGGATGTCAATTACGGAGGCACTTTAAATGTTCTGGAAGGATGTTTGTCTCAACAGGTACCCTTCATGGTTTATACCAGTTCGCTGGATGCTATTTACACCGGGCAGGCCATGAGGGACATCGACGAAACAATTTCTTACCCTGATGTTCATCCGAATTCCTATTGCAAAAGCAAGTACCTGTCGGAAATAAAGGTGATGGAAGCCAACAACAGCGCCCTGAAAACCTGCATTTTGCGCCCTTCTGATATTTACGGTGAAGGAGATCCCTTCCACATCGGGTCGTTGATCGACATGGCCCGGGGCGGGTTTTATGTCAGGCTGGGAGACGGCAGTGCAAAATCGCAGCATGTTTATGTGGGCAACATGGCCTGGGCGCATGTTTTAGCAGCCCATGCTTTGTACACGGGAAATCGAAGGGTCCCCGGAAGCATCTATTTCATCACTGACGGCGCTCCTTCGAATTTCTTTCACTTTTTCGATCGTGTCGTAGAGAAGGCCGGTTACAAAATATGGCCAGTCAACCTCTGGATCCCCAGAAACACTGCCATGATAATGGGGATCCTCTCTGAAGGGATCGCACGGCTGGTGCGCCCTGTGAAAAAATATACACCCAAATTCAGCCGTTTCGCAGTACGATATACCTGTAACGATTTTACCTTCAAGACCAGCAAGGCCAGGGATGAGTTCGGGTTCTATCCGCGGTACAGCCAGGAGGAAGCCATTGACCGAACCGTTACTTTTTATCAGAAAGCCCACAGGTAAAAAAGCAATATTTCGTATATTAGCCACCCTAACCGTCCCTGTCATGAACACCAATGACAATAACCTGGTTGCCCTCTTTCAAAATGCAATCCGCAACAATTGGGAATTTCGATCGCTTTCCGATTACGGAGGCGACAGTTATACATACCGTGAAATCGGGACAAAGATCCTGTGGTTACACCGTTATTTAAAGGCAGCCGGGGTGAGGAAAGGAGACAAAGTCGCCTTGCTTGGAAAAAATTCTGCCCATTGGGGTATTGTATACATCGCCACGGTTACTTACGGCGCCGTGATCGTACCCATTCTACCCGATTTCAAGCCTGCAGATGTCCATTCCATCGTAACCCATTCCGATGCCCTGGTCCTGTTTGTCGAAGAATCGATTTATAAGGATCTCAACCCCGAATCCATGCCCCTGATCGGGATCATCCTGAACATAACCGATAACAATGTTTTGTTCAGCCGTACCCTGCTGACCGAAGAACGGATCAGGATTCCTGCCGCTGAGACGGTAAACACCCCCATGGAAATAACTCCGGAATTGATCAGTTTCGACCCTTCCGGCCCCGAAGACATTGCCGTAATAAGTTACACTTCAGGAACCACAGGCTTTTCGAAAGGGGTTGTACTACAACACAAAAGTCTCCTGGGAAACATACTGTTCGCACAGCGTAACATGCCCCTTAACCCGCAGGATAAGCTGCTCTCTTTCCTCCCGCTGGCCCACACCTATGGCTGTGCTTTTGAATTCCTTTTCCCTTTTACGCTGGGCTGCGACATCACCTTTCTTACAAAAACACCTTCCCCAAAGATTATCATGCAGGCCTTTCAGGAGATCCGCCCTGCCCTGATCCTCTCCGTCCCGCTGGTCATTGAAAAAATCTTCAAAACGCAGATCCTTCCCTTGTACCGTAAACCAGGGCTCCGCACCATGATCCGTATCCCGCTGCTGAACAAGATCATCTATGCCAAGATGCGACAAAAGTTAATGGAGGCTTTTGGAAGTAACTTCAGGGAATTGATCATCGGTGGAGCTCCCTTCAACACCGAAGCTGAAAAATTCTTCAAAAAGATCAATTTCCCTTTTACCATCGGTTACGGGATGACAGAATGTGGTCCGCTGATCTCTTATGCTTCGTGGAATACAACCAGGCTGGGAGCTTCGGGCCGTATCGTGAACGAATTGGAGGTAAAGATCGATTCTCCCGATCCGATCCGTCAGGCCGGGGAAATCCTGCTGAAGGGGAACCATGTCATGGCGGGCTATTATAAAAATCCGGAAGCTACGCGTGCAGTGATCGATAATGAGGGATGGTTGCATTCGGGCGATCTCGGGGTAATAGACACTGCGGGGAACATATACATCCGCGGTCGCAGTAAAAGCATGATCCTCGGAGCCAACGGCAAAAACATCTATCCCGAAGAGATTGAAGCCTATCTGAACAACCGCTTCATGGTCATGGAATCGCTCGTCATTGACCGGGAAGGAAAGCTGATCGCCCTGATTTATCCCGACCTTGATGCCGTTTCCAGAGCTGGTTATACAAAGGAACAGTTGCCCGAAATCTTCGCCGGCTACATCCGCGATCTTCAACATCACCTCCCAAAATATATCAAAGTAAATGATTTTGAGATTGTTGCCTCAGAATTTGAAAAGACCCCCAAGAAAAGTATCAAACGGTTTTTGTACCAATAATTTCTAAATTCCTATACTCTGAAGCCAGCGTCACAATGCGCCTGATTTTCTATTGGTTGATGGTCTTTGCGACCCTGCCCTTCTTCTTTGGTTGCCGGGAAACACCGAAGAAGCAGGAAACCGGCCGTGATGTTGCCGTGAAAACCCAGCAAAAGAACCCTTCCGACTCGCTGATTGCCAGGCAGTTATTAGATAGTTTGGTAAATGATTCCGTCTTCCGGAATTCCGGAATCGGCATTTTGGTTACCGAGGTCACTCCCCATTCAGGACGTGTTCTGGTGGCATACAACCCCGATTTGACCCTGGTCCCGGCCAGTGTCCTGAAAATTTTCACCACAGCCACCGCTCTGGAGATATTGGGGGGGAGCAAAAGTTTCGGAACCCATTTGCAATATTCCGGGCAGGTCGAAGGAAGAGTCCTCCATGGTAACCTGTACATCCGGGGTGGCGGGGATCCCACTTTTACGATCGAAAGAAGTTTCAGCCGGTGGATTGAAGCGGTGGCTACGCTGGGAATCGATACCGTGGATGGAAACATCATAGGAGATGCCCGGATTTTCGGAAGGTTTCCGATCCCTTCCACCTGGACCTGGGGAGAGTTAAACAGCTCTTATGCTGCGGCACCCTCGGGATTGACCATTAACGACAATGTGTACGAGGTTAAAAGCAGGCTGAAAAACGAACAGGGCCAGGCCATCGCGGGCGACCCCTTACAACCTTACCTTGCCCATTTCCTCTTCCACAACAGGGTTACGGAAGCGGGAGATGGAAGCGGGGACGTCTATGTCACGGGAAACCCGTTTGACACCGAAAAGTATCTGGAAGGCACCGTCGCCAAAGGGGTAAAAGACTTTTCTGTTTTCGGGGCCATGCCCGATCCGGCGCTGGCTGCAGCCACCGTGTTCCTCCAACGATTAGAAGCAAAAGGGATTCACGTTACCGGGAAACCTTATAACTACAGTAACATCAGGGATACCGCAGTACTTCGTACCCTTCTTGATCAAAGAACCCAGATCGGTTCAGTTTTTTCACCCGGCGCAGCCACGCTGGTCCATACTGCGAACCAGGAAAGCAACAACCTGTACGCCGAACACCTGATCAAACACATCGGCCTGAACCGTTTCCACAATGGCAGCGATGAAGCGGGAGCCCGCGCCATTACTGAATTCTGGAAAACGAAAGGGATGGATACCGGCGGACTTTATCTTTTCGACGGCTGCGGAATCTCAAGATACAACGGGGTCACGGCTCGCCAGTTGGTCTTCCTGCTTCATGCCATGCAAAGTTCAGCTTACGCTGAAGTCTTTTACAACTCCCTCCCGTTGGCCGGTGTTACCGGAACCTTGCGAAATGCCTTCAGGGACAGCCCTGCAGAAGGACACCTCCGGGCCAAGACCGGCACCATGTCAAGAGTAAAAAGCATGGCAGGATACATGCATACCCGATCTGACCGGACTTTCATCTTTGCCATCCTGCTAAACAATTTCAGCGCACCTCAAGGCGACATCAAACAAAAGATGGAGCGTTTCCTGAACGGATTAATCCTGCTCTGAAAGGACTTACTATTTTTTTACGCGGAAAGTATTGATCTGGCTCTTTCTGAAAACACAGCCATCAGAATTTTCGTAACTGTTATCTCCTTTGGAGTACAAGCAGGCAGTGCTTTTTCCGGAATAGTGAATGACAAACCAGTCGTTTTCGAAAAACACAACCTGTCCTACATCTGAACCCTTCCGTGTCCACGCTTTGGTGACTGTATCCTGTGACCACTCCATGATGATCGCCTGGTTTTCACCTACGAACTTCATCTCAACACCAACCGGTCCTGACCAAAAAGCCCAGTCGGATTCGGTCAGCACTTTCCATAATTCGGGATTGGAAATACCCGCGCTTTCTGAGGATTTTTTACCGGAGCAGGAAGCTGACATCAGGGCGACTGCAATAATCATCACCAGTCCTGCAATTTTCAGATTTTTCATGATAGAAACAATTGATGAGTTTAGTTTTTAAAAGTTGTGCAAATATATTAATAAATCATCAATTCAAAGATGCTATATTTGTAAGATGTAACAAGGCTTTGACTATCATTAACGGGGAATGATAACTTCAGCTTTTTGACATCATAAAAACAATTGACATGAAAAAACTCGAAATCCCTCTTTTTTTGCTCTTTTTCCTCTTCCTGACCTCCCTGCTGTTTTTCCCCATTGGCAACCATCTGATCGCGCAGAATGCCGGCGATCCCGACGCCCTGCCGGGAGAAGCCACACTTGTCATCCCGGTCCTGTCGGGCACTGCTCCCGGGCCGGTATCCATCCCGGTAACGGCAAGCGGTATCGTCAACGTGGGCTCTTTCCAGTTCAGCGTAGAGTACGACACTGCACTAATGACCTATATCGGAACCTCGGGATGGTATCCCGGCATCACCGATGTGCTGATCAGTGAAATGACCCCGGGTCGTCTGGCTTTTATCTGGGCCGGACTGGACGAAGGGATTTCCCTTCCCCAAGGGACTTTTTTTATCTTACATTTTGAATGGCATGGCACGCTCTCAACCTCTCCCCTGATCTGGAGCGACCGCCCCACTCCCCGCGAATTCGGAGATTACGACGGCTCTATTTTCATTCCGTCCTATACCAGCGGATCAGTGACAGGATACACTGAACCTCAGGATGTTATATTTCTCGAAAACCAACGGGTCAGTGCGGGACAATCCTTCTGTTTCAACGCTACCGATTACATTACCGTGGGCACCACAGGCAACGGATTCCGGGTAGCCGACAGCGGAAGTGTGAGCCTGATTTCAGGCGGGGTCATCCTGCTGCTGCCCAACACCCGCATTGACAGCGGAGGTTATTTGTCGGCACGGATCACCACCACTGCAGGATACTGCGGATCGGAAGATAATTCAGTGCCCGTATTGCGGAATGATCTGAAAATGGTGGAATCTGCTTTGCCGTCAGATCCCTTGTTCAGAATAATTCCCGATTCCGACAAAGACTGTTTCAGACTTGAAATCCCCTCAGGGAAAGAAAACCAAACGGCCCGTGTCACCTTGTACAACATGATGGGAGCTGGCTTGTTAAACCAGGAAATATCTGCCGGTGTGCCCTGCCGGATCACGCTCCGCGAAAAACCCGCAGGACTTTATTTCATCCGTGTTTCACTTGGTGAAGATGCTTCTGTGATCAAATTGTTTCACTATTAATCAATACTTTATGCGCTCATCTTTACTGATCCTTCTGTTCTTCCTGTCGTCCCTCGTATCAGCACAGGATAATCCTTTATGGCTGCGTTACACGGCTATCTCACCCGACGGGAAAACCATCCTTTTCTGCTACAAAGGCGACCTCTGGTCGGTCTCCTCCGAAGGAGGGATCGCCTATCCTCTCACCATCACCGACGCTTACGAATATTCTCCGGTTTGGAGCCATGACGGGAAAAAAATTGCTTTCGCATCCGACCGTACCGGTAACTTTGATCTCTTTATCATGGATGCCACGGGAGGTGAAGCCCGCCGGTTGACCTATCACTCCGGCCGGGAAGTCCCGACTGCTTTTACCGCCAATGATCAGGATGTTATCTTTTCAGCATCCCGACAGGATCTCGTTTCCAATGCCCAATTCCCGATGTCGTTGCTGGGAGAGCTTTACACCGTTCCGGTTACCGGAGGAAAAGTATCCCTGTTGCTCCCTACCCCTGCCCTTTCGGCTTGTCCAACATCCACCGGGAACAAGATCCTTTTCGAAGACATCAAGGGCTACGAGAACGAGTGGCGCAAGCACCATCTCTCTGCCATTGCCCGCGACCTGTGGGTTTACGATTTCAACGCCCGTAGCTATACCCTCCTGACCCGGTTCGAAGGGGAAGACCGCAACCCGGTCTGGGCGGCCAACGATCGCGATTTTTACTACCTCAGTGAACAAAACGGCTCATTCAACGTCTTCCGTTCATCCCTGGACGATCCCTCTAAAAGCACGGCCCTCACCAGGTTCACTACAAACCCGGTCCGCTTCCTTTCCCGGTCGCAGCAGGATGTTCTTTGTTTTACTTACGACGGGGAGATTTATACCCTGAAGCCGGGAGGAGCTCCCGTGAAAGTCAAGATCACTATCAACGCCGACGGGCGAAGTTCGCAGGAGCGCATCGTTCCGGTGAATGAAGGCTTCACTGAAGCACGGCTCGCCCCCGGAGGAAAAGAATATGTTTACGTTTTCCGGGGCGAAATCTTCGTCAGCAGCATCGACGGGGGATTTACCAAAAGGATCACCAACACTCCTTACCAGGAACGCTCCGTGAGTTTCAGCCCCGACGGCCGGTCACTTTTATATGCCGCCGAAGTGGATAACAGCTGGAACGTCTATACGACCTCAATTGTCAGGAAAGAAGAACCCTGCTTTTCCGCCTCGACCCTCCTGAAGACGGAACCGGTCATCGCTACCGCCGCGGAAGAATTCCAACCTGAATTCTCCCCCGACGGGAAAGAGGTGGCTTACCTTGAAAACCGTGTGGTACTGAAGGTGATCAACCTGGCTTCAAAAGCTACCCGGATCATCCTTCCGGCCAATGTCAATTATTCCTATGCCGACGGGGACCAATATTACCAATGGTCACCCGACAGCCAATGGTTCCTGGTAAACTACGCCTTCCCCGACCGGATCTTTTCACCGGAGGTGGGACTGGTTTCAGCCGATGGAAAAGGGACCATCACCAACCTTACCCTGAGTGGCTATGATGATTACGCCCCGAAATGGTCATCCGACGGGAAACAGATGACCTGGGGCTGCAACCGCAACAGCGACCGGACCCAGGGCGGCAACCTCTCGAGTAGCGATGTGTACACCCTGTTCTTTTCCAAAACAGCTTACGACCGCTTCCGGCTGTCGAAAGAGGAATTGACCCTTGTAAAAGACCAGGAAGAAAAAGAAAAAAAGGAAAAAGAGAAAGAACAAAAATCAACCACCGGGAAAGACAAAAAGGGTAAAAAGGAGGAAGATGTACCGGCAAAAGACTCCGTTAAGGTGACGATTGATTGGAAAGACCTGACTGACCGCAAAGCCAGGATCACCCTCCATACCTCGTCAATTCAAGACTGGCTCTTGTCAAAAGACGGTGAAAAACTCTTTTACCTCACCAGCTTCGAAAAAGACAATGACCTTTGGGTTAGCGAGATCCGTACCAAAGAGACCAAGATATTAGCCCGCCTGGGAGCCAAAAGGGCCGGCATGGAATTGTCTGCCGACGGGAAATTCATTCTGGTCTTTGCGGATGGAAAACCGGTAAAAGTGGAAACGGACGGGGGAAAGTCTGAACCCCTGAAAACCACAGGGGAGATGGTGCTGAAACCGGCTCAGGAAAGGAATTATATTTTTGACCATGCCTGGCGCCAGTTCAAAGAAAAATTTTACGTGGAAGACCTTCACGGGGTTAATTGGGATGAGTACAAAACGGTTTACCAAAAGTTCCTTCCATTTATCGACAACAATTATGATTTTGCCGAGATGTTGAGCGAGATGTTGGGAGAGATGAATGCCTCCCATACCGGATGCAGTTACCGTTCTGGTAAATCCAATACAGACCAGACCGCGGACCTGGGTCTCTTTTTTGATTATGATTATACCGGTCAGGGATTGAAGGTAGCTGAAGTGGTCGAAGGCGGGCCGCTCGACAAAGGCGCTTCAAAGGTAAAAGCCGGGGTGATCGTCGAAAAGATAGATGGAGAGATTCTGTCTTCTTCCATCGATTTCTATGCGCTGCTGAACCGGAAAACTGACAAACTGACTCTTTTATCGCTCTATGATCCGCAAACCGGCGAGCGATGGGAAGAGGGCGTTAAACCGATCGGCGGAGGAGAAGCCCGGGAACTGCTGTACAACCGTTGGGTTAAGAACCGCAGGCTGGAGACGGAAAAACTTTCAGGCGGAACGATTGGTTATGTTCATGTCCGTTCCATGGACGACGCCAGCATGCGCGTAGTTTTTGAAGAGGCTTTAGGCAGGAATTTCGAAAAAAAAGCGCTGATCGTTGATACCCGTTTCAACGGAGGTGGCAATATTCACGAGCAATTATCCGATTTTTTAAGTGGCAAAAAATACATGGATATTGTGCCCCATGGTCAGTACATCGGATCGGAACCATACGACAAATGGGTCAAACCGTCGATCGTGCTGGTGGGGGAGAGCAACTATTCCGATGCCCACCTTTTCCCCGTGGCTTACAAACTGAAGAGCACCGGAAAAACCTTGGGTATGCCCGTTCCCGGGACCGGCACCTTTGTCTGGTGGGAACAACAGATTGATCCCTCTCTCGTTTTTGGCATCCCGATGGGCGGGTGGAGGACACCCGATGGTAAGTTTTGTGAAAACAACCAATTGGAGCCCGATATCCGGGTAGCCAACGACCCGGGTATTATCGCAACCGGGAGAGATCAGCAGATCGAAGAAGCCGTGAAAGCGTTGCAAAAATAAATGCCAGGGACTCCTGTTTTCCTGTCTTTTAGAGAAAAATATTAACTATCTTTACTTGTTACTATTCAGGTTTCTTGCATTCATGATGCAACTGCCAAAAGGATACTTTATTTTACCTGAAGCCCTCTTGCTGAAGAGGTACCTCATTGTCATAATTCTGTTGAGCCTGGCCGGAGGGGGCTGTTCCAGATGCAACAGTGACAAATCCAAAGCTCCTGCTTCAAATGTGGAGGAAAAGCATGTCTTTAGCAATTCAGTGACAGATATCGACGGGAACAACTATCAGGTCAAATCCATTGGCGGACAGGATTGGTTTACCGAAAACCTCAGGGTGACCCGATTCGTCAACGGTGACCCCATTCCTGAAATCCAGGATAAACAAACCTGGGAAAAGACCCGTACCGCCGGTCGATGCAACTTCGACAACGATCCTTCCAGCGCCATCCGGTTGGGTACTCTTTACAATTGGCACGCGGTTGCCGACCCCAGAAATCTTTGTCCGAAAGGATGGCATATCCCATCGGAACAGGAATGGTCACAACTTACCCAATTCTTAGGAGGAGATGCCGTAGCCGGTGGAAAAATGAAAAGCCAGGGCAATGACCGATGGGCCTGGCCCAACTCCGGCGCCACCAACGAAAGCGGATTCAATGCCATTCCCAATGGTTATCGCAGCAACGCCGGGATTTTTTACGTACTCGATACCTACACCTTTTTCTGGACCTCCACCGGCTACTCCGGGGAGGAGGCTTTGTCAAAATTTCTTCAAAATGATTATGACGGAGTGACCACCATCGAAAACAACCATAACTTTGGTTTCTCGGTACGTTGTGTCAAAGACCGTGATTGAAAACCAATAAAAATCAGCATAACTACACTTTCTATGACCTCTTCAAAACTCTACTACTGGTCGATCGTCGTCGCAATGGCCGGCTTTCTTTTTGGATTCGATACCGTCGTCATCTCAGGCGCAGACAAGCAGTTGCAGGATTTGTGGCAATCTTCCGACCTGTTCCACGGATTGGTGATCATGTCGATGGCACTGTGGGGAACGGTGATCGGGGCCCTTTTCGGTTCGATCCCCGCCAACCGGATCGGCAGAAAAAGAACCCTCTTCCTGATCGGGATCCTGTTCCTGCTCTCAGCCATCGGTACGGCGCTTGCACCCAATCCCTTCTTTTTTGCCCTGTTCCGTTTCACGGGAGGATTAGGGATCGGCGCCTCCACCATCGCCGCCCCGGCTTATGTCTCGGAGATCGCACCGGCGAAGAACCGGGGAAAACTGGTGGCGCTTTATCAATTCAATATCGTCTTCGGAATCCTGATGGCTTATGTCTCCAATTACCTCCTCAGGGATACAGGGGAGAACGCATGGAGGCTGATGCTGGGAGTGCAAACGCTTCCGGCACTCATTTACATGGTGCTCACCCTGACCATCCCCGAAAGTCCGCGATGGTTGCTGGTTTATGAAAAAGATCCGGAGAAAGCGGCAATCGTTTTCAGGAAGATCGATCCGGGTACCGATCCGGGAGAGGAGATCGCCCGAATTCTTGCTGAAGAGAAACAGTATGGCGCCAAAGATAACCTTTTCAGGAAAAAATACAGAGCACCCTTGTTGCTGGCCTTTTTTATCGCCTTTTTCAACCAGTTTTCCGGCATTAACGCCTTTCTTTACTATGCTCCGCGAATCTTTGAACTGGCCGGGCTTGAAAAATCAGCCTCCTTCCTGAGCAGTGTCGGCATCGGCCTTACCAACCTGATATTCACCCTGATCGGCATTTCCCTGATCGACCGGTTTGGCCGGAAAACCCTGATGTACGCCGGGTCAATCGGGTACATCATATCGTTGGGACTGGTCTCCGCTGCCTTCCTGTTAGGATGGAAGGGTATTTATGTTCCCGTCTTCTTCTTCCTGTTTATTGCAGCCCATGCCATCGGCCAGGGGGCTGTGATCTGGGTTTTTATCTCCGAAATCTTTCCTAACCGCCTGAGGGCCGCCGGGCAATCGTTTGGCTCCTCGGTCCATTGGGTGTTGGCGGCCCTGATCCCATCCCTCATTCCTCTCCTTTTCAGGGAAATCGGACCAGCGACCGTCTTTACTATCTTTTGCCTGATGATGGTATTACAACTGGTCTGGGTCATCTTCCGGATGCCTGAAACCCGTGGCATTGAGCTGGAAGAGCTTTCTGAGAAACTCACACGCCGTTCACAACAAACGCCATAAATCCATTGATCCGAAAGGGTCAGTTCCTGTTCATGAATTCATCCAGCCTTCTCCTGAAATCCGCTTGCTCACCGGGAGTCATGAGATAATCAAACCTCCCGAGCGATTGCTGAAGGTCATAGTAGCTTTTGATGAAAGTATAAAAAGCGGTATTCACCGCCATTGCGGAGGTGAGGTTTTGTTGCTGGGCATCCAATACATCCAGGATACTTTTTTGCCCCAGGAGGTATTGGTTGTCGACAATCTCGAAGTTCCTGGTTGCTGCAACCTCCGCAATTTCCATTTGCTTGTAATCATAGTAAGCTGACATCAGTTCCGAAAGGTTCGACAATACGGCTGTTTCCAGTTTTTCCATGGCTGCTTGTTTTTCGGTCCTCATTTGAACCAGGTTCAGCCGGGCTTTTGCTACCGTGGTGTTGTTTTTCAACCCCGTAAATAAAGGTATCTCCACTTTTGCCATAAGTGACCATGCATAACCGGGATACGAAGAGGTGATCCCGCCAGGCAGCTCGTAGGATGGTTGATAAAGCCGGTTGGCATAACTCCCGGAAGCAGTGGCCACCGGGATGTATCGGGAAACAGCGCCCGACCTCCAGGTGCGTTCCTGGGCACTGATAAGGAAATCATATTGCCTGAGTACCGGAGAATTGGAAGCGCCTTCCTCTACCATAAACCGTCCCAGCTTCTGAAGACGGATGGGATCCTCCAATAGTTCCATGAAGGTTGAATCCATAACCAGTAATCCCGAATCTTCCAGCCGGAATTCAGCCAGGTCATAAGAGGTCAGGGTTTTTACATGAATCAGTTGAACCAGTTGGTACGCAAGCCTGGCGATTGAAGCATAGGAACTGATCACATTCTTTTTCGATCGGGCCGCTTCGATCTCCCATCGCAACACTTCATCCTCTCCGGCCGAACCGGTCTCCTTTTTCATTTTGGCCACTTCCAGGTTCGACCGGGTGATGATCAGGTTGTTGATAAACAGATAGAAATTTTTTTGTTGTTCCATGATACTCAGGTAAGTCTGGGCCACCTGGTTTCCTATATCCAGCTTATCGTTGACCAACCCTTCTTCCCTGGCCTGTTGCTGTAACCGGGTAATTTTAAGATCTGACCACAAAGGTTCCGACCAGAGTACCTGGGTGAGGTTAGCGTTGGCAGTGACCGACTGCGGGGGCATGTAATTCACCGGATCGTTCAGCGTTCCCGAAGCATCGATGCCCAGATAGGGCAAAAGAGCAGAACGGGCAATGCTGAAATCTTTCTCGCCTGCCAGCACTTCCAACCTGCGGGCTACCAATTCACGGTTGCTGTCGAGGGCCACATTCATCAGATCAGGAAGGGAAATGAACCGGGCCGCGGTGTCCTGTTTCATGAGATCCACGATGGTTGCTTCAGTGAAAAGATCCCAGGAAATCACCTCCAGTCCTAATTTACCAAAAGTACTCAGGTTCAGGAACAATCCTTTCCCCATCAGCAGTTCCACCGGGAGACTCCCGGCATCATGCCCCAGGAGTATCTGCTGAATATTCAGCGCGATTCTTTTTGATAACCGGCCCAACATGCTCGGGTAGACCGATGCAAGCACCCCCTCCTCCACCGCTGACTGGTCAAAACCGAAACTCGGTATCTTGCGGGCATTCAAAGAATCGACCAGTTTCCTATATTCTTTATCCGGTAACCTGAACAACGGATCGAGGTAGATGGCATCGGCCCCGGTTGGGATTGCCCGGAGGATCGTTTCAGCGGTACTATCAGCCATAATCAGGTTGATCCTTACATCCGAAAGGGTGTCGTAAGCTGATACCGGCCGGTTTTCGGGGTTGAGGATGGCATAATACTCCCTCGGGGCAACCAGTGAAAGGTTCCTGAAAGAGACTATTTTCTTCAGCTCCTTCAATTCGCTCTCCATGGAGGGCTTCAACTGAATATAAGAGAGGTTAGGTATTCCACTGGCCCCGTTGATCAAGGGGATGTTTTGCAGGTCGTGGTTGATGACCAACCCCGCGATGGCCGGCTTTGGTAAGTTCTTCCGGTGAGCCAGGTCGTGCGACGCCAGCACCCCGATAGTGACGATCAGGTCAACTGCGGGATCTTTTAAAATCCTTGAATTCAACGCTGAAATGCTTTCAGCGCTCCAATTTCCCGTTGTTTGTGAAATGTCAACAAAGTCGACAGTAACTTGTCCGGCCATCAATCCCCTGACTTCACGTACAATGGCCTCCTGGATCACCGCGTTGCTTTTGGCTTTTCCGTCGTACACCACAGCCAAAGTGATCTTCCCCGATCCGAAAGTAATGGGTTCCTGGGCCTGTACAGGGATCACAGTTGACAAACAAAACAGGATGGGTACGACAAGATGTGTCGTTTTGATCCGGATGGAAGACCGGGAGGAGCGATCGAGGAAATGGGCCATTTTTTCATAGATGATCGGCACAACGAACAAGGTCAGCAACATCGAACTGGTAAGCCCTCCAATCAGTACCCATGCCAGTCCGTTTTTCCATTCGGCCCCTGCGCCTGATGCGGTAGCGATCGGAAGCATACCGAAAATCATGGCAAAGGTGGTCATGAAAATCGGACGGATGCGCATTCTTCCGGCATCGATCAACGATGCCCGGATGGATTCACCGGCAACCCGTCTGTCGTTGGCGCGGTCGACGATCAGAATGGCGTTCTTTGATACCAATCCGATCATCATGATCAAACCCAGAATGGAAAAGACGTTGATGGTGTTGCCAGTCAGGGCCAGCGCCAGGATAGCTCCGATCAGCGCTACGGGAATGGAAAATAAAACCACCATCGGATAAGCAAATGAATCATAGAGGATTACCATGATGAAATAGACAAAAATGATCCCGGCTATCAAGGCAACGAAAAGGCTCAGGAAGGAGTTTAACATCTCATCCTGATCACCCCCGAAGCCTATCCGTGTCCCTTGCGCCTTGTTGTTGCCCAGGGTGGCCATGAATCCCTGAATGACAGAACCGCTCGGTGAACCGTCGGTATAAGCGCTTACCGTGGTGAGAGCGTTGCGGTTTTTCCGTTCCAGCTTCGTGGGTCCGGAAGATTGGTATATGGAGGCAAATTGCTGCAATTCGATGATCTCCCCTTTTGTATTGATAAAGGATAGATGGCTGAGATGGTCAGGATTGCTTTTGTCGAACTTGTCGAGCGCAACACGGATATCGTACTGATTCGATCCTTCGCGGAACTTGGAGTCGTTATTACCGGTGAGGGCTACCTGGAGAGTCGATCCCACGTCGGTGACCGTGAGTCCGAGCGCCGCCATCTTTTGCCGGTCGATCTCGACCCGTGTCTCGGGGTTACCACGGGAAGCAGCAAATTTAAGGTAGGTCACCCCCGGAGTACGTTCCAACGTGCGGGCCACACGATCCGCCGTTTTCATGATGCTGTCGTAGCTGATCCCCGTGATCTGAACACTGACAGGAGCCCCGCTGGTACTCCCCGTGAAATCGATCTGGTTGATGAAGACTTTAACCCCCGGCAGATCCGAAGTCAATGCTTTGACCTTTTCTCCCAATTCAGCAGTGGAAAGAGAGCGCTCTTCCTTAGGGCACAGGGAGACAACAATCTCGGTCTGGTTATCGGTTGAAACCCCGTCGTCGCCCTTCCCGATATTGGTCAAAATACTGGTGACCTCCGGAAGGGAGGCGATCCGTTTCTCAACCAACTGAGTTTGCCGGTTATTCCGCTCCAGGGTCGTTCCGGGAGCATATTCAAGGCTTACCGAAAACTGGCTCCGGTCGGTCTGTTTCATGAATTCGAAACCGGTGATCCCTGCCACAGGGATCATCAGCGTGATGACCAGCGCTGCCGAAACCAGATAGAGCACTTTGTTCGGATGATCGAGGCTCCATTGCAGGAGGCGTGTGTAAAAGTCAGTCACCCGGGTAAACCCGCGTTCGAAGAGCCTGCCGAAACGGTTCAGAAGACTGGTAGAATCGTACGATTCGCGTCTTGCAAAACGCGAAGCAAGGATCGGCGTCACTGTGAAAGAGACCATAAGGCTGGTCAGGGTAGAGACCAGGACAATAATCGAAAAACCCCTGACGATATCGCCGATCAGCCCGGTGGTCAACGCAAGGGGGACAAAGACCACCACATCCACAAAAGTGATGGAGACGGCCGCGAATCCGATTTCGGTTCGTCCTTTCAGCGCGGCGACCCGTTTTTCTTCTCCCTTTTCCAGGTGATGATAGATGTTCTCAAGCACCACGATGGAGTCATCGACCAGGATGCCGATCACCAGCGATAAAGCAAGCAAAGTAAAGAGATTCAGGCTCATTCCGAAGATCCACATCACCACGAAGGCTGTTGTCAGGGAACAGGGAATAGAGACCATCACGATGAGTGCGGTCCTGAATGAATGGAGAAAGAGGAACATCACCAGGGCCACCAAAAGGATGGCAAGCCCCAGGTCTTCCATTACCGAGCGGGCTGCTGCCATGGTATAGACACTCTGGTCATCCGCGATGTCAAAATGAAGACGGATGCCTTGGTAATCTGCCTCCAGACGGGTCAATTCCTCGCGCACTGATTCACAGACCTTCACCATGTTAGCATCATTTTGTTTCTGGATCTCCAGCCCCAGGGCATTGACCCCGTTGAAACGGCTGATCCGGGTAGCATCTACCGTTCCATCCTCCACTTCAGCCACATCCCTTAACCTGACCTCCCCGCCCCGGGAAGAATACCCAACCACCAGGTTTTTCATCTCTTCCAAAGAAGCCACCTTACCTGCCACCCTGACTACGTACTGGTAAGCGGGATCCATTAGTTTTCCGGTTGGGAAATCCAGGTTTGCCGTGTAGATCGACTGTGCGATCTGGCTTATTGAAAAACCATAAGATCTTGCTTTCTGGGCATCGACATTGATTTTGATCTCTCTTTTGGATCCACCGGTAATGGTGATATTACCGACCCCCTGGACCCTTGAAAGGGTGGGTTTGATCTGATCATCCACCAGAGTGTAAAACCTGGAAGATGGCATAGTCGAAGTCAACGACAACCGGAGCACCGGCATCTGACTGGCAGAGTAAGTCAGCAGCGAAGGGGTTTTGGTGTCTTTCGGAAGGGTTGACAGGATCTCGTTCACCTTCCGTTGAACATTCTGCACCGCGGTATTGATCTTTTCCGAACGGTAGAATTCAAGAAAAACGATGGAGAGCCCTTCATAAGAGACCGAGGTTACATTCTTCACTTTTTCAATCCCCGATACAGCATCTTCGATAAGCCGTGTGACATTGCTCTCTACCTCTCCCGGTGAGGCCCCGGGGTATATCGTCTGTACCGTTACATAGGGCGCATCGATTTTAGGTAACAGTTCATATCCGAGTTGGTAATAGCCGAACACGGCCAACATGCCCAATGCCAAAAAGATGACAATAATAAATGAGGGTCTTTTTATGGATAATTCAGTGAGCGACATAGGAAACGGTTGATGTTAGTGGATGATCATGACCCTTGATTGGTCGGTGAGATTGTTCTGGCCGCTGGTGACAACCAATTCTCCCTCTTCCAGTCCGTTAAGGATCTCCAGCAGTTGGCCCGATTCTCTGCCAATGGTCACGTTGCGAAGCCGGGCGATTTTGCCTTGTACCACGAAAACCTGCGCATTTCGGACGCTCCCGGTAAGCGCTTCGCGGGGAATGACAAGGGCTTTCCTGGCTGTGATGGAGGTGAAATTGACCCGGGCAAACATGCCTCCTTTGAGAGGAAATTGCGATGAGTTGGGCAACCTGATCTCTACCGGGAAGGTGTGATCATCCATCGCTTTGGAAGAGATGTTGTCGACATACCCGAAAAATGAACGACCCGGATAAACATCGGTGGAGATCTCCACCGAATCACCCGATCTGAGCATGAAAACATCTTTTTCCGAAACATTCACCTTGACCTTCAGCGTAGATATATCGACAATGCTTCCAAGGGTGCTGTTAAGTTGAGCATAAGAACCCTCATTGACTTTCCGTGCGTTGATGATGCCGTTGATGGTGGCTTTAACCCGTGTATCATCCAGGGACTTTTGAGCCCTTGTCATTTCATTTTCCGCCGATTGCATGTCCAGCCGGGAGAGATCAAGTTGCGCGGCAGAGATTGAATTTTGTTCATACAGTGTTTTATTACGCTCGAAATCACGTTTCGATTTGAAATAGTTGATCTGCTGCTTGGCCATATCTGACCGCAGGACAAGGTCGTCGATTTCTGCCAGAACCATCCCTTTTCTGACCTGATCTCCCACCTTGAAATGAACGGCTTTGACGATTCCCTGGGCTTCTGAAATGATATCCACATCGTTGTCAGGATCGATCACCCCCACCATGCTCACTACGTTGGATAAAAGTTGCATTTTTATTTCGATCACGTTGACCGGAATGTCGTTAAGCACCTCGCCACGGGATTTGTTTTGGCTTTTTTTACCCAGCAGAAATACAAGGATTACAACCAGAAGAATGACCGCTGTGGATATTACAGGAAAGATAAATCGCTTCATAGAAAAAAGAATATAAGTTAAAGTGGTACTTTCTTGAAAACAGGATGGAGTAATTTTCAAATTTAGAAAAATCAAATGTATCTTTATAAACTTTTATCAACCAGTGATCAGATTTCTGTTAATAGTCCTCCTGCTGCTGATATGTTCCTTCAAAGGTCAGGGACAGAAAACCCTTCCGGTTTCTATACAGGTAAAACCCCTCAACGTAGAGGAGGGTCTCAGCCAAAGTACCGTGAACCAGGTATTTCAGGATCACAACGGGTTGATCTGGGTCGTCACAGGTGGCGGTTTGCAATATTTCGACGGGAGCGGTTTCCGTTCCTTTGACCCGCCCGGATATCTTTCCACGGCAATCGGCGGGAACATCATTCGGGAGATCGTTGAGACAGCCAGCGGAGAGCTCCTTCTTTCCACTCCGTCCGTTCTGCTCAGTTTTAACAGTTCCTCCGGCGCTTTCAAGGTTCCTGGTCAACGATCAAGGCAGTTCCCCTTCCTTTTTACCACATCGCTGAAAGGGTTCCCTTTGTGCTGGTTATCGAAAGATGGTCTCTGCATTGTACAAGAAGACACCATCCGCCCGTTACCGTTGATCTTCGACAGGAATAACAGGTTGCCTCTTCCCTTCGTTCCCCTGAAATCGTGTTATGCTCCTGACGGTAAAATCTGGATTGCCGCGGAAAACGGGCTTTTGCAGATCGATACGGTGGCCACCAAAGGAAATTTGGCATATCCTGCACGATGGTTCCCCTTTCCTTCCCCGATCCGGGATATGGTCAGGGCTCCCGGTGGACAGGTTTTCCTTTTAGCCGGAGAAGATATCTGGAAATTTACCTCATCGGGATCTTTCGAAAAGTTGAACAATCATGAGATTAAAAGCCCCGACCGGATCTTTATCGACCGAAACGGAACGTATTGGATTACAGATTACACCCGTGAAAATCTCTACCGGATCTCCAACGGGTTATGTGAAAAGGTAAAACTGTTTAACCGTGAAGGAAAACATACCGACACCCTCCGGGTCAGTATCCGCAATTTTTTTGAAGACCGGCGAGGCAACATCTGGATTGGGACCGATGGCGCGGGTTTACTCTGGTATTCACCGGCGTTGGTTACCTTCAACCTTTTAAAGATTGGTTTTACCCGTTGTATCCGGGAATTCAACGGGGATATATGGGTCGGAACCTTTAAAAAGGGGTTGTGGCGACTGCCACCCGGCTTGCAAGGTGCTCAAAGGGTCAATCCCGCCCTTTTTACCCATCAGATGAACTTTTTGGATATGACCGTCGACCGCGATCAGCGCCTCTGGATAGCTACCGAAGGAGCCCTCTTTGTACTGGACAAAAGGGGTGTAATCGTTGCACAGATGCCACTCAATGCCCGCTCCGCTTACTTTCTGGAAATCGCCGATGGCCGGTTGTTTCTGTCTGCCTATGACCGGCTGTATGCCTGCAATTCCGGGAACCGGCCGCACCTGACGCTCCTGCGCAGCCAAAGCCAGGTCCGGCAGTTGATTGAATGGAAAGGTTGCTGGTGGGTGGCCGGCTACTCGGGTTTGTACCGGTATGACCGCAAAACAAAAGTGGAAGACGCATTGAATTTCGACAAGAGCTTTCTTCTCTCTTCTGCCCAGGTATATGCGTTACTTCCTGTCGGAGAAACCCTTTGGGCCGGAACAGATCATGGCATTGTTTGTTTTACGCCGGAAGGGAAAACCCTTCAACCGACCAGGTTATTTGAAAACCTGAAGAATGAGGTGGTGTATTCGCTGCTCACCGATCAACAGGGACGGATATGGTTTACGAGCAATAACGGGATCGGTACCATCGCGAAAACCGACGGCCGGATTGTCCGTTTTTCATTGCAAAACAACCTCCAATCCACGGAATTCAATTATAATGCCGCCTTTGCTGCCAACGATGGTTGGTTTTATTTCGGCGGGATCAATGGGATCAATGGCTTGATGACCAGCCATTTTAAATTTTTTCATTCACTGCCATCGGTGCGTTTGCTCACCCTTCACCTCTCCGATACCTCCTTTACGGATGGGATTCCCCCGGCCCATGTTACCCTTCGGCTGGACTGGAAGCGGGCCCATTGCAGTGGAACTGTTTTCACCCCGGATTATCTCCCTGATGGGACCGCCACCTATGCTTTCTTCCTGAAAAACTACCAGTCGGGATGGAGCCAGCCTTCAAAATTCCCGGCCTTCAGCTTCCGTAACCTCCCTCCGGGAACATACCAGCTCTGGGTACGATGTACCGACGGTTTTTCAAACCAGGGAACAGCTCAATGTGTCCTGACCCTCCAGATTGTTCCTCCTTTTTGGAAAACCTGGTGGTTCGGACTGCTCCTTACCCTCCTGGTGGTCGGTATCAGCATCATGGGCGTAGTACTTATCCAAAGAGAGCGTTACAACCGGCGACTGATCGTTCTCGAACACCGCAATGCAATCGACAGGGAAAGGCTGCGCATTTCGCGTGACATGCATGATGAAATCGGCGCCAGTCTTACCCAAATCGCCATCCTGAGTGAAATAGTAAAAAAACAGAAAGAGATTCCCGAGCCAACCCTGAAGTTGATCGGCCGGATATCCGAAATCTCCGGAACCGTTGTGGACGATATGGGAGAGATCATCTGGGCCATGAACCCGCGCAATGACAACCTTCCGAGTTTTGTCTCCTACCTCCGTCAACATACCTCCGAATACCTTACCGTAGCCGGCCTCGCTGCCGATTTTAACTTCCCGGAAGAGGTTCCCGACAGGGACATGACTTCAGAACAGCGGCGAAACATCTTCCTGGTGGTCAAGGAGACTCTTCACAACGTGGTAAAACATGCAACCGCTACCCGTGCAGCAATCCGGTTGAATTGGTCCGACGACAGGCAAAAGCTTGAAATTGAGATCACCGATAACGGACAGGGATTCGACCTTGAGGCAAAAAGTGCAACAGGCAACGGTCTGACCAATATCCGGAAAAGAATCGACAGCCTGGGCGGAACCTGCACCATCGAAACAAACCCTGGAAAAGGAACACGCATCCGGTTCACAGTTCCCCTCAGCCAGATTCCAAAATAACACCAACGTGTGATTCCTTATGAAAAGTTGCTTTCTACCTTTACATCTCATTAATACCCCTCCATGAACGACGAAATCAGGATCATGATCGTGGAAGACCAGGAACCCGTGAGAGAAGGGCTGCGCGTTCTGATCAACGGATCTGAAGGGTACCGTTGCATAGCTGCCTGCCGTACAGCCGAAGAAGCGCTCGATTGTATCGGTGATGAACTCCCTGACGTGGTACTGATGGACATTAACCTCCCCGGCATGCGCGGCACCGAATGTGTTGTCCATATTAAAAACAGCCACCCTGAAGTCCAGGTGATGATGCTTACCGTTTTCGAAAACAACGAAGAGATATTCACCTCCCTGGAAGCCGGCGCCACCGGTTATCTCCTGAAAAAAACACCCCCTGCCCAATTGCTCCAGGCCATCTCCGACCTGGTCAAAGGTGGCTCCCCCATGAGCAGCGAAATTGCCAGGAAAGTGGTGCAACGTTTCCACCTATCCTCCCCTTCCCGCTTCCCCGAAGCAAACCTGACCTCCCGCGAAGAGGAGATTCTCTCCTACCTGGCCAAGGGATATCTCTATAAAGAGATCGCTGCCAGCCTCTTCATTAACATCGAGACCGTCAGGACCCATATCCATAAAATCTACCAGAAACTTCAGGTCCGTACCCGTACCGAAATGCTCCTGAAATACCTTCGCCAACCAGAACAGTGAAAAGGCGTTAAAAATAAATTCACACGAACGTGTGATTGATCCCCCCGGTGATTGTCACGACTTTTGCAGCAGTATCTGTTTTTCAATTCATCGATGTTTTTCTTCTTAAACCTTAGAAACCCATGAAAACTAACCGGTATTCCGTGATCCTTCTCCTGACCGTGATATTCCTGGCATTTTCACGACCCGTGACCATCGCCGGGGGGGATCCCTCTTTCAGACAACTACAACACATCAAACTTCCTTTTACCCCGGCTGTTCATTACTACACCCATACCGGAGATTTTACCTTCTTTCTCTGTTCCACCAAATCCGATATGCTGATGATCGACGGGATCAATGGCAAAATCCTCTGGCAGAAAAATTTTGAGAAAGATTTTAAAAACAAAAAATTCTCTAACCAGTTTTGGAATAAAAAAGCCAACGTTATCCTGGTTTACGATGAGGATACAAAAAAAGGGATCGCTACCAAGTATTTCATCGATGGAAAAACAGGCAACACGCTCTGGACCAGTGATAAATACATCTCGGACCTGGGTGATTATGAACTTTCGAAAGGATTTACCAACTACTTTGATGACGCCACCAACGGAGTCCTTCTGCCAACCCGCGAAAGCGTTGACCTGGTGAATGTGGTCACGGGAAAAACCATCTGGTCGAAGCCGATCACCCTGACAGGAAAATCGAAAGATTTCGATTGTTTTATCATGAACTATTACGACCTGGTGAAGATCATCACCGGAAAAGACAATGAAGTGTGCGTTACCGTCGACGAAGGAAAAGAGGTGACCAATGTGAACGCCTATTTCAACAAGAAAAAATACCTGGCCGACCGGCAACATGCGAAGATCTTAGACATCCCTGAAAAAAACATGTACGTACTGATGATCTCCGAAACAATCTATGGCTTTGCCGCTATCACCGGGTTCAACCTGCCAAGCTTCAACATGAATTTCATGGCCTTCAACGACAAAACAGATGAACTGATCTGGAGCAAAAATTATCATGTCGCCTGCGAATACGACTGGGTAAGTAACGATGACTATTTCGCAAAACTGCATTACGACGGGGTGAACCTGTATATCGAACACAACCCGGGTCCCAAAACAAACACAGGCCTCACGGTCCTTGATCCCCTGACCGGCGAGATGAAATGGGAAACCACCTTTACCGCCAGTGAGCGGAAATCGTCCGGACTGACCAAAACCCTCACCACGCCATTCCCTGCCCCCGATCCCGTAACCCTTGACGGAAAAACCTACGTGGTGAACAAGGTCAAAAACATTGTATCCTGCTTCGACGCTGAAAAAGGAACAAAAATCTGGGATTCCGAAAAATTTCCCGACGCCCAGAAGATACCAACCCTGATCCTCTCCAACGGACTGCTGATCATGGGCTACGGGGGTGATGCCCTTAAATGTGCCTCCATCGTTCAGGACAAAGGTCCCAACATTGAACGATACGAATTCAACAACAAGGATAAATACGGCATCAACGCCTATGATGTCGCCACCGGAAAGATCATATGGAGCAATGAGACCATCGAAAAGAAAGCCAAAGACAAATTCGACCTGATCGCCGGACTGCAACTGATCAACGGGCAACTCTTCTGTGCTACTGACAAAAACTTCTTTATCCTTGATCCCAAAAACGGAGATGTTTTGAAAAGCACCCCCATCGCTGCAGAAAAACTGGGCGATACCTGGAAAATGTTTTATTTCCCGAAGGAAAACAAGATCGTTCTCAACTGTGAAAAAGGCATCGTGAAAATCGATCCCGCTTCCCTGAAAATCGAAGGCATTGTAAAAACCTCCACCGTCCCGTTTTACCAGGCTTCCAAATTTATGAATGGCGACGACGAATTCCAGGATTACGCCATCTTTACTGAAGGAGATGGCACGAAAATGACTTTCAAAGAATTTGCCTCCATCGACCTGGAAAAAATGGCCATCCGGGGTGTCGGCAAAGGAGATCTCTTGTTCAAGGAAGTTTCGCGTTTCAGCGAAGGCGGTGAAATGTTTTACGATACTGACGGCGAAGAGTTAACCATCTATTCGGTCAAATAAATACGTTGTAACACCACTCAGACCAGGCTCCCCCGGTTGCATTGATTACAACCAGATAATTTTACTCATCTTATGGTTACGGACCGGTGCTCGCGGTTTCAACACCCGACACCGTGTCCGTTTTTTCGGGGGGATTCAACTTCCTAACCGGCAAACTTTCCACCAACCTCCACATGAGGCATTTTCATTTTAAACAAAAAACCGGCTAAACCGGACGAATTGCCGGCTTAGCCAGTTTCTGATTATTCAACAGACGGTCTTTTACTGAATAATAATCTTTTCAGAGATGCAAGATTTATCCGTAGTTACGGTCATCAGATAATAGCCTTCAGGCTGATTCTGAAGGTCAAGATTGTAATTGCTCTGAGTGCCGGAGTATGTTTGTTCAAAAACAACTTTACCCAGGGAATTAACAACTTTTACGTTTACCTTTTCGGCGTGGTTAACAGAGAAAGTAAATTTGCCGTTATTCGGATTTGGATAAATATTCAAACCGTTTTGGTTAAGGTTATCGATACCGGTTATTGAACCAACACTTCCGTTTACAAAGGCAGGAGAAAACAGATTACCTTCATAATCGCTGAATTCAATTTTTGT
>CALMDO010000084.1 GCA_937862805.1 uncultured Bacteroidota bacterium
TTTTTCTGTGCCGTTAACCAGAATGGAAAGACTGCAAGGAAAAGAAAAAGCGCTAATTTTACGGATTGATGCGTTTTCATAGGGTACCGGTTTCGGAATAACTTGCAGTAAATATAACTAAATTGATTACTAACGATAACTTGTATGACGAACAAATTGTTTACTCCCTCCCGGCTTGGAACGCTTGAACTCCGGAATCGTTCTATCCGTTCTGCAGCTTTTGAAGGAATGGCGCCGGGTCACCTGGTCTCTGATGATCTTATCAGCTATCACCGGTCCGTGGCGGCCGGCGGAGTCGGGATGACAACGGTAGCTTATGCCTCCGTTTCACAAAGTGGTTTATCGTTCAATCATCAGCTCTGGATGAGGCGTGAAGCGCTGCCCGGGTTGTGCCGTTTAACCGAAGCGGTGCACCGTGAAGGAGCTGCTGTGTCTATTCAGCTGGGCCATTGCGGACTAATGGCAAAACGTTCCCTTTCGGGAGGAAAATGTTTTGCTCCTTCGGGTCGTTTCAACCTCTATGGACCTACCTGGCCCCGTACCGTGACCCGCGAAGAGATACGGTCGATTGTTAAGGATTTCGGTGGAGCGACCCGCATGGCCGTGGAAGCCGGATTTGATGCTGTCGAGATCCATGCCGGCCACGGTTATTTTATCAGTCAGTTTCTTTCGCCCGTGACGAACCACCGGAAGGATGAATACGGCGGTTCTTTTGAAAACCGCTGCCGCTTTCTGCGGGAGGTGATCAGGGAAGTGATGCAGGCTGCCGGCAATCGCCTGGCGGTGACTGTCAAGATGAACCTTTCCGACGGAGTTCCCGGTGGTTGTGGAATTACAGAGGCCATCTCCATTGCACAATTACTTGAAAAAGAGGGAGTTCATGGATTGGTTCTTTCGGGGGGATTTGTCTCCAGCGCCCCGATGTACGTCATGCGGGGCGCGATGCCGATTCCGGTGATGGCACGTTATATAAAAAATCGGCTGATGGGTTTGGGAGTACTGCTTTTTGGCCGGTTCCTGATCAAACCGGAACCTTTTTCGGAGGCTTATTTTTTAGATGATGCACTGAAAATCAGGGAGAAAGTAAAGCTTCCGCTGATCTTCGTTGGTGGTTTAAACAGTCTGGCAACCATTGAAAAAGTGCTCAGTCTGGGCTTTGATTTTGTGCAATTTGCCCGCCCGTTGATTCATGATCCGGAATACATCAATAAACTGAAACGTGGTGAGATCACTCAATCCGGCTGTCAGCACAGCAATTACTGCATTGCCAGGATGTATTCGGGTAAGATGGTATGCTCTCAGCACCTGGATCAGGAGTAATCATTCGGTCCCTGACCCACATCGACGATTGAACCGTGGTAGAGCACACCATAAATGGTGGCCTTTCCGGATATTATTTCCGGTCGAAAAAAGGATTTTTTGAACTGATGCTCAAGGGAATTCCATAAATGATCGGAACATCGTCGCCCAACAGGCGAAGTTCCATGGCAGCCTGGCCCACGGTGTACATGATGCGGTTATCGACCCGATGGTCCATGGCCACGCTGACGGCCGATCCGATGGCGATTCCAAGGTCGCCGGTGTTAAAAGTACAGGGAATCATGGGGTGTTTGTTTTTTTCGGCACAGTTGGGAAATCCGCAACGGCCGCAGATGATCAATCCCTGCGAACGGATACGGGTGCCCAGCAAGACCAGTGCTTGTGCCTGGCGGATGTTTCCGGCGTCTCTGGCAAAGGCCGGAGCGTTGAATTCGCTGGCCATAGCTTCCATTTTTAAGGCGATGGGTTCGATTTCGTGTGGTTCTATCACAGCCAGCTCCAGGTTATCGACCCCTTTGGCTTTGGGAGCGGTCCGGGCCGCGGTGAGCATCAGCGCTGCAACCTGCAGGCAAAGTTCGTTTCGGAGGGAGGCTTCAGGTTTCATGTGGTAATAACTTTATGTTTCACGGTTCAGGATGGATTGAAAATGATGATTACATTCGATGGTGAGCCGGTTTGAAAAGGGTTGTGGAGTCCTGATCAATCGTGGAACCGCCAGGTGATGCCGAATTTAAAGGCCCCGTCCTGCATGGGATAGGTGGGTGTCAGATAGTAGTTGCGCCCCATAAAACTGGCATTGAAGTGGGAGTACATCACGAAAAAGCGCGCCCTTTGGATTTTCAGGTTGATGAAGACATCCATGTAAAGGTAATTACCGATTTCGCGTTGGTCCTGGAGGTGGAATGAGCGAAGGGCAGGGTTGTATTGATCGGCGTAATAGGAGGTATTGTAATAAAAATTCAGTCCGGGTTGAAGGAGAGCAGCGCCATGGAAGAGGTTTTGGTTGTAATAAATGGCCATATTACCCATGAAGGCAGGGAGACGGAGAAGGTTGGTACCCTGAACGGTTTGATAGACCAGTTGGGGTTTCAGGGTGAACCGCCACAGGTTGATGTTGCCGTTGAAATAGATTGTCAGTAAGGCAAATTGATCCTGAAATTGTTGTGGATGGGAGGAAGAATCGAGGTAAACATAGTGGTTGATCCTGCTGAGGTTGAAGCCGGTTTCCAGGAATTTGTAGGAATAGTTAAAACCGGCTGCAATCACCCCCTGTTTTTGCCAGGTAGTATCCCATTGATAGTTATTGCCGTTGTAATGTTCATAGAACCAGCCTGGTTGCTGATATGAATAGCTTCCGGTGAGAGCGATCGCCCCGATGTTTTTACCGGGTTTTCCCAGGATTGTCCGAAGTTTAACTTTCAGGTTGAAATCACCTTCATTGTAGTCGCCGATAACATAGTCGCCTTGTGCTTCCAGTCGAAGGGAGGAGAAGGGGTTGAAATCGATGGCGGCGTGGGGTATGAATTGCAGGAAATAGTTTCTTTTATCGCGGAGGAATACTTCTGAGTAGAGTTGTCGGAGCCCTGCTTCAAGGCGGAAAACCCTGGGTTTTTGTTGGAGGTTGAAGGCGGGGTTTGACCAGGTGATGTCGTTAACAATTTTCATGTTGACGATGGAATCGACGGTCAGCACGCTGTCATAAACTGGTGGTGGGAAGAAGCCGCTGTCGGGTTGGTTATCGATATAGTTAAATATCTGTCGGTTATATTGAAAGGAGTAAGTGATTCTGCCCAGTTCAACGGGATGGCGATTTTTGAATGTGGTATCTTTTTCGTTGCGTGGGTGGCGGGTCAGGTCGAAGTAGTGTTTCATATAGACCCCTGATTCCCTGATGCGGTTGGTGGCGGATGGCAGGTTCACGGGGATGACGAGCCGGTTGGTATAGAGGTTCTGTTCGAAGAGGCTGTCGTATTTTACGCCTCCGTTTTCGTAGTTACGGAGGCGGTTGATGGTGAAGTTGGCGATGACCCCGTAGCGTTTGTCTTTGGTAAAGTACTGTGCAGTGACGACGAAGTTGATATGGTTGGTTTTTTGACGGTTATATGCGCCCGGTGCGGTTCTGACGCGGAAGTCGAAGCCCAGATTCAGGCTGCGGTAGATGTTGCGGCTGAAGATGGCGCGGAAGTTTTGTTCTTTTTTTGCTCCCTGGATGTAGGTTAGTTCGGTAAAGGTCTTGGTAACTTTAAAGTAATGGATGGAGTCGTTTTGGTAGAGGTAGGGGTCGGAGGTATGGATGCCGTAGTCGAAGCCACTGTTTTGGTTTTGGGGGAAGGGGAGGAGGGAGCGGGTGTTTTGTCCGATGTTACCCAGGAGTGCATAGAAGTGGTGATTTTTGAAGAGGGGATCGTAATCCTGGAAGCCAGTGAGGGCGGTATCGTTGGGATGGAGGCGAAGGGTTCCCAGTTTTTCGAAGTCGTTGTAAAAGAAGGAAACCCGGGAGGAGTCAGGTTTTTTATTCAGGGTGTCGGTTGGGGGTAGTGCAGGAGTTTCAGGTTGGTGGGCCGGGTGTTGGTGCAGGGTGGTATCGGGGTGAAAAGCGGGGAGGGAGACCAGTGGCAGGGAGATGCAGAGCAGGAGGAGAAGGGTACTGGAGAATAATTTTGGGAGGTACATTCAGCGGTACTGGTTGGTCTGGCAAAGATAAGGAAAAAGGGGATGGGGAAGGGGCAAAAAAAAACCCAGCGTCGAGGCTGGGTTTTTATAAAAGTTCGGCGACGACATACTCTCCCACAAAGATTGTAGTACCATCTGCGCTAGTGGGCTTAACGACTCTGTTCGGAAAGGGAAGAGGTGAACACCACTGCTATAGTCACCGTAAGATCTTTTGTTGAGCCAGGGCATACCGTAGTTCAACGATATCATACGACATATAGAGAAAGAAAATACAATGGGATAGTTAAAAGGTTGTCATTGAAGAAAGCATACGGGTAATTAGTACTGCTCGGCTTTGACATTACTGCCTTTAGACCTGCAGCCTATCAACGTCATGATCTATGACGACCCTTAAAGGAAACCTCATCTTGGGCTGAGTTTCGCGCTTAGATGCTTTCAGCGCTTATCTCATCCAGACATAGCTACTCTGCAATGCAGCTGGCGCCACAACAGATGCACTAGCGGTCTGTCCAACTCGGTCCTCTCGTACTAGAGTCAGGTGCCCTCAAGTTTCCAACGCCCACAACAGATAGGGACCGAACTGTCTCGCGACGTTCTGAACCCAGCTCACGTGCCACTTTAATCGGCGAACAGCCGAACCCTTGGGACCTTCTTCAGCCCCAGGATGTGACGAGCCGACATCGAGGTGCCAAACCACTCCGTCGATATGAGCTCTTGGGAGTGATCAGCCTGTTATCCCCGGAGTACCTTTTATCCTTTGAGCGATGGCCCTTCCATTCGGAACCACCGGATCACTATATCCTAGTTTCCTACCTGTTCGACTTGTTTGTCTCACAGTCAAGCACCCTTGTGCTATTGCACTCTACGCATGGTTACCAAGCATGCTGAGGGTACCTTTGAAAGCCTCCGTTACGCTTTTGGAGGCGACCACCCCAGTCAAACTACCCACCATGCACTGTCTCCCGCGAGGGATTAGGCGCCAGATAAACAAAGGCTGGTATTTCAAGGTTGACTCCACGACTCCTAGCGAAGCCGCTTCACAGTCTCCCAGCTATCCTACACATTGTTTATCCAGAGTCAATGCAAAGTTATAGTGAAGGTTCACGGGGTCTTTCCGTCCCGTTGCGGGTATCCGGCATCTTCACCGGAACTACAATTTCACCGAGCTCACAGCTGAGACAGTGCCCAGATCGTTACACCATTC
>CALMDO010000085.1 GCA_937862805.1 uncultured Bacteroidota bacterium
ATTGGAGCCTTATCCGCCTTGCCTGGGCATCAGTAGCTTATACCGCTATCGTTCCCATGCAGGATATCTTAGGACTCGATTCGTCAGCGAGGATGAACCTGCCTGGTACCACCTCCAACAACTGGCAATGGAGAGCCAGGGCGACCGACTTCAATATTCAGCTGGCTGCAAAACTGGCACATCTGACCCACCTTTATGGCCGCTACCATAAAATGAAACCCACTCCATAATTGTCCACACTATGAAACGTTTTCTCCTGATCGTTGCCCTGTTGGTCCCCCTCCTCCTCCTCGCCCAGGAAGTGAAGCTGGAACGGGTAGAGCCTCCCAACTGGTGGACCGGTTTCAAAAACCCTGAAGTTCAGTTGATGGTTTATGGTAAGAACATCGCCACAACCACTGTATCGGTTGATTACCCGGGCTTTGTTATTAAGAAAATACATAAAACAGATAATCCCAATTACCTTTTTCTTGATATGACAATTAGTCCCGGTACACGGCCGGGACTGGCTGTCATCCAATTCAAAAGCAAGGATAAGGTTGCCGGAAAATACCTTTACGAGTTAAATGAGCGGAAAAAAGGTTCTGCACCACGAAAGAGCTTTAACGCTTCGGATGTGATCTACCTTTTAATGCCTGACAGGTTTTCAAACGGAGATACAACCAATGATAACTGTTTGGGGATGCTTGAAAATGCAGACCGGTCGAACCCTGATGGTCGTCACGGAGGCGATTTACAGGGGATCACCAACCACCTGGATTACCTGAAGGATTTGGGAGTCACTGCCCTCTGGCTCAATCCTTTTCAGGAGAATAACCAGGAAAAATACTCCTATCATGGCTATTCTATCACCAATTACTATCTGACCGATCCCCGCATCGGAACCAATGAAGAATTCGCCAAACTTTGTACCGCCATTCACAAAAAAGGGATGAAAGTGATTATGGATCAGATACTTAATCACTGCGGGAGCAATCATTGGTGGATGAAGGACCTGCCCTCTCCGGATTGGATCAACCAATGGCCTGAATTCACCCGCTCGAATTACAGGGCCGGAACGGTCAGCGATCCCTATGTTTCGACAGCCGACAGCAACCTCTATGTCAGGGGATGGTTTGACAAGACCATGCCGGATTTGAACCAACGCAACCCCTATCTGAAGCAATACCTTATCCAGAACAGCATCTGGTGGATCGAATATGCCGGGTTGGACGGAATTCGTCACGACACCCATCCCTATCCCTTCAAAGATGTGATGAGTGAATGGGGACAACGAATCCTTGAGGAGTACCCTGGTTTTAACATTGTGGGCGAATGTTGGATGAATTATCCTTCAAACGTGGCTTACTGGCAAAAGGACGCACTCAACAAAGACCATTACAACTCGTGGCTCCCTTCCGTTTTCGATTTTCCGCTGTACGATGCCCTGACGCGTGCTTTCAACGAACCGGAAGGGTGGAATACGGGAATTCTGCGGTTATACGAGATCCTCTCGCAGGACATGGTTTACCCCGATCCGGGGAACCTGGTGGTGTTTGCTGACAACCATGATGTGAACCGTTGTCTTGACACGCAGAATGACGATGTCAGAAAATTGAAGATGGCCTTGGCTTTCGTGCTGACCACACGTGGAATTCCGCAGATTTATTATGGGTCAGAGATTCTCATGACTACGGGCGCTGACAAAGGGCATGGAAGCATCCGAAAAGATTTCCCCGGAGGCTGGCCTTCCGACACACAAAATAAGTTCACAGCAGCAGGGCGGACACCCGCGGAACAGGAGATGTTCGATTATGTTAAGAATCTTCTCACATGGCGCCAGTCAAGCGACGTGGTACATACCGGGAAATTGCTTCATTTCATCCCGGAAAACGGGATTTATGTCTATTTCCGCTACAACGCGAAAGACGCGGTGATGGTTGTACTCAATAACAACGAAGAGACCCGGCACCTCGACACAAAACGTTTCCGGGAAGTATTGGATCGGTATCATTCGGGAACCGATGTAATCAACGGTGGTGAGATTGGTGACCTATCGCTCCTTGCCGTTCCTTCGAAATCAGCTTTGATCATTGATTTAAGAAAATAATTTCTTCACCAGAAAATCCTTTGCCATGCTCGCTATTCAGAAAAAACTATCGAACCTTTTCTATGTGATCTTAGGACTTCCCTCGACCGCCATGGGTTTTGCCTTGTCTATCCAGATCGCAGTGCTCAGTTGGATTTTGAGAACCAAGTACAACCTGGAGATTGATCAGATCGGTATCGTTTGGGCTGCGGGCCCGATAGCTGGTATTCTTGGCCAGCCGATCATCGGGCTGATCAGCGACAAGGTATGGTTCTGGGGAGGCCGTCGTCGCCCGTTTATCATTATCGGAGGCATCCTTGCAGGGTTGATGATCTTTGCCCTGCCCAACATCGACAGACTCAATAACTTTTTTGGTATTGGCAGCCTGATGGCCGTCGCCATCACAGTAGCGCTGACTCTTGATCTTTCAATCAATATCAGCTTTAACCCGACCCGTTCCATCATTGCCGACGTCACTCCCGACGGTCAGCCCCGTACCAAGGGATACACCTGGATGCAATCGGTCTCGAATCTTTTCGGAAGTGGCGCATACCTGATTGGAGCGCTGGCAGGGAACTATTTCCTGATCTATGCCGGTGTCTTCATCGTGCTGCTTTTTTCGATCATTCCCCTGTTTTTCATTGAGGAACCCCGTAAACTGGAAGCCCCGGTTGATGATCAACCAAGCATCACGGGTTCAAAGTTGGCGGGTACTCCTCATAAAGGAGCCACTCAGTGGGGGGAACTTTTTAAACTCTATTTCGCCCATGGCTTTTCATGGTTGGGTATTCAAACCATGTTTGTGTACATGTTCGCATTCCTGGAACAAAATATTCCTTCGTCACCCGGGGTGCCACTCGACGATCAGAATGCCCGGCTGGGACAGATGATCGGCTGGTCGTTCTTTATCCTGAATGCCGCCGGGTCCATCTGGCCGGCCTTTTTGCTGGAACCCCTGAGTAAAAAGTTAGGCAGGGTGAAGACCCATTCGCTTATGGTAGCCATCATGGCCCTGGGCTATTTCGGTATCACCCTGTGGGCTACCAATGCCCTGACCCTCTATTTGATGATGGTTATCCTTACTTTTGGTTGGGCTGCCGTGGTCAGCCTCCCGTTTGCCATCATGTCGGAAAAAGTGGACAAGGTGCGGATGGGATTTTTCATGGGGATTTTCAACCTGTCTGTTGTCCTGCCCCAACTGGTTTCAAGTTCTGTGCTCGGCACCGTCATTAAAAATGCAGCCGACAAGGGAATCATTTTCATCATTAGTGGCGTCTCCCTGGCCATTTCATCGGCGCTTTGGCTGACGGTGAAAGAGGGCAAATCTGTTTCGTCAAAATAACGAATCATGCGAAAGCCTCTGTTCTTCATAATTGGGATCCTGTTATCGGGTTGGCTTCCGGCCCAGACTTTTCAGACATTCATTGACCGGCTGATGGCCCTACCGGAGAATCAACGTCCGGTTGTAGCAGACAGTTTCATGAAGACCACCGGTAACTTTCCGCTCATCGATCACGACACGCTGGCCCATTTTATTTTTTATCAACCCGCCCGGTCGGTAAAAATGGCCGGCGATGCCACCGACTGGCAACCCACGATCAACCTTAGCCGAATCCCCGGCTGTGACCTTTGGTATGGTACCTGTGATTATGAAGCCGATGCACGATTGGATTATAAACTGGTGATCAATGACACCAGCTGGATTCTCGATCCCAAAAACCCTCATACCTGCATGGGAGGCTGGGGGCCCAATTCAGAATTACGGATGCCTGCCTGGAAATCTCCTCCTGAGGTTAATAACCATCCGGGCATCTTTCACGGAATCCTCATCGATACGGCTTTCCATAGTCAATTATTGAATGATATCCACAAAATAAAGATCTATTTACCCCATGGATATCCCGACTCACAGGAGGCTTATCCCGTAGTTCTTTTTCACGATGGCCCCGACTACCTGTCATTGGGAAAGGCATCTGCGGTTCTCGATTACCTCATCGCCTGCAAAATGATGGTCCCGGTTGTTGGAATTTTTGTAGCTCCCGTTGACCGTGATCCGGAATATGCAGGGACAAAAATCGATTTGTTCACCCGTTTCATAATCGAAGAGTTGATGCCTTTTATTGACTCCCGTTACAAGATTTCAAAAGATCCTTCAAAACGGGCCATGGTCGGCGCATCCAACGGAGGGAACATTGCGCTGTACATTGGGATGCGTCATCCGGAACAGTTTGGCAGGATCGCTGCCCAATCATCGAATATTGTTCCGGTTATTCAGAAATATTTCGAAAAGGGCCCAAAGCTGAACCTCGAATTGTACCTTGACATCGGTACTTATGACATTCCGGTACTGATACCGATGGTACGCGATTTCAAAAAGATCCTGGAAACAAGAAAATACCATTTTGAATACAAGGAAATCCATGAGGGACACAGTTGGGGTAACTGGAGCAGCCACCTGAGGTTCCCTTTGATACAATTTTTTACAGGCAGCAACGACACACCAGACGACACTAAGTACTGATCCCGAGCAATATATAAAACAGTTTATAAACTGAACCCATTAAAATAGCATGCCATGAACAAAAACATTTACTCTCTGCTTTTTCTGGCTACCACCCTGTTCCTATCAGGTTGTGGTTCCAATGATGACATACCGGTGGATAAAACTCCGCAAATGGTCAAACTCACAGCACCGGTGATCCTGAACACCGATTCTACCGTCATTTTATTGGCCGATTACCTTCAACGGCCCAACCAGATTGATTCTGTGAAGCTCGATCCGTCACTCATAGCAACTATCTCCGCCGATTCAATACAAATGGTCATCCGTCCCGTTGACCGCGACTTTCCCA
>CALMDO010000086.1 GCA_937862805.1 uncultured Bacteroidota bacterium
GTGGTCTGGGAATTCACATTGATATTCTGGATATTGATCACCTGAAAACTGTTGGATTCGAACTCCAGTGTTGATTTGACGGGATACAAAGAGGAAAAGTCAAGCCTGATCTCGACCATCTTGTTTGAATAGCGGATGTTGCAGATTGCCCGGGCCAGCGGACTGTCGTATTGCAGCACGTCGGCAATTTTCATATCATCAAAAGAAACGGAGGATGAAAGAGTTCCTTTCATGGCGGAGGTATCGGGCGCCGACTTCTTGAAATCGCTTCCTGCAAAAGTGAACAACAGCAGTCCGGTAAAAACTCCCAAAATGTACAAAAGCCCGTACCTGACCACCGGCCGGCTCCAGAAACTCCTCACCACTTTAATTTCGGGCTTCTTTTCCTGCGACTTATAAGTTTCCATATCAATTTGATTTAATATTGTTTTTTTCAGGTCAACATCGACCGCGTTTTCCCTTTCCGCGTCGAACAAGGCCTCTATCGATTTCCAGTTATGATCTTGCTCAGTCATTGTCAAAGAATCCTTTCGCTACCATTACTCTATTCAACTGCTCCCTCGCCATGAACAACCTTGATCTCACTTTTTTTACCGGTATTTCCATGGTTTCGCTGATCTCTTCGTACGACATACTGCAGAAATATTTTAGCAGTAACAACACCCGGTAATCGGCCGGAAGTTCCCTTAAACCCTGGTGAAGAAGAAGGCTTCCGCGTTCTGTCCGCTGCTCACCATTTTCATCGGCAGGGAGCGCTTCCGCTTTCTTTAGCTCTTCTTTACGGGGATTTGATTTCAGATAATTCAGGGTCTGGTTCAACGCGATGCGGTAAATCCAACTGAAAAACCTGTATTTGAAGTTGAAACTGCCCATCTTTTCAAAAACCTTCACAAAAACATCCTGTGTAATGTCTTTTGCAGTTTCCACATCCCCCACCATTTTCAGCACCATGTTAAAGATCGTTTTCTGATACCGGTCAATCAGTACCTCAAAGGAAGAAATGCTGCCCCTGATCACCTCGTACACTAACTCATTATCGTCCTTTTCAGACATAATTACCCATGAATTTGAAAAAGTTGGTGAAAATTAAGATTTTTTTTTATCCCAACAGTGAAAGCTTCCACAAATCTTTATGGCTCATGCGCAAAACAGGGGCAATGGCCATATATCCGGCACGACCAATGGTCTTTTCCAGCGCCTTCAACTCTTTCAGTTTCGACGGGATGCCCGGATCAGCCGGAATGACAAGATCGCTCTCTTTGAGCAGGATGTGGCATTTCGCTTTCATCGAGAGTTCGAGGTAAAGACTGATATAACAGTACATGTCAAAAACCACTTCCCGTGGGAAATATTCTTTGACCGAAAGCAGGTACCCTCCGGCTTTGGTCTCCGAGAACCTTCCCTTCCGGATCATCCGCAGGAGGCTGGCTTCGGTATCAAATTCCATTTCGAGCCATTGCCGGATCGATTTTTCGTTCGATTGAAAGATCAGGCTGATGGTGACCGGTACGATGACCAGTACGATGACGGTGGAAATCAGCGGGGAGACCAGGAATTGATTGTAGAGGCTATGGATGAGGACCGCTGTCCCGCTACCTGCCAGGATCGCCAGGCTGAGTTTTGCCTGCCGGTTCAGGGCGCTCATGCAAAAAATTGCAAAAATCGCTGTTGCGCCACTGTGCATGATCGCTGTACCAAAACCGCGGGTAATCCATACCATCAGGTTCGACTCAGTACCGGAATAATGGAAAAGGTAAAAGAGGTTCTCACAAAAAGCAAATGCAGCTCCGATAGAAAAGCCATAAGTCGCCCCGTCAATCATAAAACCAATCTTCCTTTTACCGATTAAAAAAAGAATTACCATTAATTTGAGGAACTCTTCCACAAAAGGTGCAATGAATCCCGAATAGGTCTCAAACGAAAAACCCAGGTTTTCAATCAGGAACGTATTCAGGAAGAAACTCAATCCGGCGCTGA
>CALMDO010000087.1 GCA_937862805.1 uncultured Bacteroidota bacterium
ACCATATTACGAATTTTAAGCGAATTTAAGAGAAATAGAACCCCGTTTCATCTCCAACGGAATTTATTAATAACAAAAATAATACAAGTTATCAACAAGAGAACCGACCAATGAAACGGCAAATTCTCCCGGAAAAGGTTATTTTTGTCCCATTCAATCATCGAACCATGCCCATACAATATATCGGAGAACACCTTTTCCCTGGTCAGGCCGGGCACTTCTTTGTCTGGTTGGGTTTTGCTACAGCGCTTTTAGCCACAGTGTTTTATGCCCTGGCACATTACCGGAGCAAAGGAAACCTCACCTGGCTTCATTCCGCAAGAGCTTTCTACCTTATCCATCTCTTTTCGCTTATCATGGTTGCAGGGTTGCTCTACTGGCTGATTTTTAAACATTATTATGAATATGCCTACGTGTGGGAGTATTCTTCAACTGACCTCTCCATCAAGTACATCATTTCTTGTTTCTGGGCCGGTCAGGAGGGAAGTTTCCTGGTCTGGGCGCTGGCACAGGCTATCATCGGTGGAATACTGTTAAGAATTGCCAGGAACTGGGAATCCCCGGTGATGATAACCTTCTCACTTTCACAGGCCTTCATCACTTCTATGCTGTTGGGTGTGGAAATCCTGGGAATCAAGATTGGTTCGAGCCCGTTCAAACTGCTCCGCGAAACCCTTGACACAGTCCAGGGAACAATTTTTGTTCTTCCTGATTATTTGAAACACATTTCCGACGGTAATGGACTGAACCCCTTGCTGGAAAACATCTGGATGACCATTCATCCCCCGGTTTTATTTATCGGCTATGCTCTGGCGCTGGTTCCTTTTTGTTACGCAATCGCCTCTCTCTTAAAAAAGGATTATTACACCTGGATTTCCCGCTCCTTTCCCTGGACCTTGCTGGCTTTGTTGATGCTTAGTGCAGGGATTCTTTTGGGAGGGGCATGGGCCTATGTTTCATTGACTTTTGGGGGATTCTGGTCATGGGATCCGGTAGAGAATTCTTCATTGGTTCCGTGGATGACGCTTGTAGCCGCTTTGCATTTCATGATTATTTCACGGCGCCAGAACTATGCCCTCTTTCTGGCGTACGTGTTTACTCCGCTCACTTACGTTTTGGTACTCTATGCCAGTTTTCTTACACGCAGCGGGGTACTGGCTGATACCTCCGCCCATTCATTTGGCGACAATGGAATGTCTGTCCAGCTCCTTTTCTTCATGCTGACCTTCCTGCTGATAATGACCATCAACATTGTTGGTCACCTGCGAAAAATCACCTTCCCTAAAAAAGATGTGTTGCTTTCCCGTGAATTCTGGATGTTTATCGGGAGTATCATCATGGTATTAGCCTCATTTCAAATTCTTTTCACTACCTCTATCCCGGTCTTCAATGCATTGACAGGGAGTGATATAGCGCCGCCCAACGACCGGGTCGGTTTTTATAACCGGTGGCAAATGCCTTATGCATTGCTGATAGCCGGATTCATTGCTTTCAGCCAATTCCTCAATTATGACAGTAACGATTCCGGAAAATTCCTCCGCAAATTGTTCCTTCCGGTTGGTATTACTCTGGTTGTCAGCTTCTTAGTTTTCTTTTCAGGAGTGGTAATACGATTCAATTACCTTTTATTCCTGTTCTTCATCGTCTTTGCCTTAGTGGCCTCCCTTATAAACCTGATCGTCAAGACTTCACGCCAGCGGAACATGCCTGCCATCGCAACACATCTTGGATTTATCCTTTTTTTACTGGGTACCCTGATCACTTTCTCAAATTCCAGGACCATCTCTTCCAATACATCGAGGTACGACCTGGGGAATTTGAGAAGCAATGAGGAAAACCTTATGCTTGTTAAGGGAGATACCTTGTACATGGAGGGTTTTTATGTAGTTTACTCAAGCCAACGGAAAAGTGGAAATACCACTGCTTATGGTGTAGATTTTCTAAAAAAAGAGGGAGGAAAATTCCGTAAAGCGTTCACACTTCATCCTTCCATAAACCAACATCCACGGATGGGTACCGTCTATAATCCTGATACCAGACATTATCTGAACCGGGATTATTATACTTATATTTCTGCTGTAGGTAACGAACCGGATTATATTGTTATTAAGGCGATTATGAACCCTTATATCAACATGCTCTGGGCTGGTTGCCTGTTGATGGGAGCCGGTTTTGGATGGGCTTTCTTCCGAAGGGTTCGTCGCCGCTGGATCAGCAGTTGAATCAGCTGGCTTCAGCGTCTTTATTTTTCATTGGCTTTATCAGTCAAAAGTGGTACAAACCGGAAAGCACCGTGTTCGGTTTTTGAAAAGGTGGTATCCGATGTTTTCACCAGCGTGGTCATTGTCTGGAGGTCCGATTCCCCCACCGGAATCACCAGAATTCCACTGACTTTCAATTGATCGAGCAAGTCATCAGGAATGAAGGGAGCCGCAGCGGTGACGATCATTTTATCGAACGGAGCAAATGCCTTTAGTCCTTTATAACCATCCCCGTAAAAAGTTTTGATGGTAGTGTACCGAAGCGTTTGAAGCAGTTTTGTGGTTTTATCAAAAAGTGTTTTTTGTCGTTCAATGGTAAAGACACGGGCGCCCATCTCGGCCAGGATGCACGCCTGGTAACCTGATCCCGTACCAATTTCCAGGATTTTTTCTCCTTTTTCCACTTGCAGGAGTGAGGATTGAAAAGCGACGGTATAAGGCTGGGAGATGGTTTGTCCGGCACCAATCGGAAAGGGTTTGTCTTCATAAGCATATTCCAGAAAAGAGGAATCGAAAAAGAAATGACGGGGTACCTTTTCCATGGCAGCCAGGACATTTTCGTCGGTAATTCCCTTGAGCCGGATATTTTTTACGAGGAGTTTTCTGAGCCCTTGATGCCGGTAAGAATCAATGAGCCGTGTAGAAGTCATAGCAACAGCCTTTGTGAAAATTTTCACGAAAATACTAAATATGGTCGGTGAAAAGGCTAACTTTGCAAAAAAAGAGGATATGCTGAAAATAGGAGTCCTGGGGGCTGGTCATCTCGGCAAAATTCATCTGAAATGTATCAAGGAGATCCCTGGTTTTGATCTTGTGGGTTTTTATGACCCCGATTCTGAAAATGCACGGCATGTGGAGGAAGAATTTTCAGTGTCAAGGTGGGCTTCATTGGAGCAGTTGATCGATGCTGTTCAAGTTGTTGATATTGTCACACCTACCATTTCTCATTTCGACTGCGCCTCCAAAGCCCTGAGAAAATGTCGTCATGTATTTATTGAAAAACCGATCGTGACAACGGTAGAAGAAGCCCGGGACCTTATTAAAATTGCAGGAGAGGCCAATGTTAAAGTTCAAGTTGGCCATGTTGAACGCTTCAATCCTGCTTTTTTAGCTGCCGAATCCTCCTTCGACAGGCCAATGTTCATCGAAACCCATCGGTTATCACAGTTCAATCCCCGCGGGACCGATGTTCCGGTGATCCTTGACCTGATGATCCACGATATTGATATTGTGCTCAGTGTTGTCAAAAGCAACATCCGTAAAATCAGCGCCAGTGGCGTTGCTGTTATCAGCGACTCTCCTGATATTGCAAACGCCAGAATCGAATTTGATAACGGGTGTGTGGCGAACCTTACAGCCAGCAGGATTTCTTTGAAAAATATGAGAAAATCACGCTTCTTTCAGCGGGATGCCTATATTTCTGTTGATTTTTTGAAGAAAGAGCTGGAGATTGTGCGTATCGGTGAACCCGGTACCTCTGAAGATGTCCAGGGCTTCTTTTTCGACCTTGGCAAAAACAAAGGCACCCGGCAAATCTTCTTTGATAAACCTGAAATCAAACCCACCAACGCTATCAGGACGGAACTGGATAGTTTTTATTCAGCCATCATCAACAATACCACTCCGCCGGTTACCATCAACGATGGCTATCTCGCACTTGAAGTAGCACATAAGATAATGGAGCGTATCAATCAAGGTGCCAACAATATACTTTAATAATCATTTCTGTTTTTCTAACTTTTCTTCCCTTCTCAACAATAACAGAAATCCAGCTTCGTTACCCATTCAGGATTCAGATGAGACAACCAATTACTCCCATGATTTGCCGGACCCGCTATCCCTTCCATCTTCCTTTCTTGGTGCTTCTGACAGGCTTCCTCTTTGTTTCATGTGAGAAATTTACCGGCGACCAGGAAATTCCGGCCTACCTGTCAGTTGATTCCATTTATCTTTCAACGGATTACAGTAAACAAGGTACCAATTCTCAAAACATTACCGATGTGTGGGTGTATGTTGATGATGAATTTTTGGGCGCTTATGAACTGCCAGCCCGTTTTCCGGTGCTTAAATCGGGAACCCACGCCGTGAAAATGTGGCCCGGTGTTAAAAAGAACGGGATCAGTGCAACACGCATCGCTTACGAATATTATACTCCAATCCAACGCAACATCAATTTCAAAGAGGACAGCACCTCCGCCGCAGGGATCTTGAAAACGACCTACCAAACCCCTGCTTTTTTCGCATGGCTGGAAGATTTTGAAAGCGCTGGATTGTCGTTGGACACAACACAACGCAGCACAGCTTACATTGATAAAACACCTGCAGGATCACCCCTGACTTTCCAGGGCAGCCATTCGGGAATCGTGAGGTTTGACTCCATTCATGACTTTCTGGAGGTCCAGACCCATGAAATCTACCCTATCCCGCTCTCTTCTGTATTTCTGGAAATGAATTTTAACACTACCAACACCGTTACTGTCGGTGTGATCACCTATGGCATCAGTACCCTTGCCCAAACCCCCATTATCACATTGAATCGAACTAACGGCGTTTGGAAAAAAATCTATATCGATCTGACAACCACTCTCAACGCTTATACCGGAATGAATTCATTCAGGGTTTATCTGGGTACTTTTAAAGACTCCGACCACCAGGAATCCATGCTCCTTTTTGATAATTTCAAAATAGTAACCCGCAAAACGAATTGATAATTCTACTTTTGCAAAGCAAACAATGGTAAGTCAAAACCCGGATCATGAATAAACATTTACAGGTTATCAAATATGTTGTCGCGGATTTTCTGGCAGCTTTTCTTGCCTGGGCTTTGTTTTTCATATACCGGAAACATGTAGTAGACCCCACGGTGTTGTCACACCCGCAAGATATTTTTCTGGACCGAAAGCTTTACCTTGGCCTTTTAGCCATTCCCCTGTTCTGGCTCCTGCTCTATACCTTGATAGGCACCTATCGTAAGATATACCGGAAAGCACGGTTACGCGAATTCGCCCAAACCCTGCTTATTACCTTTCTCGGAGTGACCTTGCTTTTTTTCTCGTTGATCATTGATGATGTGATCATTAACCAGCGTACCTACCTGGAGTTTTTTTTAGTACTCTTCGGCCTCCACCTGTTTTTCACAGCAGGCTCCCGGTTTATCATCACCTCCCGTACTGCTTATAGAATCCATCACAAATTAATGGGTTTCAATACAGTAATCGTAGGAAGCAATGGAAATGCAGTGAATATTTACCGGGAAATCGAAAACCAGGAGAAATCATCCGGCAATAAATTTATCGGTTTTATCAATGTTGAAGGCTACAAAACTTACAAACTGGCTGACTATATCCCTCACCTCGGAGAACTGAAAAACCTGAATAAATTGGTAAAGGAATTACAGATCGAAGAAGTAATAATTGCTATTGAACAATCAGAAAATCACACAATTGAAAAAATTATCACGCAACTTGAGGATACCGACGTGGTGATCAAGATCATCCCTGCCATGCAGGATATTCTCATGGGTTCTGTCAAAACCACCTCCATTTTCCACGCTCCCCTCATCCAGATCTATCCCGATCTGATGCCCGACTGGCAATTATCATTGAAGCGGATCATCGATATTGTTATTTCCATCATCTGCCTCATTATATTGTCACCGGTTATGATCCTGACTATGATAATCATTAAAATCACATCACCAGGTCCCATTTTCTATTCGCAGGAAAGGGTAGGGCTGCATGGGAAACTCTTCGAGATGCACAAATTTCGCACGATGTTTCAGAATGCAGAGGAAAACGGGCCTCAACTTAGCTCAAAAGATGACCCGAGGATCACCCCTTTCGGAAAGTTTTTAAGGCAATTCAGAATTGATGAAATTCCCCAGTTTTATACTGTCCTCAAAGGCGATATGAGCCTTGTAGGACCTCGTCCCGAAAGGCAGTTTTATATCGATCAGATCACACGGAAAGCCCCGCATTATCGTCTCCTCCATAAAGTTAAACCGGGGATAACCTCTTGGGGGCAAGTGAAATACGGCTACGCCGAGAACCTTGACCAAATGATCGAACGACTTCGTTTTGATATTCTTTATATCGAGAACATGTCGCTTGCAATGGATTTTAAAATCCTGATTTACACAGTTTTAATTATCATCCAGGGACGGGGAAAATAGCCCGGCTTCAATTTTTTTCATGATTTCTGTGGCTTTCCCCTGCAGAAAGAGATCCGTTGTAGTATTGGTGTAAAGCGAGGGTTCCGGATTGATTTCAATGATCGTTGCTCCATTGGCTTTGGCCATGGGAGGGAATTGGTTCGCAGGCATCACTTCACCGGTAGTGCCAATGATGAGGAAGACATCGGAGATGCCTGCTGCTTCGTATGACTCCATTAAAGCAGACGAAGGAATTGATTCACCGAAAAAGACGAAATCGGGTTTCAGGATATCCCCACATTGCCGGCATGTCGGTGGCAACTCTTCCAGGCTGATCTTCATCGCGTTGTATTCTCTGTCGCAGGAAAGGCACTTGAGTTTTTTGAGGTTTCCATGGAATTCAGAGACCATTTTATTTCCGGCTTCCTGGTGAAGGTTATCGATGTTCTGGGTGATCACCCGGCCGAGTTTACCTTCCTTTTCCATACGGGCCAATACCCGATGAGCAGCATTGGGTTGTGCGGAATGATAAAAGTTGTAAAACAGCTCTTTGATGATGACCCATGAGCGGGCAGGATTTTCAATAAAGAAGTCGATATCCAGCACCTTGGGATCGTAATTGTTCCAAATACCATCTTTACCGCGAAAGGGAGGAATTCCACTTTCGACGGATATCCCCGCCCCTGTAAAGGCAGTGGTAAAACGTGATTGGCGAAGAATTTTAACCGCTTCCGTGATGCTACCGGAAGGCGTTATTTTAACCATTTGTCAAGCCAGTTGCGGAATGCTCTTTGCCAAAGGATACCATTCTGGGGTTTAAGCACCCAGTGGTTTTCATCGGGGAAGTAAAGCAACTCTGCCGGAACACCCCGGAGGATGGCGGCGTTGAATGCCTGCATTCCCTGAGTGGCGACAATCCGGTAATCGAGTTCTCCGTGGATGCAGAGAATCGGGGTATCCCAGTTTTGAACAAATCGGTGAGGCGAGTTGGAGAAAGATTTCTGAGCAGTTTTGTTGTTTTTATCCCAGAAGGGGCCTCCAAGATCCCAGTTGACAAACCACATTTCTTCCGTTTCGAGGTACTGCGATTCGAGGTTGAACATGCCATCGTGGGCAATGAAGGCTTTAAACCTTTTCTGGTGATTTCCTGCCAGCCAATAGACTGAAAAACCACCGTAACTCGCACCCACGCAACCCAGTTTGTCTTTGTCAACATAAGGTTCTTTTGAAACCGCATCGATGGCGGAAAGATAATCTTGCATGTTCTGCCCGCCGTAATCACCGCTGATCTGTTCGTTCCAGGCCTGCCCGAAACCAGGTAATCCTCTTCTGTTAGGAGCCACAATAATATAGCCGTTGGCAGCCATCATTTGGAAATTCCAGCGGAAAGACCAAAACTGGCTTACCGTACTTTGAGGACCGCCTTCACAATAAAGGAGGGCAGGGTATTTCTTGGTGGAATCAAAATGAGGGGGATAAATGACCCAGGTATGCATCTGCTTGTTATCTGTGGTTTTGATCCAACGTTGCGTCACCTTGCCATAAGTCAGTTGATCCAGAATATTTTTATTGGTTGTAGTCAACTGTATATCAGAACCATTCGATGGATTGACCCGGTAAATCTCAGCCGGCATCGACATGGAAACCCGTGTAGTGATCAGTTGGTCACCCATTGGGACGACGGAGGTGTAGTTATGAATGCCCTGAGTTATGCGGGTGATCTTGTTATCGGTTAAATCGAGCTTGTAGATTTCGTCTGTCGCATGCCAGTCACTGATAAACCAAATCCCTTTTCCATCTTCTGACCAGGCAAGCGCTTCTGCATTTTGGTCAAAATCCTTGGTGTAATCGGTTTTTTCTTTGGTCGTAAAGTCCATAACCATCAACCTGATCTTATCTGATTCATACCCGTCCCGCTCCATGCTTTGCCAGGCAATTTTTTTCCCATCCGGTGAAAAGACGGGCGCAATGTCATAACCCATCATTCCTTCGCTGATATTGGTCGTTTTACGGCTTTCCAGGTCGTAAAGGTAGATGTCGGAATTGGTTGACAAAGCATATTCTTTTCCCTGTTTTTTCCGACAGGTATAAGCAATCACTTTGCTGTCGGGGCTCCATGTGATTTGTTCCATCCCTCCGAAAGGTGCCAATGGGGTTTCCCAGGGTTCCTCAGGCATCAGGTCGGTACCTTTTTCGACCACTCCGTCAAGGCCGGCCACGAAAACATGGCTATAGGCTTCAACCCAGGTATCCCAGTGGCGGTACATCAAATCTGTGATGATTTTACCGGATGCTTTCGGAAGACCCTCGTAAAGGTCTTTGAGCTTTTTTTCAGGATAAACGTCAGCTATATAAAGGAGTTGTCTGCCGTCGGGGGAGACTTTGTATCCGTTAATCCCGTTTTCGATGCGGGTCACCTGTTCTCTTGAGGTTCCATCGGGATTCATTTTCCATACCTGCATGGTACCGCTTTCAGGGGACATGAAGAAGATCTTTTTTCCATCGGGGCTCCACGTGGCCTGATATTCGCTGAATTTGGTGGTGGTTATCCGGTTTGTCTTCTTTCCATCGGCCGAAACAGTGTATAGTTCCCTGTTCCCTTTGTTCTGGTCGATATCATAAAAAGTGACTCCGTACAGGATCGACTGTTTATCGGGGGCAACTTCTGCTTCACTCAACCGGCCGAAACTCCACAAGACTTCGGGTGTCATGATGTCGCTGGTGAGTTTGATCTCCTTTTGTTCAATGATGGGATCTTTCTGTGCCTCCTTTACGGCAGGTTTGCAACCGGTTATGATAGCTACAAGGAGCGCTAACAATGGGCAGATGTTTTTTTTCATAAGATAATACTTAAATTGGATGGGTTAACAAATGACAAAGATAGTCAGAATCATGCAATCCTTTTCAATTGAACAGAAGCTTGAAGAGATGGGGGATGTAAACGATCAGTCCGGTCGCTGCAGCCGCGATGGATGCTACCAAAACGGCGCCTGCGGCGAGATCCTTCACCTTGCCTGCCAATGGTCTGAGTTCAGGTGACAGGAGATCGACCAGCTCCTCGATTGCGGAGTTCAGTAGTTCTGTGGCCAACACCATACCCGTCATGACGATTATAGCCAACCATTCACCCGGAGAAATTTTGGTGATCCATCCCAGGAGAATCGCTAAAAGGGCCGCTGCCAGATGGATCCGGAAATTATGTTGTTCCCTGATGGCGGAGAGGATCCCTTTCCACGCGAAGCCGAAACTCTTTAACCGGTCGCTGATTTTGAACTTATTGGTTTTCCTTTTTTCCATTTTCTCCCTGACCCAGAAATTTTTGTAACAGGAGAATCAATTCCCGTGAATCGATTGGTTTCGAGATATATCCGTCGCAGCCTGCGGAAAGGCTTTTTTCCCTTTCTCCTTTCAGGGCATACGCTGTCTGGGCGATGATCGGAATGGAAGGTTTCGATTGTTTGATGATCTCTGTTGCCTCGTATCCGTCCATCACGGGCATCCTGATGTCCATGAGGATCACGTCAACATCCTGTTTGTTCACCATCTCGACGGCTTCCAGACCGTTTTTTGCCCATATCAACCTGGCTCCGGTTTTCCTCAGGATGCGTTCCATCAGGAAAAAATTCGAATCTTCATCCTCCACGATCAGGACATTTTTTTTTGTCCAGTCGCCTGAAGAGGGAACCGGAGCGGGCTGTTTCAATGGCTCAGGTACAACGGTTGCAGGCATTTGCAGGGGCAGCCGTATTTTGAAAGTGGTTCCTTTTCCGATGTCGGAAATCAATTGGATCTCTCCCCCCAATAATTTGATGAGATTTTTGGAGATGGTCAGGCCAAGACCTGTTCCACCGTATTTGCGTGTATTGGTATCATCAACCTGACGGAACCTTTCGAAAATGATCTGGTGCATTTCAGGAGGGATACCTATTCCTGTATCCCTGACAAAAAATTCAATCACTGGTAAATCTTCCGCCTGGGTCAAGGTATAACCAAATTCCACAAAGCCTTCATGGGTGAATTTCAGGGAATTTTCAATAAGATTGGTCATCACCTGGCGAAGGCGGTTCGCATCGGTCATGATGGTAAAGTGCTTGTCGGTTTTTCCCGGGAGACAGTTCAGTACTATGTTGTTTTTAGCAGTTTTACGTTTGACCTCTGTCAGTGTCACCATTAAATTGGTCATCAACTGGTTAACGGCACATTCACGGATTTCGATCTTTATTTGACCGGATTCAATCTTGGCAATGTCAATGATGTCGTCGATGATTCGGAGCAGGTCATTGCCTCTTTCCCGGATGATGTTGATGAATTCCGTTTTTTCTTCTTCAGACACCCCGGGATCTGAGAGCAGGGTTGAGAAACCCAGGATGGCGTTCATGGGTGTCCGGATTTCGTGCGACATATTGGAAAGGAAGGCCGATTTAAGTTTATCCGACTCTTCGGCTTTTTCCTTAGCTGCGATCAGGTTCATCTCGATCTTTTTCCGGTCGGTGATGTCGCGGTAAATACCATACCCGCCGACTGACCTTCCGTTGATGATGATGGGAGTTACCAGCAGGGAGACGTCGATCAACCTTCCGTCTCTGTGCCTTCGCTTGGTTTCGATGGAGGCGATTTTCATCGTCGACAAATCCCTGGTGATTAATTCAGCTTCTTCCAGGAATTCCTGCGAGGCCAGGAACTGATCAATGGATTTACCAATAATTTCCTGGGGTGTAAAACCGAATAACCGTGTGAATTCGGTGTTGATCTTATTGACTTTCCCTTCCAGATCGATCATGATGATGGCTTCAGAACTGCCTTCAAAAAGCTGGTCAAGGTAGGCTTTTTCCTTTTGAAAGGAAGCTTCTGCCGTTTTCAGAGAAATGAAAATAGCTACCTGGTCAGCAATGAATTTGAGTATTTCCAGGTCTCGCTCGGTGTATTGGTTGGGATCGGTGTAACTTTGAACGGCGATGACACCGGTCACCTCTTCGTCCACCATCATCGGAACTCCCAACCACACTTTAGCCGGAGTACCAACAATTTCAATCAGTCCGGTACGCGCCAGGTCGGTGATCGTATGCTCGGAGGCCAGTAGTGGTTTCCGCGTCCGTATGACATACCCGGTCAGGGTCTTCCTTGCAGGAAATTCTTTGAAAGTGTCCTGAGCATCTACTTGGAAAGGCAACGAGAGGGTATCACTCTCTTTATGGTACATGGCGATGTAGAAATTCTCCACATCGATGACTTGTTTCAGGTTTTCATGGATCACCCTGAAAACCTCATCCACTGACCCTGCCGTATAGGAAGATTTCGAAATATTAAAAAGTGCTTTTTGAAGTAACTCGGCATGTTTTTGTTCAGTGATGTCAGAGATAAAGCCCTCTATGTAAAGCAATTCTCCCTCTGATGAAAATATCCCTTTTGCTTTTTCCCAGACCCATTTGGTTTTTTTATCGGCAGTATTGATTTGGTATTCAAGAATATAAGGCTGCCTTGATTTAATTTTCACCTGGACTTCATTCCATATCCTCTCCTGATCTTCTTTGATTATTAAGTCGTTGTAAGAGAGTACCTTGTTATGAAGAAGGGCGCTGGTTGGGTAACCGGTCAGTTCCCGACATCCATTGCTGAGGAACTCCATGGTCCAATTCCGGTCGTTGAGGCAGCGATAGACCATACCTGGCAGATTATCCAGCAGTGTGGAAAACCTTCGTTGGGTTTCTAAAAGTACTTTATATTTCCTGTTTCTTTCGGTGGTATCGATGAAGATTTCCATCAACGCATTTTCAGCTAAGTACGTAATGGAAATGGTTTTACGATGCACAGGGATCAGTTTTCCTGAAGGATCGAGGATACAGTACCCGTTCTCTTCGGGCAGGGAGCGTTTCTCTTTTTGTAAATCGGCAGATGATGTGCCAGGGACAATCAGTTGCGAAAGGTGTTGCCCTGAAAATTGATGAGAACTGTCATAACCACTGATCTGGAGGGTCATGCTGTTGATGAAAAGCATCTTGTGGTCGGTATCTGTTATGATGATCCCGAAAGGTATTGCATCCAAAAACTCATGGATTTCCTCTTTGTGATATTCGAGGAGGAGAGCGCCATATTCCCCGCACTTTTTTAAAGCAGTTTGGATCTCTTTGAAGGTGATGTCATATTTTGCAGATTCACCGGACGTTTTCATGAGTAAGGTATATTATAGCTGGATATTCAAAAATAGCGTCGGACGGTTTTCCGGTAATCCTTCCACTCAAGACCAAACCGTTCTGACAGGAACTTTTCTTCTCCAAGGATGATTTGGTGATGCTGATATATTCCGTAAAGGACAAAAGCTGCGTTGATCAAGTCGGGAAAATAGATAACCGAAGCGATGCTCATCATAAAAACGCCGATGTAAATCGGATTTCGGCTGAACCGGTAGAGCCCGTGGGTCTTCAAACCGGTCACCTCCTTTGGTAAACCGACCGCAACACTGTTCCCTAATTGAATCAAAGCAATGGTCAGGATAAGAGTCCCGGCCCATAACAAACCGACGGCTGCCCATGCAAGGAAAAGCGGAACTGAAAGGTAACCGATACCGGGATACGATGCTTTGATCATGAACAATACCCAAGGGATAAAAAGGGTCAGTTTCCCGGTGTAAAAATTGAAAGGATCCAGTGTGGGTTTTCCCAAATAACTGCTTTTTTTCTCTTTGTTAATGAAGAATTGAAGAGCTACGGCAGCAATGGGTAAGAGAAAGGCCGCGAATATCAAATACCGTTGGATCAACAATTGTTTTTTTGGTAAAAATAAGTAAAATTCAAATTCTTTACCTTTGCCTGATAATTTTATCGGTTATGCCTACCATCCTTCAGGTTGAAAACCTGGCCCGCTCCTATGGGGATAAGATACTTTTCAGAGATATCTCCTTTGTGATTAGTCAGGGTCAGAAGGTTGCGCTGATTGCCAGGAACGGAGCAGGAAAAACCAGTCTGCTGAACATCATTGCCGGACTGGAACCTTGTGATTCGGGAAGGGTGACCCATTTTTCACAAACTTCATTCGAGTATTTATTTCAGGAACCTGTTTTGGCTGAATCTAAAACTGTTTTTGAAGAGGTTTATTCACATGCCAATATAATTCAGCAGACCATCCTGAATTATGAAAAGACCATTGGTAGCCAGGCCAAAGAGGCGATCCAGCATGCCATTGCCACGATGGATGCACTGAACGGATGGGAATATGAAACAAGGGTCAAACAGATCCTTACCCAGTTGCGGTTACCTGATCTGAACCAGCTGGTGAAGAACCTTTCCGGTGGTCAGCGGAAACGCGTGGCACTTGCAAAAGCGCTCATTACGGAGCCTGATTTTCTGTTGTTGGATGAGCCAACAAACCATCTTGATGTCGAGATGATCGAATGGCTCGAGGAGTACCTTTCGAAATCTAACATAACCCTGTTTATGGTGACCCATGATCGCTATTTCCTTGACAGGGTATGTGATGAGATTTTGGAGATGGATCAGGCTGCGATCTATCGGTACAAAGGGAACTATTCCTATTTCCTTGAAAAACAGAAAGAAAGAATTGGAAACCAGACAAAGGAAGTAGAACGGGCCCAAAACCTTTTACGAACAGAGCAGGAGTGGATGCGACGAATGCCCAAAGCCCGCACTACCAAGGCGAAAGCACGAATCGACAGCTTTTATGAACTGAAAGAAAAAGCATCCGGCAAAGTCAGGCAGGAACAACTTAACCTCAACATCCAAGGGGCCAGGGTTGGGAAAAAGATATTGGAAATCAATGATGTTTCGTTTCAATGGGGGGATTTGCCCATCCTGAAGGGGTTTACTTATACTTTTAAAAGGCGCGAGAAAATTGGGATTATCGGGAAAAACGGCTCCGGAAAATCGACTTTTCTGGAAATCATCACCGGTGGTCTTCGCCCCGGAAAGGGACATATTCAGACCGGTGAAACCATTCAATATGGCTATTACCGGCAGGATGGATTGGTGTTTAACCTGGAGACGAAAGTGATTGATGTAGTTAAAGAAATTGCTGAAGTGGTGAAACTGGGAAACGGTGACACGCTTTCATCTGCTGCTTTTCTTAACTATTTCATGTTCCCTTACCCGACTCATCAACAACCTGTTTATAAGTTGAGCGGGGGAGAAAAGCGGCGATTGTATCTCGTAACAGTTTTGATGCGCTGTCCCAACTTTCTGATCCTGGATGAGCCCACCAATGATCTGGACATCCTCACGCTCAATGTTTTGGAGGAATATCTTGCGGCATTCGATGGATGTGTGGTTGTGGTAACGCACGATCGTTATTTTTTAGATAAAATCGTGGATCACTTGTTTGTCTTCGAGGGAAACGGTGTTATCAGGGATTTCCCGGGCAACTATTCACAGTACAAAACGTGGAGCGATCAGCAGACCCGTCAGGTTCAGCTTCAACGGAAGATGGCGGCAGTCCCCAGGGAAATTAAAACGACATCTGTCGCACCGGGCGGGAAATTGTCGTACAGGGAGCGGAAAGAGTTGGAAAACCTGGAATCGTCGATCGGGCAGCGGGAAGCAGAGAAGGCGGAGTTAGAAACGTTACTGGCTTCAGGAACCCTTGAGCCTTCGCGGTTGGTTGAGATTTCGGAGAGGTATGCAGCAATCCTTCCTGAAATTGACGCGATGACAAATCGGTGGATGGAGTTGAGTGAAAGGGAATAAATTTTCATATATTTGCACCTGAATTTGCGGTAGTAGCTCAGATGGTAGAGCATCAGCTTCCCAAGCTGAGGGTCGTGGGTTCGATCCCCATTTACCGCTCATACATTTTTACACATACTGCAGAGAAAAACCCCGGTTAAGAAAATTTCCGGGGTTTTTTGTTTTCACTGGTCGAAGTCCGGGTTTTTGCCTGAAACTTATTTTCTTAGTCAAAATTTCAGGTTTTACCTTTAAAAAGCTGTTTCCCGATTTATGTCAGGGACCTAAATCCGGGAAGTTTCCCAAGTTCATGGGATGGTGTGCGGGTTATGCTGCTCTTACATACGCCTGGAGAGATAAGGACAGGATTGTCGGTTACATTAATCGCCAGCAGGAGCATCACCGGAGGATCTCGTTTGAGGAGGAGGTCCGGAGGTTTCTCCGGGAGCCGGGAGTGGTGGTGGATGAGACAGAGGGTTGAACATCAATCCCCTAATCTGCTCGAAAAACCAGCCGCCTGCAACTGGCTGCCCAGGGATAATAAACCCTGCATAGCCTGCAGATCAGCAGCCGACTTCATGTTAGAGCCATAGGACTGACTACCCAGTGTCCCAACCATCGATATCAGATCAACGCCCGGATCTACTTTTTTAGCATAATCAGATAGCCTTTTCAACGTGGTTTTTTCACCTAACATGGCTGCAGTCATGAGGTTGTCGATCAGCAACTGGTCACGGAATTTCTTAAGGTCCGACACCTCCTGTGCCATCAACGGCGCTTTCCTTTTTTTGTCAAGGTACCGGTCAATGGTCTTGGCCGCTCCTTCCAGCACCGTATCTCGTTCACTCACCTGGGAAATGAAATTGCCGAAATCACGCAGGTTTTTCTCTACATCAAAAGAGGGGTCATTCGACGGATCAGGTTTTCTGAAAGCCTGCAGCATCGCTTCCGTGGTACTCAGATTTTCGGCATTGTTCTGAAGGTAGCGTCCGTAATCCTCCAGAGCGGAGAAACTCCGGTTGTACAGCTGATCCATAAGAAGGGGATGGTTCTGAAACTCCTGCATCCCATTGGCGATTCGGTTGGCAACTTTTCCGTTAAACTCGCTGAAATATTTCAAACCCTGGATCATGCTCCTGAGCTGATTGGTATCGCGTATAAATTCACTCCTTAACCGGAGATCATTTTCAGTCATTGTGGTCTTACGGTACCTTTCCGCTTTGACAATGGTTCCCGATTGAAGTTCACTGTCTGAAGTCTTGTAAAACAAAGAGATCACAATGAGGAGTGCTGCGGAGATCAGCACTGCAATGACGATCAGGAGGGTCTTTTTTGTTCTCATGGGAAGTGTTTAATAGCGGTAAATATATGCTTAATTACAACGAAACCTTGAAAAGTTGGGTTTTCATGGTAAAAATTGGTTTTATAAAGTCATGGTTACTTTGACTCTTCCCCCGAACTGAAAATAGGCTTTGACCGATCCCGGGGTGACGAGCAACTTATCGATATCGAGCCGGCCGACAGAACCGTCGATTTTGAAGTAACCCTCAGTAAGTCCTTTTTCCAGGTATGAATTAAGCTCGACACGTGCATCCTCCAGATTCTGCCCAATGGGGAAAACGAGATTGGATGCTACTTTTTGCAATAAACCCGACTTGAAAATCCAGGAACCGGTTTTCACCAGTACATTTTTTGTACTGATCGAAAAATCAAGATTTTCCATCCCTATGGTCATGTTTTCATGATGGAAAACGGGCTTGCCGGCGAAGTAAATGGTTCCTTTAATACTTCCTTCAACTCCGAGGGCCACGATCAGGTTCTCTCCCTGTCCATAAAGGTTGATTTCATTCACTTTGATGGTGTATTTCGAATAGTTGTAAGTGTAATCCAGAAACGATTGGCGGGCTTTTTCATTGATCAGCGTGAAAGGAATATCCATCGAGAAATTTACTGCAAACTCATCGGAAAGGGCACTGGTAATTTTCAGCGGAGGAAGACTTTTATTCATCTGAACCAAAGGCTGATCACCCAAAGAAAGTTCCACTAACGCCTTCAGCCCGACAACGTGTTTCAGGGAAGTTGTATTGCCCCGAATCGGAATGGTGCTGACTTCAATCGGATCAATTTTCAACCACAGGGAGTTTTCAGGCGACACCAGCAGTGGTCGCTGAATCTGGCTCCAGACTTCACTCATAACAGACCGTAGGTTCAGGTTGTCTTTTAACGCTTTATCCACCTCACGCGTGATCAAAGGCAAGTTGGAATTGACCAGCACATCAGTGATTATGGGAAGGGGAATCTTTACACCTCCCAGTTGCAATGTCGGGGTGGTGATCCATTCAAAACCATCGGATTGGGTCAATGTGTTGAATGACCAGTCGGAGTTCAAGCTGACTGTGGTCTTGAATTTCAGAGCAAGATCAGCCCGGGCTTCAGCGTGTGTCGCGTAAGTGTAGCCCAGCAGAGAAGTCTCAATCTTTTTGCTCAGCCAAACCTTCAGGGGAACACGGTATGAAATCTGATTGCGTTCGATGGACAAGGTTATGCTGTCGGATCGTGTGGCTTTGATCATCAGCAAGTCATTGTTGTTGTTATCGTAACTGGCATCGTCATAAATGACTCCGCTGATCTCGCGGTTGATAATCTTTTTCAGGATTTTTCCATCGATCTCCAGGGGGATGTTAATGGTGGAGTACCGGGGAGCGTACGAAACCGGGTAATAATTTTCAGCAGGCCGGTCAATCTTGACGGCAGTGCAGCCGTATGCCAACCAAAGAGACAGGAGCACAGAATAAATGATGAACCGGGAAGAGAATATGTTTCTTTGCATTGGTCGAATCAATAGAATCATGTTTTCAGATGAATAAATGCTCTGCCAGCCAGGGCGGTTATCGATGTGACGACCACCAACCACCCGATTGACTGAAAAAGGTTTTGAGTCTTGTAAATGGCGGGGGCTAAGTTACCAATAATCAACCATTGAATCACATATAGAAACGTCACATTAACGCCCATCCAACGAATGAATCGCGCTACGGGCTTCTCCAATTGTTCTTCCGGTATCCGGTTCGTGAGAGCAGTGTATGCCAGCATAAAACAGAGAACCCATAAAAAGTATAAGAATCCATGGTGGTAATACCCCAAGGCACCTTCAAGATTGGTAGTGATCTCCAACGCCCATGGGAATCCCGCAGCAAACACGACCAGGGCTGATATTACGATGAGCAGCTCTTTTTGTTTTCCGGCTTTTATGTACCATGTATTATGACAGATAAAATTTCCGAAAGCATAACCAAGCAATACGTACGCCAGCCATGGGAAAAGAGGGAAATAGGACCAGGCCGATCCTCCCGTTATAAAGGAAAGGATATAAATTGACAGGCCGGTGGGTTGAAAGTGTTCTGTCAGCCAGGGAGATGGGAGAACTACCAGGAAAGAGAGCAGCAGCCAGGGAAGAAAGTTTTTCCTCCAAACAAGCCTGAGGAATCCGATGATCACGATACTCAAACCGGCCAGAGGGAGGATATCAGCTCCAAAGATATAGCGCCATGGATCGGCGTCAGAACGGTCAGTCAAGACCAGGATCAATAAATGGGCTGACCGGACCGTATTAAGCGCGATGCCCCCGATAAAAAGAACGCAGCCCCTCACCATGAACGCTTTAAGGGATTTATGAGAGCGGGAAAGGTAAAAGCCCATGATAGCCATAAAAATCGGAGCGCATGCTGGCCCCCCGAGGAAAAGCGATATTTTACCAAGAAAGCTGTCGTACAAGTCTGATGTGGCGAATTGTTCGAGTATATGAACCTGGATCATCAGCAGTACGGCAACACCTTTGAGAAGGTCCGCGGTCGCGTCACGGGAAACCCGGGTTGTTGTTCCCGATTCAGCAGGTGGGTTGAGTGCCATAAGAAAAATGATCTTTTTCGTCGATGAGAAGTAATAATTTCAAAGGGTTTCCGGAAATCAGATCATGCTTCAAATATCCCATCTCCGGCAAAATAACTGATTTTTTGCATTTCTGAGATATTTCAGGTCGAATTATTATTTTTGTTCATTCATCCAATCCAGTCAGTCTATTTTAGCCAACCGATACCCCTTTAAAATGGCATTATGGATTTAACGGTAACCTGATAAGGAAAGTCTTTTTCAATTAATTGATTTGCTATGAGTAAAGTTGCATTGATTACCGGAGTTACGGGGCAGGATGGCGCTTATTTAGCCGAATACCTGCTAAAGTTGGGTTATATCGTTCACGGCCTGAAAAGAAGGTCCTCCCTGTTCAATACCGACCGGATTGACCATCTCTACCAGGATCCATTTGCTGAAAACAAAAACTTTTACCTCCATTACGGAGACATGACCGATTCTACCAACCTGATCAGGATCGTCCAGGAAACCCAGCCGGATGAGATCTATAACATCGCTGCTATGTCGCATGTCCAGGTTAGTTTCGATACAGCTGAATACACCGCCAACGCCGATGCCATCGGAACGCTTCGACTGCTTGAGGCGATCCGTTTGTTGAAGATGACAGGGAAATCCAGGTTCTACCAGGCCTCCACCAGCGAATTGTATGGGAAAGTCCAGGAAATCCCTCAAACCGAAAAAACACCATTTTATCCCCGGTCTCCTTATGCGATAGCCAAACTATACGCTTACTGGATTGTGGTGAACTACCGCGAAGCCTACAACATTTTTGCATGTAACGGCATCTTGTTCAATCATGAATCACCCATTCGCGGGGAGACCTTTGTGACACGGAAAATTACAAGGGCTGCCGCCAAGATTGCCTTGGGGTTGCAACAGACCCTTTACCTGGGGAACCTCTCAGCCAAACGCGACTGGGGGCACGCCAAAGATTACATTAAGGCCATGTACCTGATCCTTCAGCAAGATCAACCAGATGATTACGTTATCGCTACCGGCGTTACCACTGAAGTCCGTGAGTTTGTCAGAATGGCCTTCAAAGAACTGGGTATCGGGGTGGCGTTCACAGGCCATGGAGTGGAGGAAACAGGGGTGGTGGAATTTTGCTCCAACCCTGAATTTAAAGTAAAACCCGGACAGATTGTAGTCAAAGTCGATCCGCGCTATTTCAGGCCGACGGAGGTCGATTTGCTGATCGGCGACCCGACCAAAGCCAAACAAAAACTTGGGTGGGAACCGGAACATGATTTGAACTCATTGGTTAAAGATATGGTTGCAAGTGATTTGCACCTGATGAAAAAGGACGAGTACCTCAGGAAGGGCGGATTTGAAATTAAGAATTATTATGAATAAATCAGGAAAAATTCTCATTGCAGGTGCTGCCGGGATGGTAGGCAGCGCAATTTTACGGATACTCCTGCGCAATGGATATGATAACCTGGTATGTACTTATCACCGGAACGTTCCCGAAAAACTACCCGGTGTACGGTATCATCGGATCGATCTGATGGATTCAGCAGCCTGTACCCGGTTGTTTGAAGAAGAAGGTCCTGATTATGTCTATTATGCAGCAGCAAAAGTAGGCGGAATCTTTGCCAATAATACTTATCGGGCTCAATTTTTGTACGAAAACCTGGTCATCCAAAACAACATCATTCATACCTCCTGGCTTTCACAGGTGAAAAAACTGCTCTTCCTGGGAAGTTCCTGTATCTATCCGAAAAATGCACCCCAGCCCATCAAAGAAGAATACCTGCTCACCGGTCCGCTGGAATATACCAATGAGCCTTACGCCATAGGTAAAATCGCAGGATTGAAACTCTGCGAAAACTACAACCTTCAATACGGGACCCACTACATTTCGGCCATGCCAACCAACCTGTATGGCCCCAATGACAACTATGACCTTCAGAATTCTCATGTCGTACCGGCCCTCATCCGGAAATTCCACGAAGCCAAGATCTCAGGCGCTCCTAATGTGACGATTTGGGGTACCGGTTCCCCCTTGAGAGAATTCATGCATGTTGACGACCTGGCAGCAGCGGTAGTTTTCCTGATGGAAAAGTACGACGGGAACCAGATCGTAAATATCGGATGGGGAAAAGATCTCTCGATCCGTGACCTGGCTACCCTTATCCAGGAGGTGGTCGGCTTTACGGGTCAGCTCGTTTTCGATCATACCAAACCTGACGGCACGCCCCGCAAACTCCTTGATGTATCCTTCCTCCATTCATTGGGCTTCACACCTACCATCCAGCTCAGGGAAGGAATTGTCCGTACCTATGCCGATTTTGTAGCAAAGTACTCGTAAGTATTTTATATATATAATTGAGAATCAGATAAACCTCAGTCCCTTCCCATGACTTATCAGGATGAAGGGACCATCAATTTTCTATTATCCGTTTTTGCTGATCTGTTTTAATAACTCCATGTTTTTGATCAGGATCGACCGGCCATCGACCGATAGAATCCCTTCCTTATTGAACCTTGTCAGGACCCGCGTGGCGCTTTCCCTTGAAATCCCGATCATTTCTGATAGCTCCTGTCTTGTACAAGGAAGCTCAAATGCTTGTTGTTCGTAGATAATGGTGGCAAAATAGAGCAGGGCATCCGCCACCCGGCCGTAAGTCTTTTTCTGCGATTGTCGCATAAAACGGTTGAACGTGTTCAGACTTTCACGGGCGACAGAAACCAGCAATTCATGGGCGAAATTCCCGTTTTGTTTGATCAGCCGGATAAAGGTAGCTGCATCGATATAACACACCTTGATATCGTTGAGGGCAGCATAAGAGTAGTGATTGACGGTATCCCCAAACAGAGAGGATAAACCCAGATAACTGTGTTTCTTAACGATTTGCAGGATGTGCTCCTTTTCCTGGCCGTTTTTGATAAATTCTTTAACCAGCCCTGATTTGAGATAAATAATGTGTGCGGTCATCGATCCTTCCTGAATGATGATATCCCCTTTGCAAAACGATGCCTCCCGGTGATTTTCATTGATCAGTGAAACCTCCGGGGGATTGAGTAAAGCAGCAGCGCAAGATTTGTCCTGACATGCTGAACAGGAGGTCAGCCGGGTATTTACAAGTGAAACCAAAAAATAACCATTGAAGTAGTTGCTGTGACAAATATCACACTTTTTTTTGAAACCTATCACATAGGCCAACCGGAAACATACAACCCTTAATTGTACATTTGTAATCAAATATATAACTATATCTATATAATTTATTAATCTTATGGGCACAGACATTGAATCTCAGCTTGCGGAACTTAAAAAGCAGGTTTCGCAACTTAAAGAGGGGACCAAAGACCAGTTATCCATGGTGGTTTTTTCGGGTGACCTTGACAAAGTACTCGCAGCGCTGATCATCTCGACCGGAGCAGCAGCTTACGACATGAAAGTGAAATTGTTTTTCACTTTCTGGGCTATTTCCGCACTTCGTGATCCGGCGAAAAGCGCGAAAGGCAAGAACATGATTGAAAAGATGTTCGGTTGGATGTTGCCAAGAGGGGCATCACGGTTGACCCTTTCGAAAATGCACATGGCCGGAATGGGAAGCGCCATGATCAGGGGAATCATGAAAAAACACAAGGTGGCATCGCTTCCGGAAATGTTGAAGACTGCTGCGGAACTGGGTGTTGAAATCAACATCTGTGAAATGTCGATGAACCTGATGGGATTCAAAAAAGAGGAGATGATCGACTATCCCAACCTTACGATCTGTGGAGTGGCCACCTTTTTATCTGATGCACAGGAGAGTAAAATCCAATTATTTATATAAAAATCAGGAGAATTCAGAATGAGTACAGAAGAATTGAAAAACCTTCAGTCAAACAAGATCGTTGATGCCAGAGGAACTGCTTGCCCGGGTCCGTTATTGGCAGCAAAAAAAGCCATCGGAGAGATCAGTTCAGGAGAGATTATGGAAATTTATTCATCCGATGAGGGTACAAAGAACGACATTCCCAAGTGGTGCCAGAAAATGAGCCATGAATTCCTGGGTATCGTCGAGGAGGACAGTTATTCCCGTTTGTTCCTGCGAAAAGCCTGACCTTTAACGATCTTTACATTTTTCTATTTTCCTGATCAGAAGGCCGTTATCGGCGCTTCCAGGTTGTATATTATTTAAAATTTCAAAATGATGGTAACTAAAGAATCACCACGGATTCTGGTCTTTTCAACGGAGAAGATCTCAGATCCCGGTATCGATCAGGCCGGGTTAAGAAAGATCCATTATTCTCCCACTGTCTATGTGATCAGTGTGCCCTGTTCATCGGGGATTAAGCCCCGATGGGTCCTTCATGCTCTTCAATCAGGATTTGACGGGGTTTTCATTGCTGCCGACGGGCATGAGTGTTCCTACAGTCCACGGTGCCCGGAACTCACTAACGATATCATCGCTGAATGCCAGCGATTGATGAAAGAAAAGGAGATCAATCCCAAAAGAATCCGAATGGCTGCCATTTGTTCCGTCTGTGCTGAACCTTTTGCCAACCACATGAATAATTTTACCAAAATTTTAACGGAACTCGCATGATCAAGGAAGAGAAAAAATATGACGTACTGGTGATCGGAGGGGGCATAGCCGGACAGGAGGCTGCACTGTCGCTGGCCAACATGGACTACAAAGTGCTGCTGGTCGAAAAGGGTCTCTCCATCGGGGGAAAAATGATCCAGTTGAGCAAGGTTTTTCCCACGCTGGATTGTGCGGCTTGTATCACGACGCCCAAGATGTCGGAAACGGCACGTCATCCCAACATCACCGTACTTTTAAATTCAAACATGGACCAAATTCGCAGGAATGAAAACGGATTCCACCTGGAGATTACCAAAAATCCCAGATACGTGAAACCGGAAGCTTGCACCGGTTGCCAGGATTGTGAGATCGCCTGTCCCGAAGTCCGTCCCGATGATTACAACGCCCTTCTTGCCGGACGTAAAGTTGCCTACATCCCCTTCAGCCTGGCCAATCCCCGTATTGCAGCCATCGACCGGCAGGATGTCTCGGCTCCCTGCATTGCAGCTTGTCCTGGTGGTGTCAAACCTTACGGATATATCTCCCTCGTGAGAAATGGTCAGTACGAAGAGGCCATGCACCTCCATATGGAAGATATCCCCATCCCGGGAAGCCTGGGCCGGGCTTGTTACGCTCCATGCCAGGGAGAATGTACCCGCGGGCTGCTGGAAGGTTCGGTGGATATCAGAAGGATTAAACGCTTTTTCGCGGAGGATTTCTATAAGAAAAATCCCCATGCACCCATGACCCTTTCCGAACATCCGACCGGTAAAAAGGTCGCCATCGTGGGCTCCGGCCCTGCCGGGTTAACGGCGGCTTACCACCTGGCTTTAAAGGGCCACATGGTGAAAATCTTTGAAGCAGCTCCTCAGGCAGGCGGAATGTTGAAACTGACATTGCCTGCCTACCGGTTACCCAATTCAGTGGTTGACCGTGATATTGAAAACGTTACATCCCTTGGCGTCGAAATTGAATGCAACCATCGTGTCAACAATATTCGTGAGATGAAAAACCAGGGATACGATGCTGTATTCCTTGCGGTCGGAACGCATAAAACCAGCCGGCTCACGCTCCCGGGAAGCGAATTGAAAGGCATCGTCTCGTGCCTTGATTTCCTGCGGGAAAACAAGATCGGTACCAAAACCGACCTGACCGGCCGGAGGGTCATGGTGATCGGAGGCGGAAACACAGCGATGGATTCTGCCCGAACAGCCTTGCGGTTGGGTGCCTCAGCAGTGACAATCGTTTACCGGAGAAGCCGCGAAGAGATGCCTGCCTGGAAAGAGGAGATCCGGGAAGCCGAAGAGGAGGGCATTCAATTCAACCTTCTCAGGAACCCTCAGGGTTTTTTAGGAACAAACGGCCAGATCACGCATGTCAGGCTGATTAAAATGGCTTTGGGTGAACCGGGAACCGACGGACGGCGCAAACCGGTGGAGGTTCAAGGCTCTGAATACACGGAACCGGTAGATATGGTGATCGAAGCCATAGGTCTTTCACCAACAACTGCGCCCTTTGCAGAACAATTGCCTCTGGAAAAAGATGGCAGGATCCGCAGCGATCCACAAACCCTGCAGAGCAATGAAGCCTGGCTTTTTGCCGGAGGGGATGCGGTGACCGGCTCCAGTACCATCATCGAAGCGGCAGGACAAGGGAAACAAGCGGCTTTTTATATCGACAAGTACCTTGCAGGACTCGAACCCGGTCATTATTCGTTCGGAGATAAACTGCCTGCCGTTGAGAAAAAAAATGTCCTGTCACGACCGGAGATTAAAATGATCCCTGTCATGGATGAAAAGATGCGACCGGTAACCCGACGAATCAAAGATTTTGATGAAGTGGAGATGACTTTTACCGAAGAAGAGGTAAAGGCCAGCACCGCCCGCTGCCTCGATTGCAGCAATTGCCGCGAATGTCATCAGTGCATTGCCGCCTGTCCGGCTTATGCCATTGATTTTTCCCAGAAAAAGGAGAAAATCAAAGCTTACGCTGGATCCATCATTATCGCTTCCGGTTTCAGGCTCTTCAACGCAGCTTACAAACCCCAGTATTCTTTCGGAATCCTGCCCAATGTAATAGATTCCCTTCAAATGGACCGCCTGATCGCACCCACCCGTCCATTCAACAATGTGCTACGGCCCGGTGATGGGAAGGTACCCGGGAATATCGCCTATGTCCTTTGCACCGGTTCACGCGATTCAAGTCTCGAGAATTACCGGAGTTGCCAAGCTGCACCCGCCAACAATCCGATCTGTTCGCAGATTTGCTGTATGTACTCTCTCAAACAGGCCCAGCTCCTGATGGGGGCATTACCCATGGCTGATATCACAATTTATTACATGGATATCAGGGCTTTCGGCAAAGGTTATGAAGAATTCTTCCAGCAGTCCAAAGCGATGGGCGTGCAACTGATCAAGGGGAAAGTCGCACGGATCAGTGAAAAACCAAACCACAGCGGCGATGTGATCCTCCGGGTGGAAGAGGTGGAAAGCGGACAGGTTAAAGAGTACTCCCATGACCTGGTGGTTTTGTCAGTGGGCCTTCTTCCTCAGCAATCAGTTCTCGATCCATTTGGGAACGAAACTCCGGAACAAGATGAATTTCAGTTTATCAAACAACCGGATCTGTTGCTCAACCCGTCCAGGACCACGCTCGAAGGCGTATTTGTGGCCGGAACATCGGCTGCTCCGATGGATATTCCGGATTCTATCCTGTCGGCAGGTGCAGCAGCCTCTGAAGTGGCGGCTTACCTCAGTACCAATGCTTTTAAAACCAAGCAAACAATTGACAAAACAACTCCAAAAGGTTAAGAGTATACCATGGAAGAATCAAAGAAAAAGCAACGGATAGGAGTCTATATCTGCCATTGTGGTGGCAATATTTCCGATCATGTGGATGTAAAGGGTCTGCGTGACGTGATGGCTGGGGAGGAAAATGTCATCATTTCCAAAAATGTCATGTTTGCCTGTGCCGATTCCAACCAAAAGGAGATGATCCGCGATATACAGGATAACCATCTTGATGGTATTGTTGTGGCATCCTGCTCCCCGAAACTCCATCTGCATACTTTCCGCGGAGTGGCTGAAAGGGCCGGTTTGAATCCCTACAACTATGTTCAGGTGAACGTTCGTGAACAATGTTCCTGGGCTCATTCCGATCATCCGGACGAGGCTTCCTTAAAAGCAGCCGGATTGATCAAGGCCGGAATCCGACGGGTAGCAAGCTCTGAAGCGCTCTATAACATTGAAATCAAAGCTCACCGGTCAGTCGTGATCCTCGGAGCGGGTGTCGCCGGCATGCGTGCTTCAATCGATCTGGCCAAGATGGGAAATCAGGTCATCCTGGTCGAAAAAGAGGCAGTTACGGGTGGAAACCTTTCCCGCAAAGGAGCCTTATTCCCTACAGGACAAAAAGGAACGGAGCTGGTCGAAACCCTGACCCGCCAGGTGAAAAATGAACCCGCCATAACGCTCTTTACCAACGCTACAATTGAAAAAATCACCGGAAGCATTGGCAACTTTCAGGTGGAGGTAGCCATCCATGAAAAAGCCGGTGAGACGCTCACCTTTGCCACAGGCGCAATCCTCGTGACTACCGGATACGAACCTTACCAACCTGTGGAAGGAGAACTGGGCTATGGGAAAAGCACCCGGGTCATTCCCATCGACGCCTTTGATCAACTGTTAGAGAGTAAATCAGGTGAACTGCAATTTGAAGGCAAAACAGTCCGGCGTATAGCTTTTGTCTATTGTGTCGGAATGCGCCAGACCAACGGAAATAACAAGTATTGTTCCCGGACTTGCTGCACCGCTGCCATCCATTCATCCCTGGTGGTCCATGAAAAGTTCAAAGGAGTCAAAGCTTTCCATCTCTACCGTGATATAAGGACTTACGGGAAGAATGAGGTACTCTACGAACGCTCCTCAAAAGCGGGCGACATCTACCTCCTTTACCAGGAAAAAGAACCTCCCGTCATCGAACCCAGGGGCGATCAGCTTCTCATCAGGGTCAAAGACCAGCTGACCCGGAAAAGAGAACTGGAGCTCGAAACAGATCTGGTAGTGCTGGTCACGGGAATGGTTTCAAGAAGCGATAGCACCACAGTGGCTGACCGGCTGAAAATCCCAATTGGCAATGACCGTTTCTTTAACGAAATACACCCCAAACTTCGTCCGGTTGAAACGGTGATCAACGGTATCTTCCTGGGTGGAAGTTGTCAGGGGCCTAAAAACATCACTGAATCGGTTCAATCCTCTCTGGCTGCAGCAGCCAAGATCAATGCCATCATCAGCAAAGAGACCCTCTTCCTGGAGCCGATCGTGGCCCGCATTGATCCGAAAGCCTGTACATGGTGCGGAAAATGTAAAGAGGTTTGCGAGTATGAGGCCATCTTTCAGGTTGAAACCAATGGCAAATTGGTGGCATCGGTCAATGAACCCGTCTGTAAAGGATGTGGAATCTGTGGTCCCGTTTGTCCTTATGACGCCATCGACCTTGCCCAATTTTCCAATGCAGAAATCGAAGGAATGATCGATGGTTTTTCCGATGTCGTGACATTGGTCCAAAAAACCGGTACCGAGGAAGTGACAGCGACAAAAAAAACGGTGAAGATGATGGATTTCCCTTCCGAATGGCGATCCATTATGCAAAGCCTTCAGGAAAACCCGATGACGATCCCCGAAATTGCAACTTCAACCGGACTGGAGCCGGCGCTGGTAACCTGGCATCTGATGACCATGAACAAATATTTCATCGTGGAACCTGCCGGTATGGATGATTCTGAAGAGTATTACCGCTATCAACTCAAAATTAATTGATTATGACAAAGATAGACCCGTATTTTGCTGATGAGCTCAAGAAATACGGCACGGACGATTTTACGGCCTGCTTCAACTGCGGCAATTGCACAGCGGTATGTTCCCTGACAGATAAATCGGTATTTTTTCCCAGGATGATGATTCGGATGGGAATGTTGGGACTGAAAGATGAGATTCTTTCCCAGCCTGAACCCTGGTTATGTTATGCCTGTGGTGATTGCAGCGAGACTTGCCCGCGGCAAGCCGATCCCGGACAGTTCATGGCTGCCATCCGGCGTTACTCCGTTGCTGCTATGGAACCGACCGGTATCACGAAAATGATGTTCAAAAACAACCCGCTGTTTCTCCTCATAACGTTGATCATTGCCGGGTTCCTGGGCTTTTTTCTCCTGACACTGAAGCCTGAAACCAATTATGCACGGTGGCTTTTTGCCTATCTCCCCTTCGGAACAATCCACGATCTGGGCCTGATCGTTTTCGGAATCACAGGAATTTCTGCTGCATGGGGTGTGGTGAAGATGTTTTTGAAACTTAAAAAAGCGGCTGGCAAAGCCCCCGGAAAAGCAATACCTGTTTCTCAGGCCATCAACCAGGTAATCCGTGAAGTAACAGTGCTTAAACGCTACCAATCGTGCGATAAAGAAGCTGATTCCCATTGGCATGCAAAGTCTTTTTCCTTAAAGCCCTGGTTTATCCATTGGTCAATCATGTGGGGTTTTATAGGTCTGTTGGCTGCAACCACGCTTAATTTCCTGTTGAAGGATCCGGAAACTACCGTTTGGTGGCCCAGTCGTATTCTGGGCTCTTTGGCCGGGATACTGATGGTCTATGGCTCAACCCTTGCTATCTGGTACCGGTTGAAAAAAGTGACCAAAGCTTATGATGAGACGAAACTGGCCGACTGGATGTTCCTTCTCTTTCTATGGGTAGCCGGTGTCACGGGCTTTTGGCTTGAAATCGCAGTATTCCTGAATGCCGATATGCTGGCGAATCACTTGGTTTTCCTTTTCCATACGGTGATTTCAATGGAGCTGGTATTGCTCTTTGCTTTTTCTAAATTTGCACATGCATTCTATCGTCCCTTGGCGTTATATTTTTATTACAGGAGACAAAGCGCTTAACTGGTACCTGTCATCTCTCAATAGAATTTCCCAGAGATGCTATCACCCGCTGCAATTTGTCAGTCACCTCGGTTGCAGTTTTACCAAGCGCCGGGTTTTCAATGGCCATCATCGAGGCGATGGGGTTGACGGCTGAAACTTCGATGGTCCCTTCTCCCTGGTCAATCACCGTCACATTGCAAGGGAGCATGGTACCGATCTTATCCTCCGCCGACAGTGCCTGATAGGCATGCAACGGACTACATGCTCCTAAAATGCGGTACTTTTTGAAATCGACACCAAGCTTTTCTTTCAGTTTTGCCTGAATATCAATATCACTGATGACCCCAAAACCCTCTTTTTTCAGTGCTTCCGTGGTCATTACGATGGCCTCTTCAAAGGAGGACCGGATTGTTTGTGAAAAATAGTATTCCATATTTTCTGCTATTTGGTTAGTAACTACTCTGAATGCTGCTCCGAATCAATTGAATAAATTTAAAGAAATTGCAAAAATAGGTAATTAACCAAATGAATCGCATAAATATCACTAAAATTTTCTCAGACCCGCAAGTTTTTCAATTTCCGGTTGTCTAAATTTCATAAACCCTTTTAAAACTATCCGGAATGAAAAAACTAATGAAAATGATCCTTCCTTTCACAGTGGCCGGTTTGCTGATCTCATCGACCCCTGCTGTCGGGCAAGGAAGAACAAAGGGATACTGCCGGCAACCGGTTCCAAGGTCAGGGCAGTATTGCTTTATCGACAAAAACCATAATGGTATTTGTGACCGGGCTGAACAACGGATGAAAACAAAGCCGGGCAGGAACTTTGTCGATAAAAACGGTGACGGAATCTGCGACAACCGCAAAAACAATGCAGGGTTCAAAGGCCGGGGTTTCGGCCAAGGCAACGGGCAGGGATATTGCAGAAGATATGCAGATTGAGCGCAGAATTCAGTTAAAAAATATGGTGGGCCGGTGTTGTATCCATCTGCTGAGAAAAGAACTGGCTATCGACGGGATACAGATACTTGCGTTGGAATTGGGTATCGTTCACTTAATTTACGATTCTGAAAAAGTACCCTGGGAACGCATTCAGGGAATTTTTAATGAATATGGTTTCGAGATTATCGAAGACAGGGAACTGATTCTGGTTGAACAGATCAAAAAAGCAGTGATCGACCTGGTCCACCATACTACTTACAATGCTATGGTACGCAACTCCGATTACCTGGTAGAACGCTTCAATATGTCATACTCCTACCTCTCCTCGCTGTTTTCAAAACATGAAAACATAACGTTGGAGAAATTTACCATTCTTCATAAAATTGAAAAGGTAAAAGAGTTGATCACATACGGGGGACTGACGCTCAGCGAAATCGCTTACATGATGGGATACAGCAGCGTACAATATCTTTCCACCCAGTTTAAGAATGTCACGGGAATCTCAGTCTCCGATTACAAGGTGAAAAAAAATATTCCGCGGAAACCCTTAGAAACCCTCCTCTTTACCATTAAAAATCCAACAAGTGTTGAAAAGAAAATGTAATTTTAGCGAGCCATGAAGGTTTAACCGGCAGATTGACCATAGCAGACGGACAGGCACCCGATCCATTCATCCATCAGTTTCTTGAACACAACAAAACATTACTGCATGACCGACCCTGAACTTCTGCAAGGGCTTATTGATGGAAGCCCGGGCGCTGTAAAATACCTGGTGAGCCAATATCAAAAAAAAGTGATCAAGACAGCCTATTATTTTCTTGGTAATATGGATGATGCAGAGGATCTTTCACAGGAAGTCTTTATGGAGATTCTGCAATCGGTAAAAATGTTCAGAAATGCCTCATCCCTTTCCACCTGGATTTACCGGATCACCCTTAACAAATCAATGAACCAACTTAAGAAAAACCGGAGAAAAGCAATGTTTTACAGGATCGGAGAGGTCCTTAAAACGCAATCGGGTGGAACACCATTCGCAGAGGAACCTTCCCTTTCAGAGCAGGGCTGTGAAGTGAAAGAAAACAGGAAGTTAATTCACGAAGCAATTATAAAATTGCCTGAAAATCAACGAATAGCATTTGTGCTTCACCGGTACGATGAGAAATCCTACAAAGAAATTGCAA
>CALMDO010000088.1 GCA_937862805.1 uncultured Bacteroidota bacterium
TGTGGAAATCGGGGTCCTGGGCCGATACCCCAAGTCCACACAAGACTATACAGAGAAAAAGAGCGAATTTTGACAGTATGCTTCTCATCGTATTAAGATTGTTATTCATTCAGAGACAAAAATTTCAGTTCCCTTCGCTCCAACATAACGGGAGCAGAATTCATCGAGTTCCTGAAAAGGCCCGGGCCAGGTTTTATTTGAACAGCAACTGTGTGAAATGGTACAGGCTGTTTTTCCAGACTTTAAAATCGTGTTGACCCTGATCGATAAAATAGATATGAGGAACTTTATGAACTTCAAGGTAATCATGCAATCTTGCACTAAAAGTAATCAAACCGTCTTGGTCTCCGCAGGAAATCCAGAGCAACTTCAGTTGTTCCTTTGTTTTATCAGGATCAGGGACCAGTTCCTCAGGTTTCTTGGTATTGGGTGCCGAAGAGAAACCCCCCACCCATGCAAAGGAGTCCAGGTTGCCCAGCCCGAAATTGAGCGACTGTCCGCCCCCCATGGATAACCCGGCAATAGCCCGGTGTTCGCGGTCCTGGATCACCGGGTAGTTCTTTTCTACGAAGGGGATCAGGTCGCTGAGCAAATCCATTTCAAACCGGGCAAAAGCTTCCACCTTGTCGGGTGCAAAAACATTTCCGGTAGCCCGGTCGTCCTTCATTGCCCTCCCGTTGGGCATCACCACCATCATCGGGGCTACTTTCCCTTCCGCGTAAAGATTATCGATAATCACCTCAGGGTGGCCACCATAGAGCCATTCCTTTTCGTCACCCCCGATTCCGTGAAGCAGATAAAGCACCGGGAGCTTCTGATCGGCCGAATAGCCCGGCGGGGTGTAAATAAGGGCTTTCCGGGTGGAGCCCACCGTTTCTGAGGGATAACTCAGCGTATCGATTTTCCCATGGGGGATATCATTCCGCGCCACATCAAATCCGGTGGGAGGAGGGGTGAACGCATTCTGGCCATAGACCATACCCCCCAACAAAATCCCTGATAACAGGAGAATCAGCTTATTCATAATCATGTTTGTCGTTAAAGAAAACTTGTTCCGGAATTCCAGGGGAAACCGGATCAGCATAAAAAAGCAAAACCTTATAGGCGAGTTCAAATTAACACATCAGCCGCCTGGGCTGCTTTCAATTTCAGATATACTGTTTCAAAATTCAGATCACTTTTAAGGGGTTTATTGGGTCAGGACCTTCACCTCTCGGAACATAAAGGGATTGTCGCTGACTCTTATGCTCCTGCCACTGGTGGTGGTTACATTCCGGAGTAAGACTTCGCGGGTAGTAACATAAGGGAAATTCTCAAGGTAGGATTCGTCGTTCATTTTCGGGTTGAAGTTGGCAAAAATAGCAGGCCCCTGGTACTCCTCAGGATGGTTGGAATCGTCGATATGAAGGTTTTCGATGGTGATGCGTTCCGGCATATAACAGGTGTAGCCAAAATCATGTTGTCCGGAATTAGATCCTCCGATCAGGCAAGGCTTGACCGGCCGGTCTCCTGGTGGTGCGAAAACGCAGTTGCGGATGATGAGTTCTCCCTGCCAGGTAGAGCCATAGTCTGACCGCAGGTTGATAAGGTTCCTTGAACGGATGGTGCAGTTCTCGACAACAAAGGTTCCGCAGCCGATGGCGTTGATGCCCTGGTGCCCCAGGGTGGAATTGCGAATGGTTGCATTGGCTACCCCCATGTGGGCATCAAACCTGGAAAAAGTACAATGGTCATAGACCAGATTCTTGCAGTAGTTGGACCCCAGGATTCCCCAGTATCTGCTGTCATTGATATCGTTGGTCTGGCTGCAGTGCTCGAAAGTGATGTTAAGGGCGCGGTTAAGGGAAATATCGTAACTCCCCATAGAAACAGGTACTCCGGCTGAGCCAATGGTCTGGTAGACTTTTCGCCCCGTCAGGAGGGTGTTCCGGACTGTCACGTTAGCGCAATCGCCGGCATTGATGAATCCCCCATAAGGTGCACCATGCTCTCCCTCTCCTGTGACACGGTGTTCCAGTCCTTCCACGACCACATTGGAACGCCTGATGGCGATGCCCCGATTATAGTATGTGTACTTCGATGCCTCCTTGTTGGCTATCGTGGTAAAACGGCCCCCGCTGAGGGTCAGTGGGAGGGAATCAATGGGCAGAACTGAGATATCAGTGATCTGGTCGAAGTCCCAGATGATGGGCGTGTTCCTATCCACAACTCCCTCTTTGTCTACCATGAAAATATCGGTTTGAGACGATCCGTTGTTCTGGTTGGGCCCAAACCTGATATACCGTTTTACGTTTGAATTGGTCACGGTAACCAGACAGGGGCCAGGCAGGGAAAGGTCTATGCGCTCCTGATTCCGCTTCAGGGAAGTAATCCCTTCCGGTGTGAATGGGCGGAGATCGGAACTGACCAGAAAAACAGGAGCATTGCGGTTCTGAACATCGGTATCGTCAATCATAAAGGTAGCCGTGCCAAAATCGGTATCGGTCCGGATGACCGCCGTTCGGTTTTTTCCACTGATATAATAG
>CALMDO010000089.1 GCA_937862805.1 uncultured Bacteroidota bacterium
ATGGAACATGCTTCCGAATTGGTTTCCGAAGGAAAGCTCATCCATGAAACGTCCTACCCTCAGCGTTCGGAGAAATACGAGGAGGTAGAGATCGGCGGAATAAAAATAGATTACTATGATCCCCGAAACAAGGTGATCCATGAGGTGAAAAAATCGGATAAAATGGAGGCTGCCCACGAATGGCAGTTGAAATACTACATTCTTGTCCTCGAACGAAATGGCATCGACCAGGTAACAGGATTGCTTGAATATCCGAAACTGAGACAAACCACTGAAGTGTTGCTCAGCAATCGCGACCGGAAAGAATTTGAGGATATTTTCAGAAATATCGACACAATCCTGAACTCAGAAAAATGTCCGGAAAAGATCAGGTTGAATATTTGCAAAAACTGCAGCTATTACGAGTTTTGCTGGATTGAGGAGCAGGAGGTCAAAGAATGAAAAAATCCTACTACCTCTTCAATCCCGGCCGGTTGTCAAGAAAAGACAACACGCTATGTTTTCAGCCTTTTGACGAAGAAGGGAACGAGTTGCCTGTCAGGTATCTCCCGGTGGAAGCCACGGAGGAACTTTACGTTTTCGGATCGCTGGATGCGAACAGTGCACTGTATAATTTCCTGGGGAAGAATGACATAACAGTCCATTTTTTCGATTACCATGAAAACTACACAGGCTCCTTTATGCCCAGGGATTATTTGTTATCCGGTAAGTTGTTGCTTGCGCAGGTCAAAGCACATCAGGTTCCTGAGAAACGGATTATCATAGCAAGGAAGTTCGTGGAGGGAGCTGCTTATAACATGATCAAGAACCTGAAATATTATCAAAACCGTGGAAAGGACACAGAGCCACTGATAAACCTGATGGAGTCGTATATCACAAGGATTCCTGAAATGCGTAATACCGAGGAATTGATGGGGATTGAAGGAAACATCCGGATGAATTATTATGAAGCCTTTAACCTGATTTTGCAAGGTTTTGAGATGGGAAACCGTACGAAACAACCACCGCTCAATGAGGTGAATGCCTTGATTTCTTTCGGTAACATGATGTGTTATTCGCAATGTTTAAGGGCGATACACCAAACCCAGCTCAACCCTGTGATCAGTTTTCTCCATTCGCCAGGGGAACGGAGGTATTCGTTATCTTTAGATCTGGCTGAAATTTTCAAGCCGATCCTTGTCGATCGTGTGATTTTCAAGGTTATCAATAAAAAAGAGATCAGAAAGGAGCACTTTGACATAAACCTTAACAGGTGCCTGTTAAATGTTGCGGGGAAGAAGATCTTTATCACAGCTTTTGAAGAGCGTTTGAAAGAGACTCTTCAGCACCGGTCACTCAAGCGCAGCGTGAGTTACAAACACCTGATCAAGTTAGAGTGTTTTAAATTGATCAAACACATCCTTGAGATGGAAGAGTACAAACCATTTAAGATGTGGTGGTAAATGCCAAGTACCATTTACGATTTACAAAGTACGGATTAAAGCGCATGGTTAACTTTTGAATTCTGCATATAAATTTGATATGTATATCATTTTGGTTTATGATGTTGGAGAGAAGAGGGTTGGAAAGGTACTCAAGCTTTGCCGTAAGTATGTCAATTGGATCCAGAATTCTGTATTCGAGGGAGAGATAACCGAAGTCAAACTGAAGGAGTTGATTTACCGGGCCAAGGGAATCATGGATGAAGAGGTTGACAGTCTGATCATTTTCAGTAGTCGCGATCATCAATGGCTTAATAAACAGATTGTAGGACACGAAAGAAGTGGGTTGGACCATATTCTTTAGTTGTCGATGGGTTGTTTTCTCGGCGACGGAAACGGATAATT
>CALMDO010000090.1 GCA_937862805.1 uncultured Bacteroidota bacterium
TTCGGAATTCCGGTTTTCATCAACAATGACGGGGATCTCTTTGCTTACGGGGAGGCCATAGCCGGACTTTTACCGGGAATCAACAAAAAACTCGAAGAACTGGGCAATCCCAAACGGTACCGCAACCTTTTCGGTGTCACCTTCGGTACAGGGTTCGGGGGAGGCATCGTGACCCGCAACGGCATTCATATCGGGGATAACAGCTCCGGCGGAGAAATCAACCGCATGCGCAACCGCACTTACAAGGAATGGGATACAGAAGAGAGTGTCAGCATCCGCGGCCTTCAGCGGGAATTCATGAAACATTCAAAAACAGAGGCCCCCTTCTGCCCTGAACCTAAAGAGATCTTCGAAATCGGTACCGGCTTGATCAAAGGGAAAAAGCAGGCGGCCATCAAGGCTTTTGAAGCCTTTGCCAAAGATGCCGCTGATGCTATTGCCAATGCCGTAACCCTTGTCGACGGCCTGGTAGTCATCGGGGGAGGATTATCAGGCGCCTGGCCCTTATTTCTGCCCGGCCTGGTTCAGGAGATGAACCAGCCCTTTAAAACCATGTCTGGCCAACCACTCGAACGTCTTGAAACAGTTGTCTTTAACCTGGAAGACCCCATCGATTACGGAAAATTTCTGACCTCCACCTCAAAAGTGATTCCCGTTCCATTTTCCGACAAAATGGTCAATTTCGATCCCGAGAAAAAAATCGGGGTTGGCATCTCCCGGTTAGGTACCTCCCGCGCCATTTCCATCGGTGCTTACGCCTTTGCATTGAACATGCTATAATCAAGCCTACCAACAAATTATTTTTAAATCGCCTGATTAAACATCCTGATTCCCAACCTAATAATCATTAAATATGTATCTATGAAAACCAAATCTTTACTTTTTGCATTACTGCTGATAAGCAGTCTCACCTTCGGTCAGACCTTCGTCATGGAATCGTTTGATGGAGGACAGATGCCACCCACTGGATGGTCACTCAATGGCATTCCAGCACAATGGAGTATCAGCAACACGAACAGTGCCGGAGGAAATGCTCCGGAAGCCAAGTTTACTTATGTCAACCAGAACACCACAACCCGTCTGATATCTCCCATGTTGGATCTGACAGGGCTGACCTCAGTGAAACTTTCCTTCCGTTATTTCTACGATTGGTATTCCAACCCGGCTCCCAAGATCGGCGCAGCTACCCGTTCCCATAACGGTACCTGGAATACGGTCTGGGAAAAAACCCCGACCGGGAACTCAGGCCCTATCCAGATCGATGTGGTGATCAACAACACCGACGTGGGACAATCTGAATTTCAGCTTTGTCTCTTCCTTAACGGGAACATGTACAATCTCGATTATGTCTATTTTGACAATGTTTTGCTTTTCAATCCCCTCAATCGTGATGCCGGAATGATCAGCCTGGCCGGAACACCAACCTATTTCGCCGATCCGATACAGATCAATGGGACCATCATGAATTTTGGCATCACCACCATCACCAGCGCTGAAATCCAGTATAAAGTGGACGACGGTCCGGTCAATACTACTACCTTTTCAGGATTATCGATCGCCACCCAGCAATCCTATCCTTTTACCTGTGATCAGTTATTCGAAGGAACCCTTGGTCAACATACCGTTACCGCATGGATCAACAAAATCAATGGGACTCCTGATGACAATCAGCATAACGACACCCTGAGCAAGACCATTAACAAAGTCAGCTTTAGCATGCCAAGGCGCCCGTTGTTCGAAGAATTTACCAGTTCTACCTGCAGCCCTTGTGCTTCCTTTAACAGTAGCTTCGTTCCATGGTGTACTACCCATGAAGAGGACATCACCCTGGTTAAATACCAAATGAGCTGGCCTGCCCCCGGCGATCCTTACTATACCTTGGAAGGCGGTGCCAGGAGAACCTTTTACGGCGTCGGTTTCGTACCTGATCTCTATACCAATGGAGAAGAGACTGCCACATCCATAGCGGCCGTCAATCAGGCTTACAATGGCGCTATCCTCCTGCCCGGATTGCTTAAAATCAAAGGAACCCACTCCCTCGCCGGAACCGTAATGACCATCCAGGCAACCGTACTCCCCTTCTGCAATTTTTCCAATGCCACCATCCAAATCGTGGTCATGGAAAAGATTACACACGATAACCACATGACCAACGGAGAAACAAGCTTCCACCATGTGATGATGAAAATGGTGCCCGATGCAGAAGGTACCACTACCAACCTTACCGACCGCGTACCTTTTACCATCAACGAAACAGTTGACCTCGCCGGAAC
>CALMDO010000091.1 GCA_937862805.1 uncultured Bacteroidota bacterium
TTCTGGCACCTGCTTTTTAACATGCTCTGGCTCTACTGGTTTGGAAGGATCTTTACCGAGTTTATGACTTCCCGGCAGGTGGTTATAGTTTATATCGCCGGAGGGTTAATCGGTGGATTGGTTTACGTACTGGCTTTCAATGTTTTTCCTGTGTTTTATCCGATTCTTGGACAATCTGTTGCATTGGGGGCCTCAGCCTCCGTAATGGCTATTGTTACCGCTGCTTCATTCTATGCTCCTTCATACACCATTCAATTACTTTTTTTCGGACGCATCAGAATTCTTTATTTGGCCATCATCTTGTTCGTATTTGATTTCTTCATGATCCCGTCGGGAAATGCAGGAGGGCACCTGGCCCATATCGGCGGAGCATTGTTCGGACTGATTTACGCGCTGAGTGCAAAATCTTCTTCCATGTCCTCCTCCCGCGATTCACTCTTTACCCAATTCAAGACCCGCTTCTCCCGAACTTCGCACCATCGTTCGTATGAAAAAGGAACCTATGGGCGGCCGGTAACCGATGAGGAATACAACATGCATAGAAAAGAATCGCAGGACAAAATGGACAGGATCCTTGAAAAAATCTCCAAAGGCGGTTATGACAGCCTGACCCGTGAAGAAAAGGATTTTCTTTTTAAAACCTCTAATAAACGCTGAACAAATCAGCCCGATCATGAAGAAAAGCCGCCGATGGATCCTGCGTATTTTACTGTCACTGAACATACTGGCAGTTATTCCTCTCCTGCTTTCCTATGTGGCAGGACATGTCAGCCCGGCCGAAAACTGGTATTATGCTTTTTTTGGACTGGCCTATCCCATCTTCCTGGCAGTGAATGGATTCTTCATTATTTTATGGCTGGTTTCATGGAAAAAATATATTTTCATCTCTCTGATCCCGGTAATGGCAGGTTGGAGTTCACTGCAATCCGTTTACCCTGTTCATTTTCCCTGGGGGGAAAAAAATTTCCCCGGTGAAACCATCCGGGTGGTCAGTTACAACGTGAACCTTTTCTGGGGGAACGAAAACACAGAATCCATTGCTGAAGTCAGGGAACAAATCTCCACTTTTCTGCGCAATCAACAAGCGGATGTCATCTGTCTTCAGGAGGGATACATGAAAACTCCGGACTTTAATGAACTGCTGAAAAACTATGCCCACTCCATCGGGATGAAATATTTCTATTTCAAGAACTACAGAAAATTTTGGGATAAGAAAAAGATTGATGCGGTCATTATTTTTTCAAGGTTTCCAATTGTTGACACGGGCTTTATGAAAATACCGGAGAAAAGTACTTTTGGCATTTACGCTGATATTCTCCATCATGAGGACACCATCAGGATCTATAACCTTCACCTGGAATCCATTCGCTTTGGCAACGACGATTACACCTTTTATTCCAGTCTGACGGATCCGATGAAAGATAAGCCCCCGTTGAAAGAAGGCGCCCGGAAGATGTTCTGGAAACTTCGGCGTGCTTTCATTCTCAGGGCCAATGAAGCCGACCAGTTGGCTTCCCATATCTCCGTATGTCCTTACCCCTCCGTAATCGCCGGTGATTTTAACGATACTCCCTCTTCCTACACCTATCATCAACTCACCCGGAACCACGAAGATGCGTTCATATCAGCAGGAAGCACATTCGATGGAAATACCTATGCCGGCAAATTCCCTGCTTTCAGGATTGATTACATCCTGTATTCTGTCCATTTCAAACCTGTCGAATATCACAAATACAAACTCAACCTGTCGGATCACTATCCGATTGCAGCAAGTTTTACATTCAAACCCTGATTGATCATGAATTTCAGGTTGACATCCGAATTCAGTCCCACCGGCGATCAGCCGGAAGCCATCCGGCAGTTGACGGAGGGTTTGCAACGGGGTGATCCGGGACAGGTGCTGCTTGGTGTTACCGGTTCCGGAAAGACTTTTACCATTGCCAATGTAATCCAACAGGCTCAACGGCCCACCTTGGTTTTAAGTCATAACAAGACCCTTGCAGCACAACTTTATGGTGAATTCAGGCAATTCTTCCCTGAAAATGCGGTAGAATTTTTCGTTTCATATTATGATTACTACCAGCCGGAAGCTTACCTTCCCACTACCAATACTTACATTGAGAAGGATCTTTCGATCAACGACGAAATTGAAAAATTGAGGTTGAGCACTTCTTCATCGCTTTTGTCGGGAAGAAGGGACATTATCGTGGTAGCTTCGGTATCCTGTATTTATGGTATCGGAAATCCGGAAGATTTCTATCAAAATGTCATTCGTATTAAAAAGGGAGAAAAGATCAGCCGGAACAAATTGCTGCTGACCCTGGTTAACAGTCTTTATTCCCGAACCGAGACCGATTTTATCAGGGGGAGATTCAGAATCCGGGGCGATGCCGTCGATGTCTTTCCTGCCTACCTTGACCACGCAGTAAGGATTATCTTCTTTGGCGACGAGGTGGAAACGATCGAATTTTTCGATCCTTTAAGTGGTCACCATTTAGAGAACCTGGATGATCTGACGCTTTATCCGGCGAATATTTTTGTCACCTCACAGGATAAGATGAAAGAGGCCCTGAGTGGAATCCAGGATGATCTCTTCCAGCAAGTGAACTATTTCCGTGAAACGGGAAAGGAACTGGAGGCAAAAAGGCTTGAAGAGCGGGTCAATTACGACATTGAGATGATGCGGGAACTGGGCTATTGTTCAGGCATTGAAAACTATTCCCGTTACTTCGACGGAAGAGCTCCCGGTTCAAGGCCATTTTGTCTGCTCGATTATTTTCCACAGGATTATCTGCTGGTAATTGATGAGAGTCATGTCACCATCCCACAAATCAAAGCGATGTTCGGAGGTGACCGTTCACGTAAGCAAACACTGGTTGATTACGGTTTCCGTTTGCCTTCTGCCATGGACAACCGCCCTTTGAAATTTGATGAATTCTTTTCGCTGGCAGGCCAGATCATTTTTTTAAGTGCTACGCCTGCTGATTTTGAACTCCAGCATTGCGAAGGGATCGTGGTGGAACAAGTGATCCGACCGACCGGTTTGCTGGATCCTTTTGTTGAGGTAAAACCAAGTCAGAATCAGATCGATGACCTTTTGGATGAGATCAACCAAAGGATTGAAAAGCAGGAAAGGGTCCTGGTGACAACCCTTACCAAACGCATGGCTGAAGAGCTCTCCCGCTATTTTACACAACTGAATATCCGTTGCCGTTATATCCATTCGGATGTAGATACCCTGGAACGGGTGGAGATTTTAAGAGATCTGAGACAGGGGGCCTTTGATGTGCTTATTGGGGTTAACCTGTTGAGAGAAGGGTTGGATTTGCCAGAGGTATCGCTGGTTGCCATCCTTGATGCGGACAAAGAGGGGTTCCTCCGTTCTGAACGTTCTTTGACGCAAACGGCAGGAAGAGCGGCCCGTAACATCAACAGCAGGGTGATCCTTTATGCAGATAAAATGACCGAATCGATGAAGCGGATGATGCAGGAAACCAACCGGAGGAGAGAAAAACAAATCGCGTACAACCTTCTCCATAACATTGTCCCTACTCAGATCATCAAGTCTGCCAACGATATCATGGGCCAGACAGTGGTGGCTGATAAAAAAGAATTCCAGCCCCGGCCTTATATTGAAACCGCTGAAAGCGGCATCGCTGCCGACCCTGTGATTCAGTACCTGACCAAAGAGCAATTGCAAAAATTGGTTGTCAAAGCACGGAAAGAGATGGAAGAAGCTGTCAAAAGCCTTGATTTTCTCGAGGCTGCGCGGCTTCGTGACGAGTTAAAAGCCTTCCAGGTAAGGCTGGATTCCGATCCACTCTCCCGGGACCCTTAACCAGCCGGATAGTCAATAACTTTCTTTGTTTGTTAATATCTATTTCAGGCATGTCCTGAAAAAAAGGATATATTTGCTTGAAAAATTGTGATTATGAAGAAAAAGATACTCGCTATTGACGATGAAAAGAGTATCCGGTTTATTATAGAAAATACGTTCAAGAAGGATTTCGATGTGATCACCTTTGCAAACGGGATGGATGCGATGTTTTATCTCCAGTCGGGTAACATGCCCGATGTCATTATTTGTGATGTCGAAATGCCTGTTTTGAACGGATTTGAATTTATCCGGCGTATCCGTGAAAGTGGTTTTTTTGATGAGATTCCACTGATCATGCTTTCCGGCAAAGAGGAAAGTGCCGACAAAATCAGGTGCTTTGAAATGGGTGCAGATGATTATGTTTTAAAACCATTTAATCCCAAAGAATTGATTGCCAGGATTAAGAGAAGGGTTGTTTCGAAAGAAATGTACTCCCGTCAGAGTGATGAATAGTGAATCAATGGATGTGAGCATAGCAGAACCGTTAAATATTCTTTATATTGGGAATGATACCAGGACATTAACCATGTTCGAAAACTACCCTATGTTCAGGATCATCCGGATGCAAAATTGCCTGGAAGCGATGTTCTGGCTCACCGGAAACGAGTTCAACCTGTTTGAAACTGACCCTGAAACGAAGGTCAACATAACCTATCAGGAAATACAATCCATTGATGCCATCATTTCTGAGCTGGTTCTTCCGGGAATCAATGCCCTGATTTTTTTTAAAAGACTTAAACTAATAAAATTACACCAAAAAACACCCTTTATCATCCTCTCTTTTTTCAGGGACAATGAAATCAAAGCAGAAGCTTTCAATACAGGAATCGATGATTTCTACTCTAAAACCTTCAACCCTGAAGCCATTGAGAGCAGGATCAGGTTTCTGAAAAAATACAAATCGGAAGTGACCATCCGGCCCATTGTCATCCAGGATGAAGACATGACTCCCTATTTTTGCCCCCTGCCTAAAAGAATTTTCGATATCGTGCTAACGCTGATCGCCCTGATAATCCTCTCCCCCATCATGATTTTGACCGCCATTGCCATCCGGATCGAATCAAAAGGCAGGATCTATTATCTTTCAAAAAGGGTGGGCGCCAATTACAAGATATTCGATTTTTATAAATTCCGCTCCATGTACCCCGATGCCGATAAAAGACTGAAGGATGTTGCACACTTAAACCAGTACATCAGTGAGACAGCGGAAGAAACCTGCTCTGAATGCAACAAACTACCCCCCGGCCAAACCTGCTCTCCCCTGGTCTATTATGACGGGGAAGAGATCTGCGAACGACTGGCCACCCAACGAAGGAACACCAGGAAAGCTTTCCTCAAAATTAAAGATGACCCACGGATTACCCATGTAGGGAAGTTCATCCGGATGACAAGCATTGACGAACTTCCACAACTTTTCAACATTTTGAAAGGCGATATGTCGATCGTTGGAAATCGCCCTCTGCCTCTGAATGAAGCGGAGGCTCTTACAAAAAAGAAATGGAGCCGCCGGTTTCGTGCTGCAGCCGGTTTGACCGGCCTCTGGCAGGTCGAAAAACGGGGCCGGAAGGGAACCATGTCGGAAGAGGAACGGTTTGCCCTCGATAACTATTATGCTGAAAATAACTCATTTTGGGGAGATATTAAATTGATTTTGAGAACGTTTAAAATTTTCATTCAAAAAGAAAACGTCTGAACAATGGTTATGGGTACTATGAAGAAATACAATAAAATATCCGGATTGCGGGTCATCGTATTGCTGCTGTTATCAGCCCTGGTAACCCTTCCCTGCCATTCCCAAACCGACACCGTCCGACCCGGAAGTGACACCACCAACGCCATCAATCCTTTTCTTGACGACATCACCCTCCGCATACCACCCCTGGAAGACCTGATCGATTCTGCAATCGTACACTCCCCTCTACTGACCGCTCAAGACGCCGATATTGCTATCTGGAAATACAAAATCAAGACAGCGCAACGCGACTGGATGCAAAACCTTTTCCTGGATGCCTCCGCTCAAAACGACCTTTGGAATGCTACAACAACCAATACACCCAGCTACGCTGAACCCAATACCATTCTCTCCGATCAAAACAACCTCAGGGTTCTGGGAAGTGTCAGCTTCCGCCTCCCCCTCGACGACCTGGTCGATCGACGAAACCGTATTAAAACAGCTACAAAAGAGGTAGAACGGTCCATGGCCACCAAAGAAAATCTCATCCTTGAACTGCGAAAATCGATCATTCTTCTTTATAATACCTTGATCGTAAACCAGCGTAAACTTAAAATTGCCAATGAAAATGTAATTGCCAATTCATTACAGAAAGATCTGGCTGAAAAAGAGTTTCTCAATGGCCAATCCTCCCTTTATGAACTGGCACGTATCAACGAAATGTACAGAAAAGCTGTGTACGACTATGAAGATGCACGCATCGAATTCTACAATGCTTACATGCTTCTCCAGGAAATAACAGGAATTAAGTTTAATACTGTCAATAACATCGACTGACAATGAAGATCGTATACTTCATAAAAATACTCCAGAGGCATCTGCTGCTGCTATTTATTGTGCCCATCCTGATCGCGCTGATCGTCTTCTTCCTCACCCGGAAAGACCAGTGGAGCTACCTTTCGGAAACCACCATCTATACCGGAGTCAACTCAGGCTACACCGTTCAGCAACAAACCTCAAGCAACGTCTTTGTCAACGTCACCATCTATGATAACCTGATCAACCTGATCCGCTCCCGCCAGACCCTGGAAGAGGTCTCCGTTTCATTGCTGGCCCAACACCTGTTGCTCACCAACTACGACTCACGTTATATCTCCAAAGAACATTATGAAGAGATCCATTCCCGTGTCCCGTCTGATATCATGGACCTGGTCAGGAAAATGAAACGAGGAAACAGGAAAGCCTATCTCCCGGGGACTGTCGATAATGAGAATGAAACAATTACCGAAACGGAAGAAAATAACCCTGTAGATAAAAAACCAGTAACATCCCGGACAACTCCGACTGAAAACAAAAATTACTCTTACCACGTCGTAAGAAGAGGTGAAACCGTTTACTCCATTGCCAAAAACAACGGTCTTTCAGTGGACGATCTGATGAAATATAATGCCCTCAGCGGTTATGAAATTGAAGTGGGTCAGAAGCTCGCACTGGAAAGACCTGTCAGGTTCACTTCCAAAAAAACCGAAAGGGAAGAGGGAGAAGGCCCTGAACCCGCACCGGCTTCCGACTCTGCTTCGATTGACACCTCTTCGTCCTTCCGAAGTTACTACACGACCAACGATACCATCTACCACGCTGCCAAAACAAATATCGACTCTACCAATTTTGACCGGCTGGTGCGCCGCCTCCTGGCTTATGGCAAGCAAAATGATTATAACTTTATTTACAAATTGTGGAACTCGATATCCGACCGCTTCTATTCGATCAAAGACCTTTCAAGCATCGGGGTAAAAAGAGTGGCTAACAGCGACCTGATCCAGCTCTCCTACCGGTCGGCCGATCCTGGCGTTTCCCAGCAAACCCTCGTATTCCTTACCAAGATTTTTATCCGGAATTACAAAATTCTCCGGCAAAACCAAACTGATGCTGTCATCGCCTACTTCAAACGGCAGCTCGAAGATGCTTCCCGCCGTCTGCAAAAAGCCGAAAACGATCTCCTGGTCTTCAATGAACGCAACAACATCATCAACTACTATGAGCAAACCAAGGTAATCTCAATTACCAAAGAGGAACTGGATGTCAATTACCAGAACAAACAAATCGCATTGGCCGCTTCCGACGCCGCCCTTAAAATGCTGGAAAGAAAACTGGAAGTGCATGCCAAACTCTCCCTCAATACCAGCGCCATAATCCGGTTGAGAAATGAGCTCGGGGATGTGACCATGCAAATATCCAACCTTGAGATCGACCAACAAAACGATTCTGCGGCCATCCTCCAACTCTCCGCCTTAAAATACCGTTCCGAAAGGATCAAACAGGAGATCAAAGACAACATCGACCGCCATTACCTTGCTACGAACAGCGTGGAGGGACTGCCCCTGAAAGATGTCCTCTATTCCTGGCTCAACAACGTGATCGCTTACGAAGAGAGCAAAGCAGCCCTGCGCGTCCTGGCAGAAAGGAGAAAACATTTCCAGCAACTGTATGAAATTTTTGCACCCTTAGGCGCTGAAATAAAACGAATCGAACGATTGATCGGGGTAACAGAAAATGAGTTCCTCCAGATATTGCATGACCTCAACCTCGCACGGCTCAGACAACAGGATGATGAAATGTCAACCAACATCAAAGTGGTAGATCCACCCTATTATCCTCTCAACCCCATCCGATCCCGCGCCATCCTCTTAGTCATCCTTTCAGGCGTCCTGGGCTTCTTCCTGGTCGTAATCATCCTGCTGGCACTTGAATTTTTCGACACCTCCATCAAGAATCCTGCACGCGCAGTTCAACTGATCAAACTTAAACTGGCAGGTGTCTATCCCAAAGTCAGCAAACAAATCCATTCAATTGATATCGGCTTTGTCCTTCCCCGGTTGGTCGAAATTATGACCCAGAACATCAAACTGGCATTAATCGACCGAACGCTACCCAATAGTGACAAACCTCTGATGATCCTGATGATGAGTACCCGGAACGCCGAGGGGAAAACAACCATGGCCCGTGAAATCAGCCGGAAATTGGCTTCCTATGGAGATTCAGTGCTCTTCCTCAATTATTCAGGAGAACTCAGCGCCTCGTCTCAGGTTCAAAACAGTCCGGAACTGATACCTCCTGCAGAAAATGAGATCAACTACCCGATCCGTGAAAATTTCTTTGAAGCAAAAGACCTCAATGATATCATGGATCCCAATGAGTACCTTAATACTGAAGGCTACAAGTATATCCTTGTAGAGATTCCTTCGTTGATCAATAACTCATACCCTCTGGCTTTCCTCCATCAGTTCGACCTGGCCCTGCTTGTTACCCGCGCCAACCGTTCGTGGAGCATTGCCGATTCTACTGCCCTGGATGGCTTTAAAGCTGTTTTTAAGAATAATACCCTGTTGATATTGAATGGAATAGATCCTATATACCTGGATGTTGTGTTTGGAGAGATACCAAAATACCGATCGAAATTCCACCGGATTATGAAAAGGATTTTCCTCTTCCAGTTCAGGGATACCAATTCTGTCTAACCATCTTTAAGAATAGACCATTTTGGCTTTACAGGCATTTCTGAAAAAATTCTTTAATGATCATAACTTCCTCTCTCTGGCCGCGAATTTTTCCACCGCGGTCATGGGTTTGCTCTCCTTTATGATCCTTCTCAGGATGCTATCTGTCCCCGACCTGGGAAAATGGATCCTCTTTACTACCCCTGCTTCACTCGTCGATATGTTACGCTACGGACTCACCCGTGATGCCCTCGTACGGTTTCTTACCACCCCCGATGAAAATAAGCGGAAATCACTTTTAGGTTCCAGTTGGATTGTTGGTTTGGTATTACTGGCTGTTATCTCTTTGATTCTCTGGGGTATCTACCTGATCATCCCCAATCCATTGAAATCCAGCGGCTATGACCTGTTTTTCCTCTGGTACCCGGTATTGGCCCTCGCAAACATCCCTTGGAATTATGCCTGGTCGATCCTTCAATCAGAACTTGATTTTAAAAAGATTTTCTGGATCCGTTTTTTTAACCTTTGCTCCTTCCTGCTGATCATCTTTGTTTTTTACCTCTCCGCGACCATTCATGTCACCCAGGTCGTGCTGATCTATATTGCTACCAACCTTTTCACTTCACTTTTTTGCCTGGCACGGAAATGGACCGGATTACAGTTTTTCCGCCATTACGATAAGATCTCCGTCACTGAATTGCTCAATTTCGGACGCTATTCCATGTTCACCCGCATCGGAAGCAGTCTGCTCAAAGGAGCCGATAGTTTCATTATCTCATTCAGCGCCTTTTGCGGACCAACCGGAGTAGCGCTCTATGCCATCCCTTTGAAATTCATCGAATTGATCGAGATCCCATTGATCAGCTTCGCAACCACCGCCTATCCTAAGTTATCGAAAGCGAGCATCGAAAATAAAATAACTGAATTCAGGAGAATATTCTATAGCTATACCGGAGCCATTATTTACCTTTTTATCGCCTTCGCTGTCCTTAGTTTCTTTCTGAAAAAGTATTTCATCCTGTTTCTGGGAGGAGCCAATTACCGCTCATCACTGGAAGATCTGGCACTGATCATTACTCCCTTCATCGTCTATTCTACCCTTTTACCCCTCGACCGTTTCACCGGCATCTCACTTGACGCCCTGAACAAACCCCATAAAAATCTGATCAAACTGATCTTCATGGCCTCCTTCAACGTGATCGGTGACATCATCGTCATTTTTGGATTCCATGCACTCTTCCCAACCCTGTCGGTGACCATGCTGCTCTTCTTTGTCGCCATCGTCTCCTGTCTTTTCGCCATCGGTGGAATTATTATCGGATACTATTACCTTTACCAGGAAGTTAAGATATCGTTCCTGACCATTTTTTCCAGTGGTTACCATGTCTATAACGAATGGATAAAACGGATTTTACCCGTCGATAAAAAACCTTCTCAATGGTAAACAATCCCTTTTATAAATATTCCGGTTCTGATATCCTGAGAAATCCGGTGATACGGGGATTGATCCTCTTGTTCGCTGTTTTTATTGCATTTGCCCTTTCCAAAGGAGGGTTCCTTGTTGCGATCATACTTTTTGTCTTGCCGATAGCCACCTTCGCACTGATAATTCTGTTCAGAAATCCGGCGCTGGGATTGTCTTTTGCATTTGTCATCAATTTTTTCATCATCGGCATCTCCAGGTACATCACGGTAAAACTGGGATACCTTATGGACATTACTTTGTTCATGACTTACATCGCATGGTTTTTTGTCTACTTTGAACAAAGGATGAGCCTCTCTATCCTGAAAAATGACCTTGTTTACCTGGCTTTGATCTGGTTCATCTACCTTTTGCTCACCATTATGAACCCCGAAGCTTACAGCAAGATGGCTTGGTTTTCGGCCGTCCGGGGGATCGGTCTTTACATGGTTTTGACCATTCCGCTGATCTTTCTGCTGCAAAATGAACCAAAATACCTGGACAAATTCCTGATGATCTGGGGCGTCATCTCTATCCTGGCTGCTCTCAAAGCGTGGATGCAAATGAACATCGGGCCTGACCCCTGGGAACAGAAGTGGCTGGATTCCGGAGGAGCCATCACCCACATTATTTTTGGGAAATTCAGGGCTTTCTCCTTCTATTCTGATGCCGGGCAATTCGGCGCCGCATTGGGTCACGTCGGAATCGTCGGTATGCTTATTGCCATCAATGTCCCCAGCCGGAAAATGAAAATCTTCTGGAGCATCGTCGCTATTGCCGGCTATTACGGCATGTCGGTCTCAGGTACCCGCGGAGCCCTCTTTGTACCTATCGGCGGGGGTGCCCTGTACATTCTTCTCAACCGGAATTTTAAGGCATTTTTTATCGGACTGTTCCTATTCGCCGTGATTTATACCTTCTTCAGGTACACCTATATCGGGAACAGCAACTACCAAATATACCGCATGCGATCTGCTTTCCGGCCGGAGGATGACGCATCCTATATGGTGCGTATCGAAAACCAGAAACGATTCAGCGAATACCTGAAATCCAGACCTTTCGGTGTAGGTGTCGGACACGCAGGCGCCCGTGCCAAATCGTATGCACAGGAATCCTTCCTCTCCAATATCGCTACCGATAGCTGGTTCGTATTGATCTGGGCCGAAAACGGCATCATTGGTCTCTATCTCCACATGTTCATCCTGGGTTATATCATTGGTAAAGGCTCCTACATCGTGATGTTCCGGCTACGGGATAAAGTATTCCGAGCAAAAATCATGGCATTGCTCTGCGGTATCTTTGGCATCCTTACCGCCAGTTACGGGAATGCCGTCTTCGGACAATTTCCAACGGGAATTCTCATGTACTCCAGCATGGCCTTTATCTTCCTGTCACCCATGATGGAGGAGAAACTGCTGGCTGAAAGAAAACAAGAAGAAAGTCAAACACAAACTTTGAATACATAATGGAAGGTGTACTTGGACATATGTTGTTAGGCTTATTCCTCTTTGTCCCCATCGGGTTCCTTGCCGGTTATTACCAGGACCGGAAACGAAAAAACAAAGAAAAAATAAATTCTGATTCCTAAAAGATTTAACCTGCCCTCTATGCTCTTTAATTCTATCGAGTTCCTGCTATTCTTTCCCATCGTCACCTTCCTCTATTTCGCCCTTCCTTTCCGTTACCGTTGGTTTTTGCTGTTAACTGCCAGTTGTATCTTTTACATGGCCTTCGTGCCGGTTTACATCCTGATCCTGGCCATCACCATCCTTATCGATTATTTCGCGGCCATCTATATTGACCGTTCAGAAGGAAAAAGAAAAAAAATATACCTGATCCTCAGCATTATCTCCACCTGCCTTGTCCTCTTTGTTTTTAAATATTTTAATTTTTTCATCACCAATATCAACGACATTGCGGCTTTTCTGGGACTTAACTATCCATTCCATATTTTGCATATTATTTTACCTATTGGTCTGTCCTTCCATACTTTTCAAAGTCTTAGTTACGTCATCGAGGTCTATCGCGGGCACCAAAAGCCGGAGCACCACTTCGGGATCTATTCCCTTTACGTGATGTTCTACCCTCAACTCGTTGCAGGACCGATCGAGCGACCCCAAAACCTTCTTCACCAGTTCCATCAGGAACACCACTTCAACTATACCGATGTTTCCCAGGGGTTGAAACGAATGGCATGGGGTATGTTTAAAAAAATCGTGATTGCCGACCGCCTGGCCATCGCTGTCAATTATGTCTATAATAATCCCGGAGAACAAACATCACTGGCCATCATCCTGGCTACCATTTTCTTCGCCTTCCAGATATACTGCGACTTCAGCGGTTATTCCGACATTGCCATCGGCGCCGCAAGGGTCATGGGAATCCGGCTGATGAACAATTTCGATCGACCCTATTTCTCCGCTACTGTCGCCGAATTCTGGACCCGCTGGCACATCTCTCTCTCTTCATGGCTGAGAGACTACCTTTTTCTTCCCCTTGCCTATTTCTTCTCACGGAAACTCAAAAAAGAATCTTATTTCCGCATGGATTCCAACCAAATCATCTATGCCCTGGCAACGATGATCACCTTTACCCTTTGCGGGTTGTGGCATGGAGCTGCCTGGACTTACGTGATATGGGGAATCCTCAATGGTATTTACCTGGTTACCGGGAACATCCTTAAAAAGCCCAAGAACAGGTTCTTTAAAAAAACCGGACTGAAAAAATTCCCCGGACTGATCTATACGCAGGGCCTTCTGGTCACTTTCGGATTGATCTGCTTTTCCTGGATCTTTTTCAGGGCCAGGACTTTTGAAGAAGTGGGAACCCTGATCTCCGGTCTATTTAACCGCTGGGAATTTTCAGGCGATTACTTTCAAAGATCGCTCTTACTGGGTTTGGACGCTAAAGGTCTGGTTACCGTCATCCTGGCCATCTTCATCCTGGTGGTCTTCGATATTATGCAAACCCGAAAACCCATTCAGCTCATGATCCAAAAGCAGCCTCCATTGGTAAGGTGGGCTGTCTATTTCGTGTTCATCAATGTGATCTTTATCATGGGTATATTCGGAGGCACTGAATTCATTTATTTCCAATTCTGACAGTCAGACCAATACAAACTACGGGATCACCCGGCACTTTCTTATGAAACAATTCCTGATAAAACTGTTCGCTTTACTGATAGGGTTCTACCTTTTGTATGCTCTTCTCATCG
>CALMDO010000092.1 GCA_937862805.1 uncultured Bacteroidota bacterium
TGGATGCCAAAGACCATCAAAGGAAGGGGCGCTTGCCAGGAAGTGGTGATGGATCCCCCCGACCTCTCAAAGCTACCGGTACTGACCTGCTGGCCTGCTGATGGCGGCCCATTCATCACCCTGCCTTGCGTCCATACCCGCGATCCGGAAACAGGTCAGCGCAATCTGGGAATGTACCGGATGCAATGTTTTACTCCTGTAATGACCGGGATGCACTGGCATCTTCATAAAGGTGCCGCCCATCACTACGAAGGTTATAAAAAACAAGGAATCCGGATGCCGGTTTCGGTTACCCTGGGGGGCGATCCGGCCTATACTTATGCAGCTACGGCCCCCTTACCCGAAAATCTGGATGAATACCTGCTGGCGGGATTCCTGCGGGGAAAAAAGGTGAAGATGGTGAAGTGCCTGACCAACGATCTGGAGGTACCTGCCGATGTTGACTTCGTGATTGAAGGATACATCGATCCGGAAGAAGAATTGATTTGGGAAGGGCCTTTCGGAGATCATACCGGTTTCTACAGCTTACCGGATTATTTTCCCAGGTTTCATGTCACCTGTATCACCCATCGGAAGGATGCTGTCTATCCTGCTACCATCGTAGGGATACCTCCCCAGGAAGATGGCTGGATCGGCAAAGCCACGGAGGTCCTTTTCAGACTTCCCATCCGGCTTTCTGTTGCTCCTGAACTGATCTCCCTGCACATGCCGGCCGAAGGGGTTTTTCACAACATCGCCCTGCTTTCGATCCAAAAACGCTATCCCGGTCAGGGCATTAAGACCATGAACGCCTTATGGGGCGCAGGACAGATGATGTTCAACAAGGTGATGGCGGTTTTTGATCCGGAGGTTGACCTGACAGATTATCTGAAACTGGGGCAAATCATTTCCGAACGGGTGGATCCCCTCTCGGACTTGTGTTTTTCGAGAGGACCGGCCGATATTTTAGACCATTCAAGCGCCAGGTATGCTTATGGCGGTAAAATGGGGATCGACGCGACAGCTAAATCCGGCGGGGAGGATGGACGGATTGCCGGAGACAGAAAATTGTCCGTGAAGTGCGGGGAGATCCTGCAATCTTTCCCTGAGATCACGGCCATCAACGATCAACTGATCGCATCAGGGATAAGGATCGTCATTTTTTCGGTTAAGAAGTCCAGGCCCAATCATCTTCGTGAATTGGCCGGGCTCCTTCTTACCCGCGAAATGGTTCAAAATATTAAATTCCTGGTATTTGTCGATGACCCGGTTACCGTAACGCGGATCGCAGATGTGGTTTGGTTGACCGCCAACAACATCGACCCTGCCAGAGATTGTTTCCACCCGGAAAAAGCTCCGGGTGAACTCTTTCCGGTACTTTGTATCGATGGAACCGGGAAAAGCGAGGAATGGGATGATTTCAACCGGCCCTGGCCCAATGTGATCGTGATGGACGAAGCGACCATTGACCGTATCGATGAGCGCTGGAATTCGCTGGAACTGGGCCCCTTTCTCTCATCCCCGTCACGGATTTACCAAAAACTGGCGAAAAACCCCGGAGCCTTTTTTTCTGTGTAGATTTCCGGATTATCTTTACCTTTGCGTGTTTAATCATCGCTTATGAACAAACCTTTTTACCGGTTCATTTCCCTTTTAATTCTTTTCTTTATCCCTTTCATGGGCTGGTCACAGGGAGCGGTGATCAAGGGCCGGATCACTGATGAAAAAACGTCAGATCCACTGCCTTATGTCAACATCGGGATCAAAGACCAATCGATCGGAACGTTTTCCGACAGCAACGGCGCTTACCGGTTGGAATTACCTAAAGGTGAATATGTTCTCATCATTTCCTCGGTGGGTTATGAAAAAGAGGAGCAGCATATCAGGTTGGACGGAAAGAGGGTGATAACTCTTGATATCGTCCTCACCAGTTCATCGAAAGAGCTCAACACAGTCGTTGTTTCAGCTTCGAAATATGCCCAAAAGATACAGGAATCGATTTCATCGATTGAAGTCCTGAAGGCTAAGAACATTGAGATCAACAACCTTTCGGGAGTCAACAAAGCCGTTGACCGGATGCCGGGTGTTGCCATCGTCAACAACGAACCCCAGATCAGGGGTGGAAGCGGGTTCAGCAGTGGTCTGGGTTCCCGCGTGATGATCATGGTTGACGAGATTCCCCTGCTCAGGGGCGACGCGGGCCGCCCCGACTGGAACCTCCTCCCGATCGATGACATCGACCAGATTGAAGTGGTCAAAGGCGCCAGCTCCGTTGTTTACGGTTCATCTGCCATCAATGGAGCCATCAATGTACGGACAGCCTGGCCCAAAGCCGATCCGGAAACCAAAATCAACGTCTTCGCCGGGATGTACAGCAAACCCACCCCCCGATACGCTACGCCATGGAGCGGAATGAACCCGATCACCTATGGGATCACCCTCACCCATAGCCAACGCTTTGAGAACATAGACTTCACCGGAGGTGTAACTTACTTTAACGACCAGAGTTACATCGGCGGATCTCCTGAAAACAAAGTGGCCGATACGGTCTATAACAACGGGCAATTCGATAAACGGGTCAAGTTGTTTTTCAATTCCCGCGTCAGATCCAAAAAAGTCGATGGCCTGTCGTACGGTCTCAACGGTACTTTCATGTATTCGGAAAATGCCGAAACCTACTTCTGGTACGATGCAGATACCAACATCTACCGCTCCTTCCCCGGATCGCTCTCCAAATTCAAGATCTTTACCTTCTATGTCGATCCTTTTGTGAAATATTATGCCAAAAACGGCGATGCGCACGCGTTGAAGAACAGGGTTTACTATTTGAATTCCATGGGATTGTATAACCAATCGGCGCTCAGTATCACTGTTTATAACGAATATCAGTACAACCATAAGTTCAAAAAGCTGGGAAACACCTTGCTGCTTGCGGGAGTGATGAACTCTTATTCCTATGCCTACGGAAAAGTCTTTTCCGGCGAACTGGCTGCCGACGGAACCCCGACCCTGGGTGCCAACAATGCGTATGCAGCAGAAAATTTTGCAGCCTATATTCAACTGGAAAAGAAATTTTTCGACCGGCTGACCATCCTGCTGGGCGGAAGGTACGAGTATTACAATCTTTCAGATCTTACCGAGAACAAACCCGTTTTCAGAGCCGGTGTCAATTTCCAGGCGGCCAAAGGAACTTTTCTCAGGGCCTCTGTGGGCCAGGGATACCGCGTTCCCAGCATCGGGGAACGATACATTACCACTACTTCCGGGAATTTCGGGTTTTATCCTAATCCCTCGCTGAGTTCAGAACAGAGCCTCTCCTATGAAGTAGGAATCAAACAGATGTTCCGTTTCGGCAAATTTGCCGGTTTGGTTGATCTGGCAGGTTTCTATGAAGATTATGATAACTACGTCGAATTTAATTTCGGAAGCTGGGGAATGAATAAAAATCCCGATAAAAACATCGGCTTCAAATTTTTTAACACCGGTCCCGCACGCATTTACGGCATTGATGCTGCGCTCAACGCAGAAGGAAACATTGCCCGCAACCTCAACCTGGGAGTGATGGTCGGATATACCTACACCATTCCGGAATCCAAAGATCCCCACTACGTTTTTTACAAGGATAAAAAGAACAACTATACCTATATAACAACCTCTTCAGATACCAGTGGCTATATCCTGAAATACCGCGTCCAGAGCCTGCTTAAAGCCGATGTACAACTTACCTGGAAGAAATTCTCCACCGGATTCGGCGGACGTTTCTATGGTTTCATGAAAAACATTGACAGATTCTTTTATGACTTTCTGGATGGCCAGATGTTCGGGGTAAAAACGGGAATCAAAAAATACCGTGAAGAGCACAATACAGGTACCTTCATTCTTGATTACCGCCTCAGTTATGCATTCCACGACTTCAAATTTTCGGTGATTGTCAACAACATGCTCAATACCGAATTTTCACTCCGGCCTCTGACCATCGAACCACCACGGATGACCCAACTCCAGGTGATTTACAAAATCTGACATTAGTAACCTCAAAAACAATAATTATGAAAAAACTGTTTTTACTCTTTTCTCTGGCAATCATTGCCACATCTGCCTACACTCAATCCGCACTGCCCAACGGCGG
>CALMDO010000093.1 GCA_937862805.1 uncultured Bacteroidota bacterium
TATAAGGCCGGGATGACATAAAGGGTAAGCACCAGGGAGAAGATGAGTCCGCCGATGATGGTGATACCCATGGGAACGCGGCTTCTGCTGGCAGCGCCAAGCGCCAGTGCAATCGGGAGCGCGCCCAGGGCGGTGGCCAGACTGGTCATCAGGATGGGGCGCAGGCGTCGGGTAGCCGCATCGATCACCGCTTCCCTGAGACGGAGCCCGGCTTCTTTTCGTTGGTTGGCGAACTCGACGATCAGGATGCCGTTTTTGGTGACAATCCCGATGAGGACGATCACCCCGATCTCGCTGAAGATGTTAAGGGTCTGGCCGAAGATCCATAAAGAGAGCAGGGCACCGGCCAATGCCAGGGGTACGGTAAACATGATGATCATGGGATCGATGAAACTTTCGAATTGGGCGGAAAGGATCAGGTAGACGAGTACCAGCGCCAGCAACAGGGCGAACAGGAGGCTGCCCGAGCTGTCTTCAAATTCTTTGGAAGTTCCCGCCAGGGCGGATGAAAAGGAATCATCAAAGGTGGCTTTTCCCAGTTTTCGCATCTCGGCGATGCCTTGTCCAAGGGTCACCCCTTTGGCCGGTTGAGCCGAGACGGTAGCCGAAACGTAGCGGTTAAAACGGTAAAGTTGCGGTGGGTTGCTCTGTTCACGGAGTTTCACAACATTATCGAGTTGGATCAGTTCTCCTTTGTTATTTCTGATGTAGATAGAGCTGAGATCCATGGGTTTATCCCGATGGGAACGGTCAGCCTGCCCGATCACCTGGTACTGTTTGTTGTTCATGATGAAGTACCCGTAGCGTTGTCCTGAGAAATAGAGTTGCAGGTTTTCAGCAATGTCTTTCACGTTGATTCCCAGGGCCCGTGCCCGGTCGCGATCGATCTCGATGGCTAACTCGGGTTTGTTGAATTTCAGGTTCAGGTCGGCCACCTGAAAAAGGGAGTCTGACTGAACTTTTTCCATGAAAGCCGGAAGGAATTTTTTCAGTTTTTCAAAATCCGGGGCCAGGATCACATATTGCACCGGAAGTCCACCTCCGCGGCCGCCGCCGATGGTTTGTTCCTGGATGACGAAAGTGCGGGCGAAGTTGTACTTTCTGCCGATGGCCGATAGTTCATCCGCGATCTCCTGCTGTGTTCTTTTTCTGTTTTCAGGCTGTGTAAGCGAGATGCGCAGGAATCCTGCATTGGCATTGGAGGAGGAGCCGAATCCCGGGGAGGTAAGGGCCATCATGGATTCTTTTTCGGGGATGGTGTCCGCGATGGCTGCCAGTTGGTCCATATAGCGGTTCATCAGTTCGAAGGAGGTCCCTTCCGGCGCGGTGGAGGACATTTGAAGCCTGCTTTTGTCTTCCATGGGGGCGAGTTCTGATGGCAGGAAGGCGCCAATCGCTAAAATAAGCAGGATGGAAAAGAGCATGATGACGATGGCCATCCAGCGGTGGCGGATAAACAGGGAGAGGGAACGATTGTACCATTCGGTGACCAGGTTGAGCTGGTTTTCGGTGGCGGTAAACAAACGGTTGTGGTGTTCCACTTTCCGAAGCATCCGGGAGCTCATCATCGGGGTGAGGGTCAGCGATACCACTGCTGAAACCAGCACGGTACCGGCTACTACCACCCCGAATTCACGGAAAAGTTTGCCGGTCAGTCCCTGGAGGAAGATGATCGGGAGAAAGACCGCTGCCAGGGTAATAGTGGT
>CALMDO010000094.1 GCA_937862805.1 uncultured Bacteroidota bacterium
TAACCAGGAGAAACGAACTCAGGCAATATGTCGATACCGGTCAGCCGGTCGATGCACGGATCACTGAAGTTTTATTAGAGACCATTTTCTTTAAAAACGGGCCGCTTCACGACGGGGCGGTGATCATAACCGGCAACAACATCCGCGCAGCCCGTTGCATAATGCCGGTTTCGGGAGATTCGACCATTCCCACTTATTATGGGTTACGCCACCGTGCAGCCGTAGGGATTACCGAAAAATCAGATGCCGTTGCGATTGTTGTATCCGAAGAACGCGGTGACATTGCCTACAGCGTGGAAGGGAAACTCTATCCTTCGGTCGCACCGGCCCGGTTAGCCACTTTTCTGGAGAATCTCTTTCAATGATCCAAATATCGGATCACCTTGTCATCCGGCTATTTCGCCCCTCTTTTTTTTGTTTTCGCCAATGAATCAGCGATCCTTGCACTGTCGGCCCTTTGCTTCTCTTCAAACTCACGGATCATCTGATCGGGCGTTTTCCCCAGGTTTTGCAAGGCAAGCCGGGCGTCGTCATTGAACTCATCATTGGGGTATTTCTCTATGAACTGCAGGTAGGCCTCCCTCGCATAATCGAGGTTATGCAAGAGATTTTCATACACGAAAGCTTTAAAAAAGAGACTCATGGCAGCTTGTTGATGGGTGGGATAATCCTTCAGGAACTGATCATATAAGTTCAATGCCCTGGTCCCGTCACCGGAATTCATCGCCAGTCCGGCAGCACGGAATAAAAATTCGGGAGCAAGGCTGTCAGCAGGATTTTCTTTGACAAATTTTACGTACATCGACATCAGGCTGTCGGCTTTGGCTTTGTTGTATGAAGCCGCATCCGAAGAAAAAAGTTGTTTTTCCATTTCCCGGATGGTGGTAACAGATTGGTCACGGGAAGGACCGCAGGCGAAAAGGATGAGTGAAAGGGGGAAGAAGAGGATGACAATCTTTTTCATAATCCTGTTTGAATGAAAGTTAGTATATTATAATTAATTGATTAGCTATTATTTACGACCTTTTTTAAGCGCAGGAAAAAGCATTTTATAACTCACTTCGACATCTCCTTTCGAGATATCGGTTAATTTTCTCTTCAACAACATTTTTTTCAGAGAGGGGATCCGGTCGACGAACACGATGCCTTCGATGTGATCGTATTCATGTTGGAACACGCGTGCAGCAATTCCTGTGAATTGTTCGTCGTGTTCCTGGAAGTTTTCGTCGAAATACTTCACGTAAACCACGGATTTGCGAAGGATGTCCTCACGGATTCCCGGAAAGCTGAGGCATCCCTCATTAAAAGAAACCTCTTCTCCCTCCTCTTTATAGAGGACCGGGTTGATGAAGGCTTTTTTAAACCCGATGGCTTCCGGGTGTTTGTCGGCGAAGGGAGAGGCATCAATCACGATGACCCTCACCGGGCGGTTGACCTGCGGGGCTGCCAAACCTACGCCGTCTGAAACGTACATGGTATCCCACATATCAGCAATGAACTCCCTGAGTCCGGGATAATCAGGTGAGATTTCAGCGGCGACTTTCTTTAAAACCGGATGGCCGTAGGCTACGATGGGCAGAATCATGGGTATTGACGATTTGGAGCGTTGTTCTTATCAGTTGTTTCTTTAACCCCGGAAGGTATTTTGGTAAGTCAGGGGTGATGGGCAGGTGAGGGATGGGTTTCGAGAAACGATTGCAGAATGAGGGTAGCACTGACGGTATCGATCAGGGCTTTATCCTGTCTGACCTTTTTTTTAGCGCCTGCATCACGGATCGCACGGGTGGCAATCAGTGAGGTAAACCTTTCATCGATCCGGTGGACCGGAATCGCCGGGAAGGTTTTTTTCAGCAGGAGGACAAAGGGTTCAATATAAACGGATGCTTCGGAAGGGGTGTTGTTCATTTGACGGGGTTCACCCACTACAAAGCCATCCACGGTATTTTTCACCACGTATTCTTTGAGAAAAATGATGACATCTGCTGAACGGAGGGTGGTTAAACCCGTAGCAATCATTCCGAGTTCATCGGTTACCGCGACACCGGTTCGTTTCCGGCCATAATCAAGGGCTACAATCCTTCCCATAACTTGCTTTTCAGTGCAAAGGTACGAAGATTTGAAAATTTAGCTAATTTTGAAAAATGGAACATAAGGTCAAAGATCTCATCGAATTGGCCTGGGAAGACCGGCAATTACTTTCGGATCCTAAGGTCAGGGAGGCTATTGTGGGGGTGATCAGGCAATTGGATGAAGGGTTGGTACGGGTAGCTGAGCCGGCCGAAGGTGGCTGGGTGGTTAATACATGGATCAAAAAGGCAGTGGTGCTCTATTTTCCGATCCGTCAGATGGAAGTCACGGAAGTAGGACCTTTCGTTTTTCACGACAAGATTCCGTTAAAAAGAGACCATGACAAAAAGGGGGTAAGGGTAGTTCCCCATGCAATTGCGAGGTTCGGATCCTTTTTAGCGCACGGGGTTATCATGATGCCATCGTATGTCAACATCGGTGCTTTTGTTGATTCCGGTACGATGATCGATACCTGGGCCACAGTGGGTTCATGCGCCCAGATCGGTAAAAATGTCCACCTTAGCGGTGGGGTCGGGATCGGGGGTGTTCTCGAACCGGTGCAGGCGGCTCCTGTCATTGTTGAAGATGGTTGCTTCCTGGGATCGCGGTCGATTGTGGTGGAAGGTGCCCGGATCGGCTACGAATCAGTGTTGGGAGCCAATGTCGTCATCACCGGGTCAACACGGATCATCGACGTTTCGACACCACAACCCGTAGAACACAAAGCTTATGTCCCGCCCCGGTCAGTAGTCATCCCGGGCTCCCTCCCCAAAAAGTTCCCGGCCGGTACTTACCATGTACCCTGTGCCCTGATCATCGGGAAAAGGAAACCCTCCACCGATCTGAAAACATCCCTCAACCAAGCGTTGAGAGAATTCGATGTTCCGGTATGATGAAAAAAATCCTGATCATCCAAACTGCTTCCATCGGCGATGTGATCCTGGCTACACCGCTCCTTGAAAAACTGCACCACGACT
>CALMDO010000095.1 GCA_937862805.1 uncultured Bacteroidota bacterium
TCGGGACGAGACCCGCACCGCCGGTATAAACAATCCTCCAGCTGCGTGAACCGGTCAACTCAACCAAAAGGGGGGAAGAGGTTCCGGCACAGAGTGAGGCGGTTCCTGACAGACCCGCTGCCGGCAGCGGGTTAACAGCGACCGGATAAGGCGGCGAAGCAATTCCTGGACCACAGAGATTGGTCCCATAGACTGAAAAGTCACCCGATTGAGCACCGTCAGGGAAATCGACGGTGATTTGGTTTGTGTTTTCACCCTGAACGATAACGGCTCCCGGAGGGATGGTCCACACATACCCCGTGGCATTGGTCATCGGATCGACGGTGTACGACAGTCCTGAAGATCCTGAACAAATCTGATTCGGGCCGCTGATGGAACCTGCGGTGGCTGGCCCGGCGTTTACAATCGAACCATGATGGTAAAAAAGCGAGGAGGGCAGATCATTCATCGCTTGGCCGTTTTCATCAGCATACTCACAAGCGCCACCTCCGCCAACCGTGTTGTTGAAACGGATGGAGTCGTTCCCTGCCAGGTAGGTGAAGTTAAGCGTGAAAAGCACGCTTCCGTCGGCCAGGTTTTTAGGGATAATATTCGACCAAACAACCAGTACTTTATACAAATTGGAAGTGCCCCCGACTTTGACGACATTTAAAAAAAGTCCCGAGAGTTCGGGATTCACCGTATTAGAGTTGTAGACCATCAGGGTAGAATCGTATTCAAGACGGAGAGAGATGGCCGTGACATTGACGAAATTGGTCACCGTGACAGGGACGCTGATGCTGCCTCCCGGACAGGATATTGCACTGCCGGCTGTTGTCACCGGTGCGTCGCGGGAAAATGCGGCGACAGGGAAGAAGGTGCCGGCAAGGAAAAACAGGCTCAGCAGGACAAAATGGTACCGGTTTTTTGGGAGTGCATCCATGTTCGAAATCAAGATTAAGCAGCGAAGGTCAATAATAACCACCACTGATCAGGTAGCCCTGGACGTACTCTTCAATCCCGGCCTCCAATGAATAAAAAGGTTTTATATAGCCGGCGGAACGGAGTTTGTCCATCGCAGCCTCTGTGAAATATTGGTATTTGTCTCGGATATCTATTGGCGTATCAATGAATTCAATAGCGGGAGGAAGATCCATTGCTGCAAAAACCGACCGGACCAGATCCAGAAAAGTCCGCGCCTGCCCTGTCCCCAGATTATAGATCCCTGAAACGGCAGGCTTTGTCTCTCCGTTTTCGGAGTTTTGTAATCCACTGTCCATCAGAAAATACATCACATCGGTCACATCTTTTACGTAGATGAAATCGCGCAACTGTTCGCCGTCTTTGTATTCGGGCCGGTGGGAGCGGAAAAGTTTCACGGATTTTCCTTCACTTCCAATCTGCCTGAAAGCATGAAAAATCACTGAAGCCATCCGGCCTTTGTGGTATTCGTTGGGACCGTAAACATTGAAAAATTTGAGCCCGTACCAGCGTGGAGGAGCTTTTTCCTGCTTCAAAACCCATTTATCGAAATCGTTTTTTGACTCGCCATAAGGATTCAGTGGTTTCAGACGATAAGAGAGTGCCGGATCACGATCATCATAGCCCAGAGAACCATCTCCATAAGTTGCTGCCGACGAGGCATATACCAGTGGAATGGCATGGCGGGAACAGCTTTTCCATAAGGTTTTGCTGTAATTGAGGTTCAGTTCATCAAAAACTGCTTTGTTGAATTCAGTTGTATCGGTCCGCGCTCCAAGATGAAAGATAAAATCTACCTCCGAAGCATGACGCTCCAGCCAATCGGGGAAGGTGCTCCTTTCTACCTGTTCCCTGAAGATCTTGTGGGTGAGATTGCCTTGTTTCCTTGTCTGTGTGAAATCGTCAACCAGCACGATCTCTTTAATGCCCTTGTTGTTGAGCTTGCTTACCATGCAACTTCCGATGAAGCCTGCTGCACCTGTGACAATGATCATGATCTGCGGAGTGTTGGAAAGGACAAATTTATACCAAAACACTGTCATTTTCCAAACCAAGGGATAAAAATTCGTAAACCGTAATTCCTGTCAATTGTAAATGAATTTCCGATTGTTTCGATTGATGTGGTTTTCGCTGATTAGGAGGTCACTGCCAAAAGCTGAAGAGATCCTCGGGGGATTCCCGCTCTTTCAGTACCATAAATTGTTCGCCCTCTTTGAAATAGCCTAAAACCCGCGGAGTTTGACGGCTGTTATAGCGCGACCACATGCTGAAGGTGTAACTTCCTGTGTCATGTACTACCATGAAATCTCCCTCTTCCACCTTGGGCAACAGGATTCCCTTCGCCAGGATATCTCCTGCAAAACATAACGGACCTGCAAGATGGTAGGGGT
>CALMDO010000096.1 GCA_937862805.1 uncultured Bacteroidota bacterium
TTCGCCATGTTTTTCATCATCATTCCCTTTACCAGCAGCATGATGATCGAACGCGAAGAGGGAAGCCTGCTGAGGCTCCAATGCATGCCGGTCTCTTTCATGAACCTCTTACTTTCAAAGGTTTTCGTTTACATGATCGTATGTTTCGTCCAGACCATCCTGATGATGATCACCGGCCTGTACCTGCTTCCATTGTTTAATGCAGTCCCGCTCGAGTTAGGTCACCAGATTGGTGCGTTAATCGTTGTGACGATTGTCATAGCATTGGCCGCCTTAGGCTTTGGACTTATGGTCGGAACAGTTGCCACAACCCATCAGCAGGCAGCCTCTTTTGGTGCTGTTTCGATCATCATCATGGCAGCGCTTGGCGGATTGTTCGTCCCCATGTACCTCATGTCAGATGCCATGAAAGGTGTAGCCGGGTTAAGCCCGCTCAACTGGGCACTCACTGCTTATTATACCATTTTCCTGAGAGGAGGAGGATTGTTGGAGGTCTTCCCGTCTATTTACAAACTTATATTGTTCTTCGCTATTTCGTTGATCATTACCTTCACCTACCGGACACTTAAAAATCCCTTGAACAAATAGGAATGGAACTTATTGATCATAAAGAAATTCTGATCAGGTTTTCAGAGGTCGATTCCATGCGCATCGTATGGCATGGAAACTACCTGAAGTATTTCGAGGATGGCAGAGAATCCTTCGGGGTTCGTTACAACCTGGGATACCTCGATGTTTACAAGCACAACGTGATGATTCCGATTGTCAAAGTGAGTTGTGATTTCAAGCGCCCGCTCTCCATTGGCGACACGGCTGTAGTCGAAACACGCTACGTCCCTTCAGAAGCCGCGAAAATTGTTTTTAATTACACCATTTATCGCAAATCAGATATGGAGGTGATGGCAACCGGCAACACCGTGCAGGTTTTTCTGACTCCTCAGGGCGATCTGTTGTTGACCTCGCCGGAATTTTATACCGGATGGAAAAAAAGATGGAATCTCCTTTAACCCCTGACTGATGCGACCTGTCTATACCATTGCCGATAATATCATTACCTCCCTGGGATTTACCACCGGTGAAAACCTGGCTTCGATTGAAAATGGCTGCACGGGATTGAAAAAAGTCATCGACCCTCTCCTGTACCCGGAACCGGTCATCCTGAGCCGCGTCGATCAGATTAAATTAAATGTTTTATTTGAGGAGTTGCTGGCAAAATACGACAAAAAGACACCTGCCGCTTTTTATACCCGGCTTGAAAAAATGTTCCTACTCTCCGTCGCTGACGTTTTATATCAGTCGAAAGCAGATCCGCGCGACAAACGAATGATTTTGGTGATTTCAAGCACCAAAGGGAATATCGACCTGCTGGAGGATAGATTTAAAGCTACATTCAACCACCGAAGGCTCTATTTATGGGAGATGGCACGGATTGTGGCTTCTTTCTTTGAATTCAAAAACCCCCCGGTCATTATTTCCAATGCATGTATTTCAGGGTTGGTGGCCATTATCACCGCCGCAAGGATGATTGGCAACAGCCGGTTCGACCAGGCCATCGTGGCAGGAGGCGATATTGCATCGGAATTTGTTATCTCCGGCTTCCAATCTTTTCAGGCACTCAGTCCGGTGAATTGCCGGCCGTTCGATCGCGATCGCAAAGGGTTATCCTTAGGCGAAGGCAGCGGAGCGCTCCTGCTTACCAGTA
>CALMDO010000097.1 GCA_937862805.1 uncultured Bacteroidota bacterium
CCCGAAAAACAGGCATCAAAAAGGAAGAGGGCATGTTTTGATTTGATCCTTTTGGTATAGATTTCAATCTGCGACATCTCCATCGCATTGTTCTGGAATCCCATGGGGTCGCGGACAGGGTTTGGTGCATCGGCCGGTACCAGGTAACCCAGTTCTTCGCCCAGACTGGTCTTGATCGTGTAGCCATGTCCTGCAAAATAAAAAAGCAACCGGGCATCGGGGTAAAGGCCGTAAGTGCTTACAAATCGTGAAAACGCCTCATCCATCGCGGGAAGGTCCGGGTCAAGGATCAAGGTCACCTTAAAACCATGTTCCTCCAAGGCCTGTTTGACATGGGCCATATCCATGCTCACTCCGGGAAGAGGGGGCAAACCATTCTGGTAGTTGGTCACGCCCATGACCAGCGCAAAGCTTTGTTTGTAGGCCGTTACCGTACCTTCCCGAAGTTTTACCCGAACAGGTTCAAACCCCAGTTGGGCCTTCGTAGTCGATAGGAGTGTTAAGAAAAATGAAAGCAAAAGAAAACACCTCAGGCGCTGCATCGGCAGTTATTTATCAGCATAGGTAGTGAGTACCAGCCTTTTTTCACCGATAAGCGTTGTTTCCCCCGATGTTTTCATTCCCCTGACATTGGCTAAGATGGTTCCCAAATCATTTTCAATGAACTGGTAACCATCTTCATTCCGTAAAATCAATGGTTTAAAGGGAACCGTTTGCGCTACCAGTTGAAGGGTTTCGATGCCGAAAGGGGCATCACAGATAAAAATATCAGGCAGGAGGAGGGGTTTCCCGGTTTCTGTTTCCGGAATATAACGGCTGTCGGCTAAAAGGGTTTTTCGGCCATCAGAAAGGTAATAGATAAGCCGCATATAACAAGGCTGATCGACTTTCACGTAAACCCGCATGGTATCATTCCGTGTAAAGACCGGATTATCTTTTCCCCGGTTTGTCCACAGATCCACAAAAAGGCCACCGTTGATGATTTCGTTTTCTGCGAATTGCTTTTGCTGAACCAGCACCTGGTCATAATTATCGGCTACATACCTGAGTCCATTGTCAGCGCACCATTTTTCAGGGAGGAATTCCTGAACACTGGCGATGTTGCGGCCGTTGTTGTTTTGTTTCAGGTTGGCGATCACCTTGAGGTTGTTGCCTTCTTTCCAGTAAGTACCGGTAAGGAGGTAACCACCGGTATCAGGTTCCGACAAGCCACGATAGACCACTTCGGGAGATTTTACCGGTATACCCTGCCGGATCATTTGTTGTTCGAAAGCGTTTGCCAGTCTTACTGCGAACTCACTCCCGGTGCGGGTATCCTGATAAGTGAAAGAGCCCATCCTGATCGTTCCATCCAATGATTTTTCCGGAAGTTGCTTTTTGATCCCGTCAGCCATCATCAAACACAGGTCATCCAGCGTAGAGAGTTTTTCCTTCCTCAGATCGTTCAGCCGTTGATTGACTTCCATTTCAAAATCTTCAGACTGTCCGGACATCGGTTCTTTTCCAATGGCAACCAGGATGGCCTGGTTGTTTTCGATCTCCCGGATGATGGGAAAACAATCGTAGTAGGTCTTTAGCGCTTGTTCCACCTCACCTTTCTGAGCCCATGAATCGCCCGTTTCGAGCTTTCTTTTTAACTGGTTGGTCTTCTCCGCAACATCGGCAGTGCATCCTTTTACCAGATCGGTGATACGAAGATAAGCAAAGGCGTACACCGCTTTTTTCTTGGCATCGTACCAGCTCTCGGTTTTCAAACCGAACAACTGTGCTTCTGAGGAAGAGACACTGGCCTGTCTGAACAGTTCCATCGATTTGGAATTCATGTTTTCCAAATTCAGAGTGGCAGAGCTGGAGATCTGGGTACGGATGGCCCCGACCAGTTC
>CALMDO010000098.1 GCA_937862805.1 uncultured Bacteroidota bacterium
CCCTTCGCCAGGATATCTCCTGCAAAACATAACGGACCTGCAAGATGGTAGGGGTTATCATCCATTCCCTCTTTCCGGTTCCCCGCTGCATCAAAAAGTGTGTACTGGTGATGCCAGTCTTTGGGATTGAGACATTCCCTCACGAAAAGATCCGCCCCAGTGTGGAGCATCGCCGTGTTGATTCCCGGATCACGTTTGACATACTCCACACGGCTTACCGTCCATCCTGAATGAGTAAATATCCACCGTCCGAATTCGGTGATCAGCGAGAAAGGGGCGCTTTCGTCAAACAGCAGCGGCGCACGTTCCCGGATGGCTGCCCCATAAGCTTCCATGGCCGGCCCCTGCGTTTCGAAAAGATAGGAGATGGGCAGCCCGCCACCGATATCCATGATCCTCACCGGTGGAAAACCAAGCGCCTTGCGCTGCTTATTCACACGCAACACGAAATCATAAAGGATACCTATCCCGTCAATCAACAATTGCATCGGGCAACCTTGCGACCCAACATGGAGGTGGACACCGGTCAGCCAATCGAAGGTGGTAAAAGCTTTTTCCAGCGCTTCTCTCCCGGTTTTTATAGGAACCCCGAATTTCGAATACTCCCCGGCCACACTCGATTCCAGGATGGCACCCACCCCAACCTGGGGATTGATCCGGATACCGACCGATCCTTTTAAAACCCGGCCGGGCATCCCTTCTTCATCCCGGCTACCCTCCGGTTCCCGAGGATTTGTATTCTCCCCCTCCAGCCAACCGGCAATACGTTTTAACTCCGAAAAGTTATCCACATTGATGTGCACCCCTTTACGCAAAGCCATGTCAAGCTCTTCATGGGTTTTCACAGGAGAATCATAAACGATCCTTCGCGGGGAAAAACCGGCTCGCAAAGCCAGCCATACCTCTCCGATGGATGCAGCCTCCACCCCGATGTTCAGGCCTTTCACCTCCCTTGCCCATTCCATGACACGAACCAATGGGTTGGCTTTAACCGCCAACGCGTGCAGGGTAGGAGGAGGAAAGCACCTGCCCAACCGTTGCAACCGCGCTTCCAGGTAAGTCAGATCATAAAAGATCGCTGCCGAATCTTCCCTCCGTAACCATCCTTCCTTCAACGCTTTTTTCAACACCAATCCAACCTTATCGGGCGTAACATGCTCACTGTCAACATATTCCATATCATATTGATTATAAGACTGTTGTAATCAGATTATACCTCGTTCCACCGCAAGTTGGCGGAGTTGCTGAAGGGCCTGATGGCCTTTTGCTCCCAAAGTCAGGGTAAAATCGTTGACATAGAGCTGAATATGTTGCCTCATCACCTGCAGATCCATCTCTTGGGCATGTGATTGTACAAACGGCATGGCTATCGCCGGATGATCAAGAGAATAGCTTACGCTGCGGTGAAGGATCCGGTTCAGTTTAGCGACGGTTTCATTTCCCAATTCTTTCCGGGCCAGGATACCACCCAACGGGATCATCGACCCTGTGCGACTTTCCCATAGAGCTCCCAGATCGGCGATACAGACCAGCCCTTTTTGCATATAGGTAAAACGGTTCTCGTGAATGATCACCCCCGCATCGACCTCCCCGTTGAGAAGGGCCTCCTCGATGGCGGAAAAGACCATGAATCGTTTCTCTTTCGGCGGGGGAGCTAATAAGCGAAGCAAAAGGTGGGCTGTGGTATAGGCGCCGGGAACAGCCACTACCTTGTTGCTCAGTTGCTCAAGGGCAAATGCTTTTTTGGCAATCAGCAAGGGCCCGTTGCCTTGTCCCAAAGCGCTTCCGGAATCGAGCAGGGTGTAGCCATCCTGAAGATAAAGCCAGGCATGATAGCTGACCTTCACCATGTCGGGTTTGCCTTGCAGGGCCATCCCGTTGAGGGTTTCCACATCATGAAATTCGACGGAGAACGCTAAACCTTCCAGGTCGATTCTGCCATTAATAATGGGATCGAAAATAAAAGTGTCGTTTGGGCAGGGGGAGATGGCTAAACGGATTTCCATGGGAGGGTTGATTAACGGATGGGAGGAGTGTCGGATAAAAAGTTAATCCATAAGGAAAAGTCGGTTCAGGAATTCATTCAAACGGCGGATGGCCAGCGGAATGTCCCATTTCGATCGATCGCGTGGTTCTACCCGGTTGGAGATCGCGCGAACCTGGAAAAATGGAGTTTGGCTAACCAGGCAGGCGTACAGGAAAGCCGCTCCCTCCATGCTCTCCACGTCGGGATGACAAAGAGAAACAACCCGGTTAATGCTTTCCTGACGGCCATGAACCGTGTTGACGGTGATGCCGCTCACGCTTTTCAGCCGTGTTACCTCCTCCAACCGGAGCACTGTTTCCAACCGGTTTACCATTCCGGTAAAGGAACCGGTTTCGCGATTCTCAAAAAAATAATTGACAAGTTTTCCGTCCCTGAAAGGAAATTGATGGGCTTCGATGAGTTTCATCCCGAAAACCGAAAGGAACTCTTCATGGTCCTCAGCCCCCATCTCGGGAAGGGACTCCTTTACAATATGAACAACAGAACCGATGGGATAATCCGTCGTAAAGGATCCTGCAATGCCCGCAGTGATTATAAAATCATAGGTCTGCCTTGTCAATTGACGCCCCAGGTGAAATGCGGCCGGCACCATACCGACGCCGGTGATCAGTACATCCAGCATCGCCTTTTTCAACGCGTACGACCTGAGGTTTTCCCTGACTTCTGAACAGGGTCCCAGGGTTTCTAGGAAAGGGGCTGTTTCCGGGTAGGTAGCAGCGGTGAGCAGGAGGCGCATGCCTTTATCTTTCCCACAAAAGTAGCTTTTTCTCATCAAATAATTCTTAGCTTTGTGCCTCTTTCTAAACGACTCACCATTAAATCAAATCACCATGACTGACAAAGTTCAAAAGATCCTCAGTGACTCCAAGGCGGCACGCTGGACTGCCTTGGCGCTGGTTTCGATTACCATGCTTGCTGCTTACTATTTCGTTGACATGATCGCTCCCCTCGAATCGTTGCTCGAAATGAAGCCTTATTCTTGGACGCCAAGTAACTACGGCTTTTTCTC
>CALMDO010000099.1 GCA_937862805.1 uncultured Bacteroidota bacterium
GCCTGCTCCTGGAGCATGAAATACAGGTCAGTCCTGTGTTATGGCCAGGCTGAATTCATCACCGACCCTGACGAAAAGATCAAAGCCCTCAACATCATCATGCATCACTATGCCAACCGCGAATTTCGTTTCAATCCCCCTTCCATCCGCGAAGTCAACGTGATCAGGGTCAGGGTCGAACGGTATGAAGGGAGAAAATACGGTTACTGAGTTCATTGATTTGGTATCCTTTTTGACGGGAGGTCACTGTTTGTTTTGGTATGGAATATAAAGATTATTATAAAATTTTAGGTGTCAGCAAAGAGGCTTCCCCGGAAGAAATCAAAAAACAATACCGGAAGCTGGCTTTAAAGTACCATCCCGATAAAAATCCAGGCAACAAGCAGGCTGAAGAGAAATTCAAGGAGATGGGGGAAGCCTATGCCGTGCTGAGTGATCCGGAGAAACGAAAAAAATATGACACCCTGGGCGCCGACTGGAAACAGTATGAGCAGGCAGGGGGTTACAGTGGTGGATTCTCACAATGGGCGCATCAAGGCGGTGGGCAAAGTCAATCCCGCGGCTTCTCCTCTGAAGATTTCGAAGGAGCTGACTTTTCCGATTTTTTCAATGCTTTTTTCGGAGGGAGTGCTGGCAGTTACCAGGGCCAGGGTGGTTTCCACAAGGCACCTGTCAAAGGTCGCGATTATGAAGCCCGGATGGCCATAACACTTCAGGAAGCCTTTAGCGGCGTGGAACGGATGTTGGCCATCGGAGAAGAGAAAATTAAAATCACCGTTCCTCCGGGAGTTCGTGACGGACAAGTTCTGCGGGTCAGGGGAAAAGGTGGAAAAGGTCGAAGGGGTGGCGAAAGCGGTCATCTGTACCTCCATGTGAGCGTTGAACACGACCCTCTCTTTGAAAGAAAAGAGGATGACCTGACTACCGAAGTCTCCATTCCGCTGTATACCGCGGTCCTTGGAGGAAATGTCACCATAACCACCCTGAAAGGCGATGTAACAATTAAAATCCCGCCCGAAACACAAAGCGGTAAGACTTTAAGACTTAAAGGGATGGGAATGCCGGTGTACGGTAAAAAAGGAGAAACCGGCTCCCTGTTCGTCAAAATCCTGGTCACCATCCCTCAAAATTTGTCACAACGCGAAATAGAATTGTTTAAGGAATTATCTTCATTAAGACCATAGACCATGCAAAAACTGGTTCTTTACGGTGATGATCCCTTGCCCGAAGCGCTCCTGTCGTTCATGGATGTCATCGAAACCATCGAACTCCGCTTCCTCTCGACCGATCTGATGATCCACTTCGGTTTTGAAGATGAGCATTCGGTCGACCATGCCGTTCTTCGCGCCATCCAAGCCTGTCGGTCGTTGAAAATTCCTCCCTCAAGACATTTCCGTAAAATCTTTATTATCCGGGAAAATGGTATCATCCCGGCCTGGAAACTCTCTGTCCTGGGTTGCTACCTGACCCTTGTAAACGAGAACCCGGCCCATCCTCTGGTGGCCCGGATGCAAGCTTCTATTTTAATGCAACTGAGATGAACAAAATACCCGAAATAGTGATCATCGGTGGAGGATTTGGAGGAATGACGCTGATCCAGAAACTTAAAAATAAACCAGTAAAGATCACCCTGATCGACAAATACAATCACCACAACTTCCAACCATTGCTTTACCAGGTGGCCACTTGCGGCCTCTCTGCCACTTCAGTCGCCTCCCCTTTCCGGAGGATGTTCAAAGGTTACCGCAATTTCTCTTTCCATCTTGCTGAAGTCACGCAAATCGACAGGAAAAACAACCGGGTGGAGACAACTATCGGCTCCTTCAGTTACGACTACCTGGTCATTGCCACAGGTTCGGAAGCCAACTACTATGGCAACCAGCAATTAGCACGCAACAGCCTGGTAATGAAATCTCTTGATGACGCTCTGACCATTCGGAACACCTTGCTTGAACAATTTGAACGAGCCACTGTTTTTAAAACAGCCGAAGAGAAAAAAATCGTTCTCAATTTTGTTATTATCGGGGGAGGCGCTACAGGAGTCGAGCTGGCAGGAGCCCTGGCCGAATTCAAATCCCACATCATTGCCAAAGATTACCCGGAAATTGAACCTTCACTGATGAACATCCACCTCATCGAAGCGGGAAACCGGTTGTTGCCGGCCATGACCGCAGGAGCCTCGGCTAAATCAGCCGACTTCCTCACCCGGATGGGAGTCAAATTATGGTTGAGCACCATGGTTAAAGATTACGATGGTACCAATGTGACCCTCACCGACGGTACCGTTCTCCGCTCCGCCTTCTTTATCTGGTCGGCTGGTGTCAAAGGAGCCATCATACCTGGTCTCCCGGAAGAAGCAGTGGACCACGGCCGGATCCGGGTCGACGAATTTCACCAGATAGCCGGCTGCCACAATATCTACTCCATTGGTGATGTGGCGGCCATGGTAACTCCTCAAACACCCAAAGGGCATCCGATGCTGGCTTTCCCCGCAATGCAACAAGGTAATAACCTGGCTGTTAACCTGCTGAACTGTATCAAAGAAAAACCTCTCCGGAAATTCAAGTACCTCGACCTTGGCACGCTGGCCACCGTGGGCCGACATAAAGCAGTGGCCGACCTGCCTTTCCTCAGCACCCAGGGCTTTTTTGCCTGGTTTCTCTGGATGGGACTGCACCTGATGCGTATCACCGGTTTCCGCAACCGCCTGAAAGCACTTTCCGACTGGATCTGGAACTATTTCAACTACGCCTTCACCTACCGGATCATCACCCGGCCATCCTGCCCCGGAAACAATGTCAACCTGAACGGTTGATGCCATAACTCAGTAACTTTCCATTAAAAGGAGAAGTTGCAATGAAGGAAGCCGGCACCAAAATGATAATATTCGGGTGCTTTTTAACGTTTATCTGCTTACAAAAACAATAAATTCTGTCCGATGAAACTTCTGAAATCGTTACTACTCTTCTCTTTTCTTTGTTGTTGGTCGATGACTCCTGTTCCGGCCCAGAAGCCCGTTCCTGTAGATCCGATGAGCCAAGGAAATTGGTTGCTTAATTTTGGCGTGGGATCCGGTGTCCCTGTTTTTGGCAACGGTATCGGGGTCGGGCCTGCCATAAAGGGTGCTTTTGAGACCGGTTTATGGGAGTTGGGTCCCGGGGTGCTGACGATGGGTGGAGAGGCAGGGTTTTCCTTTTTTGCTCACAAGTTCGGGCAGGACTGGCGTGAAACCTGGGTCAACGTGATGTTCGGGGCCCGCAGTGCCTACCATTACGGGTGGCAGGTGCGCGGATTGGATACCTACGCGGGAATTCCCCTGGGTATTGGTTT
>CALMDO010000100.1 GCA_937862805.1 uncultured Bacteroidota bacterium
GCTACTTCAAGATGGACGGGTTTTCCTGCCGGTGCCTTAAGGATTGATTATTTGAAAGTTTCGAAAGTTGTTCATTCAATATATTCCGATTTAGCTTGAATTATTCACAAACATGATGCAGGCAATCCGGCTTTTCGGGTTTTTTGCAGCGCTGTTTTCAGAAACCTCATCCCCCGGCCCCTTCTCCTCAAGGAGAAGGGGCCGGGGGATGAGATGCCTGAAGAGGCTCAAGGCCTGTATGAACAGCATCACAATCGACAAGCTGATGAACAATGCCTCCATCGAATCCATTCCTAAACAATTGACGGGATGGGAAAGGAACACCTTACGGGATTAGGCGGGTGGATCTTTTTATCAGCTCCTGCTCGGAAAATTATCACCGTGATTGCTATATTTTGAAAATTGATATTAAAGGATATTTTATGTCTGTTGATCGCTCTCTCCTTTATGAAAAAATCAAGGGGCAGTTGATCAGACAAGCCTCTAAAAGCCTCTTCCATGCAGCCAGGAACAAGGGACTTCCGATCGGCAATTTGACATCACAGCTATTCGCGAATATTTATTATGATTCCCCACAATGAGCTTTTATTTGCTCTCCTGTGTCCTGATTTCCAGGGAGGGGGTGGGTGATCCCGGCGCGATTCGAACGCGCGACCCACAGCTTAGAAGGCTGTTGCTCTATCCAGCTGAGCTACGGGACCTGCTTTGAGGGTGCAAAAGTAACAAATATTAAGTTTTGAACAAAAGGTTTCATGCGTCCCCGGGAAATCTTAATTTTGCAGGTTAAACGTACAGTCGGGCCGGCTTTCATTTTCCGTGTTGATGTACCAAATTTTTTGTTATGAGAATTCTTACCGAAAATACAGTCACCCTGATCATCGATTTTCAAGAAAAGCTCTTCCCCGTGATCCATGATCATGACAATTTATTAAGTACTGTCCTCAGGTTTATTCGCGGAATGAAAATCCTGGAAATCCCTTTGCTTGTCACCGAGCAATATGTCAAAGGACTTGGACCGACTCTGCCTGCTATTGCTGAAGAGCTCAGGGATATCGAAAGGATCGAAAAACAATCCTTCAGTTGCTGTGATGAACCTGAATTCATGCTTTCATTGGCTGCCTCCGGAAAGGAGTTTGTCGTCATCGCCGGCATTGAAAGCCATGTGTGTGTTCTTCAGACTGTGATCGATCTGAAAAGCAATGGCTATCAACCCATAGTGGTGGAGGACTGCATCGCTTCCAGAAAACCAAATGATAAGCAAATCGCACTGGAACGTATGCGGCACGAAGGAATTGCCCTGACTACCTGCGAAGCCATCCTGTTTGAACTTCTTCGTCATTCAGGTACCGAACAGTTCAAAGGAATCTCACGGCTCATCAAGTAAACATTAATATTGACTCTAAACCGCTCTCTTTCGTGTCTTCCGAGGAATTTGTAAATGGTGAAATCCCTGAACTGGAAAAAGGTACGCTCAGGGAGACTGTGCATCTTTCTGAGATGTACCAGGGTTGGTTCCTGGATTATGCTTCTTATGTCATCCTGGAAAGAGCTGTTCCGGAAATAACTGACGGACTGAAACCGGTACAACGCAGGATCCTGCATGCAATGAAGGATCTGGACGATGGCCGCTACAACAAGGTAGCCAACATCATCGGTCACACGATGAAATATCACCCGCATGGGGATGCTTCCATCGGCGATGCATTGGTCCAGCTCGGACAAAAAGACCTCCTGGTCGATACCCAGGGCAACTGGGGAAACATCCTGACCGGAGACAGCGCTGCGGCGCCGCGTTACATCGAAGCCCGCCCTTCAAAATTCGCCCTGGAAGTATTGTTCAATCCCAAAACCACCCAATGGCAATCTTCTTATGATGGCCGAAACAAGGAACCGGTTGCCCTTCCGGCCAAATTCCCTCTGTTGCTGGCACAGGGTGTGGAAGGAATCGCAGTGGGACTTGCTTCCAAAATCCTTTCTCATAATTTCAATGAACTGATCGAAGCATCCGTCAAAATCCTTAGAAACGAGGAATTTGAACTCTACCCCGACTTTCAGACAGGAGGGATGGCCGACGTATCAAAATACAACGACGGAATTCGCGGAGGAAAGATCCGCCTGAGAGCAAGGATCACTCTGGAAGACAAAAAAATGCTGGTGATCAGGGAAATACCGTTTGGAACAACCACCGGCTCACTCATCGATTCCATTTTAGCTGCCAATGATAAGGGCAAGATCAAAATTCGCAAAATCGATGACAATACCGCACGTGACGTCGAAATCCTGATCCATCTGAATCCAGGGGTATCACCCGACACGACGATGGATGCATTGTATGCATTCACCGACTGCGAAGTTTCCATTTCACCCAACTCCTGTGTGATCCAGGATGGTAAGCCACGTTTCATGGGCGTTTCGGAAATACTGCGCGACAATACCCACCGTACCGTGGAATTGCTGAAACTGGAATTGACGATCAGGCTTCAGGAATTGACAGAACAACTCCATTACAGTTCCCTGGAACAAATCTTCATCGAAAATGAAGTATACGAAGGGATCAAAAAATGCAAAACAACCGAAGAGATCGATAACGCGATATTCCGTGGCCTCAAACCATTTGCAAAACAAATAATCCGCCCGGTTTCAAAAGAGGATGTTCAAAAACTCCGGAAGATCCCCATCGACCGGATATCGCGCTACAGTACCTCCAAAGCCAATGAAGTGATTCGTGGGATCAGGAAAGAGATGGAGGAGGTGAATAACCACCTTGATCACCTGATCGATTATGCCATCAACTATTTCCGCCAAATTCAGAAAAAATACGGAGAAGGTCGTGACCGCCGTACTGAAATCAGGAGTTTCGACACGATTGAAGCAGCAAAGGTGGCAGCAGCCAACCAAAAACTGTATGTCAATCGCCCGGAAGGCTTTGCCGGAACCGGAATGAAGAAAGATGAGTACGTCTGCGACTGCTCCGATATTGACGACATCATCGTCTTCAGGGAGGATGGCACCTTCCTGGTAGTTAAAGTTGCTGACAAAGCCTTTGTGGGTCAAAACATTATCCACATTGCCGTCTTCAATAAAAATGACTCCCGCACTGTGTACAACATGATCTACCGCGATGGAAAGAACGGCAAGGTCATGGTTAAACGTTTCAGTGTGCTGGGCGTCAGCCGTGACAAGGAGTACAACGTGACCAAGGGCACACCGGGATCGAAAATTCTCTATTTTACCGCTAATCCCAATGGCGAAGCGGAGGTGGTAAGGGCTGAACTACGACCAAAACCCAGGATGAAAAGAACCTCTTTTGATTTCAATTTCGCAGATATTGCTATCAAAGGAAGGAATTCGGTCGGAAACACTTTTTCACGTTACCCCATCCGGAAAATTGAAAAACGACAGGAGGGGATCTCAACCCTTGGATCGCTCAACATCTGGTACGATGAAACCGTTCAACGGCTTAATACTGACCAACGGGGTTCCCTGTTAGGCGCATTCGCCGGAACCGACCGGATCATTGTTTTCATGCGATCGGGCCATTACAGGTTCAGTTCCTTTGATCTGTCGAACCATTTCGAGGAAGATATGATGCTCCTGGAAAAATATGATCCCGAAAAGGTCTATTCCATTCTTTACCTCGATAACAATTCAGGACATTATTACCTGAAACGTTTCAAAGTAGAACACACTGAAAAAAAAGTGGGTTTTCTGGAGGAAGGAGAATCCCTCGTTCTCTTTAGCGGTCACCCGGCTCCGCTGCTCGATATCCGGTTTGACATGACCCGGAAGACGAAAGGAAACGACCTGGAAAGAATTGATGTTCAGGAATTTATCAGTATCAAGTCATACAGGGCCAAAGGGAAACGGGTCACCAGTTATCCTGTCAGCGCCGCGGCCTGGGTCGAACCAGAACCCGGGCTGGTCGAACAAACTGCAGGCAACGAACCAACCGACCTTCCTGATGGAAACGCTGAACATCAGGAATCCTTTGAAGAAGAAAAAAGGGTACCTTCCGTTGAACCCGAACAGGACGCGATACCGGAAACAAACACTTCACAGGATCCCGGCAAACAGTCAGAGTCAGGTGAAGCGGTGCAAATGGAATTACCACTTTAACGACCCGGCGGAATGAAGACTGTTATCTGACTTTCTCTTTCCGTTGGATCATCATTTATTAATTAAAAAAGTAGAATCATGGAGGATAATAAAATCCTGAAAATCTCAGACAGCGTAAGCTGGATCGGTGTACTCGATCGCGATATTGTGACTTTTGATGTGGTGATGGAAACCAAATACGGAACCACTTACAATGCCTATTTTATCAATGCGGAAAAGAAAACCGTGATTGAGACCGTGAAGGAGAAATTCTGGGATGTTTACATTGCTAAATTGCGCCAGGTAGTTGACCCGGCTGAGATAGATTACATCGTTGCCGATCATACCGAACCCGATCATTCAGGGTGTGTTGCCAGGTTGCTGGAGATCGCTCCAAAAGCTGTCGTCGTGGGCACCGGGAATGCCATCCGGTACCTGAAGGAGCTGGTAGGCCACGATTTCCCTCACCTTGTCGTTAAAGACGGGCAGACCCTTAACCTGGGAAACAAAACCCTTCAGTTTATCGGCGCACCCAACCTTCACTGGCCCGATTCAATGATGACCTGGCTGAAGGAGGATAAGGTTTTGTTTACCTGCGATATTTTTGGCGCCCACTTCTGCCATGAAGGGATCTTCGACGATGTGGTAGGCAATTTTGATGATGCCTTCCGCTATTATTTCGACGTGATCATGAAACCTTTCAGTAAGTTCATGTTGCAAGCCATCGAACGGATAAGGCCACTGGATATTGAGGTTATCTGTACCGGACACGGAGCCGTTCTAAGGAACGACTGGAAAAAATATGTCGCACTCAGTGAACGATATGCCCGCGAAGCATTGGCTTTTCCGGTTGCAGGGAGAGTGCTTGTGGCTTATGTTTCTGCCTACCAGAATACGGAGCTCATGGCTAAAAAGATTGCAGAAGGAATCAGGCTGACGGGAAATCTTGAAGTCGATCTATGTGATCTTGAAAAGGTTACCCTTCCTGAACTGGAGCAAAAAATCATTGAAGCTGCGGGTATTTTGGCAGGATGCCCCACCTTCAGTCAGAATATTCTTCTTCCTGTTTACCAGCTTTTTGCGCTGATCAACCCGGTGCGCGATCGCAACAAACCGGCTGCTTCCTTCGGATCGTATGGTTGGAGCGGTGAAGGCGTAAAGATCATGGATACCGTCATGACCGCCCTGAAGCTGAATGTTGTGGAAGAAGGATTGGCCGTCAAATTTACTCCGCATGAGGCGGTGCAACAGCAGTGCATTGAATTCGGCCGAAGATTCGGTGAGAAAATGGCGATGGAAAAATCGTAGCGATACAGCCTGCGCTCTTACCTGATAAGGATCAGGGGAACGATACGGCTTTTATCTCCCAGGGTTGCTATAAGGTAATAGCTTCCGGCAGTTGTATTTGAAGGTTGGATGGCCGCGGGATCCAGGGTGATTTTTTGCCGGCCTTTTTGACAGAAAAATTTACCGGTGCAGCCGGTTTGTCGCCCATCAGGGGTAATAAGGGTGAGCATCAAATGGCCATCTTTTTCTGACTTAACCCATACTTCAACAGGACCTTGTGTCGGATTAGGAGAGATCTGTATCGTGAACAGTTCCTCATTGACTGTCGCTTCTAATCCGTTCCCTGTGGAAGGATCATGCTCGTACGCGCCTATATCAATGCGGTGGTTGAGAATGCGATCATTTCCTGCAAGGTCATAAGGGGGAATCTGAAGAAAGGCTGTGTCCGGAGTGCCGAGGTCAATCAGTACCGAATTGCTTACCAATGCGTAAGGATGTTCACCGACGCCTTTGAAACCGGGTAAAGTATCAATGTTGTTCTCGTACATGCCATGATAACCCTGCTGACCGCCACTTCCTTCAAATCCTTCGGTTCCACCGGCTACATCGCAATAGAAGAAATTGGGAGCTGACCAGATGTCCCAGATGTACACTTCTTTTCCTACAGCTCCGGCATTCCCGTGATAGATTGTGTTATAACTTGAAGGACAAGCAGAATCGTTAGCATATAAGCCACCTCCATAAGGTGCCAGGTTCCCGGTAATAGTATTGTTGGCAAAGACGGTATTGCTGCGGATACAACAAACTGCCCCACCAAAGAACAATGCTTCATTGTTGTACATCAGATTGTCGGAAACAACCCGCGATGGGGTTGAACGCAGGTAGCTCAGCGCTCCGCCAAGTCCGGAAAAATTGTTTTCAAAAATGTTATACTGCAACTGCGGATCGGACCTTTCAAAAGAGGCACCGCCTCCTACTCCGGTCGACCGGTTACCGGTAAAAACGCAGCGGGTCACCTGCGGATCTGATTGTACAGAACATAGCGCCCCTCCATAACCATAAGGCAACGTGGGAGTTCCGGATTGATTATTCCTGAATATACAGCGGTTAATGATCATGTTTGAATGGTACATGTAAACAGCCCCTCCCCAACGGTATGCGTAATTTTGACTGAACTCACATTCTTCAACGACCACCCCTTCACGGCCAAGACTCCTGATGGCCCCACCATTCACTGAGACCGAATCATTTCCAACTGCTTTCGCGTATTCAAAATGACAATGAAAGAAACGGGAGGCTGCATCACCTCCACCATCAGAATAAAACAGAAATCCATGCCAACTTCCTGCTGTGGTGAGAGAATCAGAAAATCCCGTGGTATCGGCGACGGTGAACAGAATGGGTTGATCAACCGTCCCCTCAGCATAGATCTGACCTTTCACGCTGA
>CALMDO010000101.1 GCA_937862805.1 uncultured Bacteroidota bacterium
CCTTCTACACCCTCCGTTTTATCCACCGGCGGGATATTTACATGTACCTCCTCGAGAATTCAATACCCGGGACAAGAAACCAAAGCTCCTTCTTTCCTGAATACAGACATTTAGAAGGACAAGGTTAGAAGTCAGAAACTTATAGTCGGACTCTAAAACTCTCAAACCCTTTCCTTGAACAAGCTTCTTCTGTTCTTAGGCGCCGTTTTTGTCGCAGTTCTCTCGTTCCTGCCGGCTAAGGATTTCCCCACAATTCCCATCATCGGTATCGACAAAGCAGTTCACTTTGTCCTGTATGCGACCTTAGGTTTCCTTGCTGCCCTAAGCTTTAGCAGTTGCCCCGTCCGCTGGCGCCGGTATCGGTTCCGGATCCTGCTGATCCTCATTCTCTATGGATCCGGTATCGAATTTTTACAAGACTATTTTTATACCCTTCACAGGGGCTTTTCTTACGGCGACATACTCTTCAATAGTCTGGGCGCTCTGACAGGGTTATTCATCCGTTTTGGAACAAAACCACGCCCATGCCGTTGCCGGGAGGTCATCGACCAAAAGATCCTGCCGGACCCGGGAACAGAAGATCCTGAAAGTGAAAGCCCCGCGCTGATCAGCCACAATCCTTCTCTGAGTAAGATATTGGCGGAAACCTTTGGTTGGAAACCGGTGATCACCCGTCAAGATACGCTGGTGATCAGGGCTATCTGCACCGGACGCAAACTAATATCTCTGCCCCATTGTCCCTATGGGAATGTGCATAATTTTTGTCAGACGTCAGAGAACCCATTGCACGCGACAATCGCGACGTTCCTGGAATCTTCGCACTTTACATCGGTCGAGGTAAGAATGATAGCTGACAGCCCATCCCGGGATGACACCCCGAAAGTAGCCGGTTTCCTTGATATCCGTCACGACCCTTTCTTCCATTTCTCATCAGACCTCCGTCAAAAAATCCTGAAATCCACAAAAAATGGTTTTACGGTGGAAATAGGAGGAATAGAACTTTTAGACAGTTTCTATTCGATTTATAGCCATCATAGGCGCTCCATCGGCTCCTTACCACTTCCAAGAAGATGGTTCAGGAACCTGCTAAAGGATTATAACAACGGATTCTGCGGTATTTTTCTTCTCAAAAACAGGGAAGTATTGGTTGGCGCATCTTTCAACCTCGAGTTCAAGGGGTTCTATGAGACCTGTTGGATTGCGGTGCCGGAACCCTGGCACCGCAATGGCGGGATCTATGCAATGGTTTCGGAAATGATCCGACACGCCCGCACCCTTCACTGCCAAATATTCAGTTTTGGCAGCAGCAACCGGGATAGCGAAGACCACTGTTTTAAGCGCCAATGGAACACCACCGACCAGCCGTTGATACAACTTAAAGTTTCCAAAAACCCAAAAGAAAATGATAAAGATCCCTGGATGATGTTTCTTCTGAAATACCTGCCTTCACCACTTAATCAATTGGTTGAAAATTATTTGTCAAAGAGGATCTACTGACTAAAGAATCATGCAACTACCATATTGGGAAACAATACAACGCTGGCTTCATCGATGGCACCCCCTGAAAAATGTTTTGTTGTTTGCATTGCTTATCATCAGTTTTCACTATTTATTTATCCTTTGGGACTCCAAGGCACATTTATACCCCTTTGAACAGCAGGTAAAAGAACTTTTTGCCTGGGCTTCAATGTTATTGTTGAATCAAAGCATTTGGATACTGTATCATATATTCCAACTTGATTTTTTTATAACTTTGAAAGACCAATCAATTCATTTACAAGCACATAACGGACAATGGGTTTCCCTGATGGTAAGTCCCGGTTGTACAAGCCTGAAACAATGGATGCATTGGCTTTTTTTAATGATCCTCTTTCCCGGCCCGTTGAAACACAAGCTATGGTACATTCCTGCAGGACTCATCATCATTGAATGGGTCAATGTGATCCGGGTGGTGGGCCTTACCCTCTCCCTCATCCAATGGCCCGACAAATTCCATTTCTTTCACGATTATATCTTCAAAACCTTCTTCTATTTCATGATTTTTATCATGTGGGTATTCTGGGTGAGTTTTTTTATAAAGGAGAAGAAACCGGAAATTTCAAAAAGTTGAAAAAATTTGAAGTAATTTGCGAAAATCTTTTTGTACCATAATCCTCTACTATGACCTTACAGAAAACAAGAATCTGGCTTTCCTCCCCCCACATGGGCGACAAAGAACAGCGGTACATCCAAGACGCATTCGACAGCAACTGGATCGCTCCTCTGGGACCGCATGTAAATGCATTTGAACAGGAACTTGGGAAGGTGACGGGTTCTCCCCATGTCCTTGCCCTGAGTTCCGGAACGGCAGCGCTCCACCTGGCACTGATCATTGCCGGCGTGGAGGAGGGAGATGAGGTGATCTGCCAAAGCATCACTTTCTCAGCCACAGCAAATCCGATCGTTTACCTGAAGGCGTCGCCTGTATTTATCGGAAGCGAACCCGGAACATGGAACATGGATCCCGACGCACTGGAAGATGCCATCAAAGACCGTCACCGACATGGAAAACGGATCAAGGCCATTTTACCGGTGCATCTCTATGGAATGCCGGCCATGACCAATGAACTGATGGCAGTAGCCAACAAATATGAGATTCCTGTTATTGAAGATGCAGCAGAGGCCTTGGGCTCAGCCTACAAAGGGCACCATCCCGGGACTGACGGTATCATGGGAATCCTTTCGTTCAACGGCAACAAAATCATCACTACCAGCGGTGGTGGCGCCCTTCTGTGCAAAAATTCAAAGGACAAAGAGAAAGCCTATTTCCTTTCAACACAGGCACGCGACAAAGCGCCCCATTACCAACATTCACAAATCGGGTACAACTACCGGATGAGCAATGTGTTGGCAGCCATCGGCCGTGGACAACTTGAAGTTTTGGAGGAACGGGTCAAAGCCAGGCGTGCCAACTTTGAATGGTACGCTCATTTCTTTAAGGATAAGGAGGGCATCACCCTGCTGAATGAGCCCGACGGAGTCCGTTCTACCCGATGGCTCACTACCCTCCAGGTTGATCCCGAAATGACCGGTGGAATAACACGTGAAGATATGCGCCAGGCCTTGGATGTTGAAAACATTGAAGCCCGTCCCTTGTGGAAACCCATGCACCTCCAACCGGTTTTTAAAGGTGCACCCTATTATGGCAGCCACCTGGAGGAGCGGTTATTTAAGAATGGGTTGTGCATGCCAAGTGGCTCGAACCTCTCCCTGGAAGATTTTGACAGAATTGCAACAACGCTTACAAAAGTGTTGGGTAATTGATCAGTATTTCGTACATTTGATGCGAAAAACCGGATGATGAAATCACACTTAGTCAAAAAACTTTTCCAGTCCTACTCCGAACGGTTTGTTTCCCAGTGGTTGATACTGTTGATGGATCTTACCATCGTGTTTGTGGCATTTTATGTGGCCAACATGATGCGTTACGATTTTGTAGTGACTTCCATGAACATCCTTTCGATTTTTATTCAGTCAATCCTGGTAGTTACCCTTTTCCTGGTAGCATTTCTGTTAACCAGATCATACTGCAGCATCATCCGTCACTCGGGAATCAACGATACAGTGCGGTTGTTCAAGGCAACGGGGATGGCTACCATCGCATTATTAATCCTTGTTTTCTTTGTTAAACAAAATGGTGGAAACGATGTTTTGCGCTGGATCCCAAGTCTCTCGATTGTACTGATCCATTTTTTACTCTCTTTGATCCTGCTGGTCTGGAGCCGTTTTCTAATAAAACTGGTTTACAACGACATCCTTAAAAAAGATTCACGGCAGCAAATCCGGGTCTTAATCTACGGTGCAGGTTCTGCCGGAATGCAAACCCGCATTGCCCTCAAAGGTGATTCTGTCTATAAGCATGACGTGGTGGCTTTCCTGGATGATAATGACAGCCTGAACAACAAGATCATTGAAGGAGTACCGGTCATCACCCCTGAGCGGGGATTATCAGAGGATTACATCCGTCATAACAACATCAGCATCCTGATCATCTCCATCAACAACATGCCATTGCCTGACAAGCAAAGCATCATCGACAAAGGACTGAATCTGGGACTAAAAGTAAAGGTGATACCCTCCATCAACCAATGGATCAACGGTCAACTCAGCTCTCACCAATTACGAGAGGTGCAGATCGAAGAATTACTGGAACGGGAACCGATCCGGTTGGACAACAATTTTGTGATGGAAGAACTCACCGGAAAAATTGTAATGGTTACCGGTGCAGCCGGATCCATCGGCAGTGAGATCGTCCGGCAATTGATCACGTACCAACCCTCCCGTATCATTCTCATCGATCAGGCCGAATCCGACCTCTATAACCTCCAGATGGAGTTGCGCGACCATTGTGCTAAAACGGGTAACAATTTATCCATGGCCTTCATGGTTGCCAATGTGAAGGACCGGTTCAGGATGGAACAACATTTTGCCACCTATCGTCCGCAGTATGTATTCCATGCCGCTGCTTACAAACATGTTCCGCTGATGGAGGAAAATCCCTACGAAGCCCTGATGGTAAATGTATTTGGTACCCGGATCGTGGCTGACCTCTCCGTCAAATACAAAGCGAAAAAATTTGTAATGGTCTCCACCGACAAAGCGGTCAATCCGACCAATGTGATGGGTGCAACCAAACGTCTCGCCGAAATTTACATCCAATGCCTGTCGAACGGCCGGACTCAATTTGTTACCACCCGCTTTGGCAATGTGTTAGGCTCCAATGGTTCGGTGATCCCTCTCTTTCGGAAACAGATCAGGGACGGAGGTCCCGTTACCGTCACACATAAAGATATCACCCGTTTTTTCATGACCATCCCCGAAGCCTGCAATCTGGTCCTGGAAGCCGGGGTGATGGGCCAAGGCGGAGAGATCCTGGTCTTCGACATGGGGAAGTCGGTGCGTATTTACGACTTGGCTTATAAAATGATACAACTCTCTGGTTATACACCCGGCAAAGATATCATGATCAGGGAGATAGGATTACGGCCGGGCGAAAAATTAAAGGAGGAACTCTTAGCCACCGGGGAACACACCCTGGCTACCCACCATCCAAAAATCTTAAGGGCCAAAGTCAGAAAATATGACAAAAATGAGGTATTGGGCTTTATGGATCAACTCTCAGCCTTGATGCTCGAAGGCGACCATTTTAAACTGGTGGATAAAATAAAACAAATCATCCCCGAATACATCAGTAACAACTCGATATACGCCACCCTCGATCAGAGAAATAAATCTGATTGATAAAGATATTGATAGGATTTTTTATTTCTCCCGTGCAATCTTTTCAAGTTCCCGTTTTCCGATATTTTTCGAATAACTGACGTTGATCAGGCTCCGGAAAATGATGAGGAGGAAAGAGGTGCTCAGGAATTCAAGAATCACAATGGTAAGGGGGATAAAAAGAGTATTGTTGATCAGATAGTACGACACAATATTGGTGACGATGAAAACCACGCTTCCAAGGATGTTGAAGAAATAGATCCTGAGTACTTCGATCAGGTTCATAAACCGTATCTTTTCGGAATAGGACCGGCCAAGCAACAGGATGACCATTCTGACGAGTGTGATGTACATTATGATCCAGGGAAGGGGTTCCATCTCACTGGTGGGAATGGAAAAGTTAAACCGCAGCAGATAGGCCAGAAAGATGGAAATGATGATCAGTATAATGTCGGTAGCTAACACCAGGTAATTCGCTATTACCAGTTTTTTCGGTTCGCGCTGCTCTCTCCCCATAGTGTTTTTTCTTTTGATCCCGGCATTTCACCGGGATTTTTTATTATAAAAGATCAATGACAAGCCTGATTACTGTCTTGTACCGGTGTCCAATGTCGCGGCAAAACAATTCTACTGTTATCCCATTAAGCTGGTTTTTAATTTCCTGTATCTTTTCCGGAGTCATAAATCCCTCCAGATAAGTGAAATCAATGTCGAACACCTTGAAATGCTGATCGGGGAGTAGTCGCTTTCCCGCTATTCCTTTGGTAACCATGGCATACAGCGATTCGTCCTGCAATGGGGGCAAAAATTCGAAAAGGTTATCCGCGCTTTTGCCACCCTTCAGGTAAAGACAGGTAAAAATATGGAAGGGGCTGTTCCCGTTGTTATAGACCTTCAAAGATAATGTATCTCTTTGTTTTTCAAGCTGTAAAACGGGAACCGGCATAATGGTATCACGGTAAAATTTGTAAAAAAGGAACGCTGCAAAACCACTCATCACGAAGGCTGCCAACGCCAGAAAGAGTGCCGAAATGAACATGATCCGCACATCCACCGGCAAGCCCGTCTCAACAAATAATATATTTATCAACATAGATCCCTGATCTAATCCTGAATCAAAAACACGATTTCAAAAACAAAGATAACAAAAACAGTCAATACTTCTGTACGTATTCTATGCTTAACCTCCTCCTGTTTAAAATCCGATATTGACGCCGGCCACAAAGGTATCTGTTTTTCCATGCATGAATGCAGGGTTATAACGAACGTCGCCCGAG
>CALMDO010000102.1 GCA_937862805.1 uncultured Bacteroidota bacterium
ACCCAGTTTTACCGGGTACAGGTCGATAACAGCCTCCCCTTTTATTATGTTTATGGCGGAACCCAGGACAACAACAGCGTGGGAGGCCCTTCCCGTACAACCGCCGGACAGGGTGTCCTTTCCGACGACTGGTTTGTCACCAACGGAGGGGATGGTTTCTGGTCACAGATCGATCCCACCAATCCGAACATCGTCTATGCTGAATCACAATATGGCGGAATGGTCCGGTATGACCGTAAAAGCCAGGAAGCAGTCGATATCCGCCCCGAACCCCGAAAAGGTGAGGATAGCTATCAATGGAACTGGAATACCCCGCTGCTGATCAGCCCCCATTCCCCTCAACGACTGTATTGCACCGCCAACAAGGTATTCCGCAGCGATGACCGGGGTAACACCTGGCAGGTCATCAGCGACGACCTTACGGCAAAGATCGACCGCAATACCTGGCCTGTCATGGGAAAATTCTGGAGTACCGATGCCGTTCAGAAAGATGTCTCCACCTCACTCTATGGAACTATCGTCTCCTTCGATGAATCACCGGTAAAAGAAAACCTCCTCTATGCAGGAACCGACGACGGACTGATCCAGGTAAGTGAAGATGCAGCAACCTGGAACCGTGCCGGTTCTTTCCCCGGTGTGCCTCCCCAGACTTACGTCAGCGATATCTTTGCCAGCAGGTTTGATGAAAACGTCGTCTTTGCGGCATTCGACAACATCCTGCGTGACGACTTCAAACCTTATCTGCTGAAGAGCACTGACAAGGGAAAAAGCTGGGTCTCCATCACCGGTAACCTCCCTGAAAACGGAACCGTCCACAGTATCCTGCAAGATACGCGCGATCCGGAGTTGCTGTTTGCCGGCACTGAATTCGGTTGCTTCGTAACCCTCGACGGGGGAAAGAACTGGATTCCCATGAAATCAGGATTACCCGATATCCCTGTCAGGGATATGGCTTTTCAATCAAGAGAAAATGACCTGGTATTGGCCACTTTCGGAAGAGGATTCTATATCCTTGACGACATCACCCCCTTGCGGCAACTTAAAAAAGAGACCCTTGATCAGAAAGGCGCACTTTTCCCGGTGAAGGATGCCCTGATGTACCTTCCCACCGACATCAAGGGAAGCCAGGGAAGTACCGTTTACATTGCTAAAAACCCAGACTTCGGCGCTGTTTTCACCTATTATGTCAAAGAAATCCCGAAGACTAAAAAAGAGCTTCGCAATGAAAAGGAAAAAGAACTTTTCAAAAAAGGAGAGCCCATTCCTCAGCCTTCCGAAACCGAACTTCGCGCAGAGAAGTTGGAGATTGCTCCTTACCTGACCTTTACCGTGAGCGATGAGAATGGATCTCCGGTACGCACGATCCACAAAACGCCCTCCAAAGGAATCAACAGGGTCAACTGGGACTTGCGCTACCAGTCAACCCGCGCCGTGGAGGCCGATCGTTTTGATCCACTCTCCGACAACGGCAGCGGCGTGTTGGCCATGCCCGGAAAATACGCGGTCACGTTATCCCTTACAGCCGGAGGAGAGACCCGTCTGTTAGCAGGACCGGTGTGGTTCCAGGCAGTACTGCTAAACAACACCACATTACCTGCTACAGATCGTCGGGGAATGGTCGCTTTCCACCGGAAAGTGGCGGAACTGACACGCATCATGCAGGGGACCGAGGCGTACGCAGAAAAACTCTCTCAAAGGGCAGGGAGCATCGTGCAGGCACTCAACAGCACCCCCGCGGCAACTCCTGAAATGATGGCCCGTGCCCGTACCATTCAATTGCAACTGGATGAAATACTCAACATCAAATTCAACCGGAACACCGGCAAGCCCAGCGATGAAGAAAACCCGCCGGCCCCGGTTCCCTTGAATGCCCGTCTGGGAAAACTGACCTGGATCAGCTGGATGACCACGTCCGAACCTACCCAAACCCAGACAGAGGCATGGCAGATCCTTCAGGATGAATTCCCGCCGGTTTATGACCAGATCAAAAAAATCGGAGAAACGGAACTTCCCTCGTTAGAAAAAACTGTTGATCAACTCGGAGCTCCGGTCACACCAGGAAGATTACCGGAATGGAAAAACCTATAGCCAAACGGTCCTATTTCCAGGATATCCTCAGCTACCTGGGAAGCAATGTTACCGTTACCATCAGCAACCTGGTGACGGGTATCATTCTCTCCAGGCTTCTTGGCGCGGCAGGTTTCGGACTTTATTCTTACCTCATCGTGGTTCCCATCATCGTGATAGGGTTTACCCAGCTGGGAGTCCGTCGAAGCGCCATCTACCATATCGGCAACAAGATCCTTCCCGAAGAGAACATTGTCTCTGCTTTGTTCATCCTCCTTCTATGGACAAGCACCCTGAGCATCATCATTTGCGGGCTGGCCTATTTCTTTTCGGAAACACAGCCATTCGACCCGCTCATCATCGTGCTGGCCCTGCTGACCATCCCCCTGCTGCTCTCGAATGTCTTTGCAGGCGGCGTTTTCTTAGGCAAGGAAGACATCCGAAGGGCCAGCATCCTCAACGCCGGCCCTACCCTTCTTACCCTCGTGCTGACCGTGTTGTTTGTCTGGGTGCTCAAACTCGCGGTGTTGGGCGCCTTCATCGCCATCTTCACCGCGAACCTGATGACTTTCATCTACTCCTATCGCACCATCCTGTACAGCTACCATTACACCATAACATGGAAATACCACGAAAGCATCATCAAAAGCATGATCAAGCTTGGACTGGTGAATGCCCTTGCCATTTTTGTAATGCAACTGAACTACCGGCTCGACATCCTGATGCTCCGGAAACTCTCCACCCTGGAAGAGGTCGGCTTTTATTCCCTGGCCATGCAGATTGCCGAACAACTATGGCATATACCGATGGCCGTCGAAAACGTCGTTCTAAGCCGAAGCGCCAACTCTCAGGATCGCTCATTAGTACACAAAACCGTCGCTTCCACCTTCAGGATCTCCTTGTTAGTAGGCCTGTTCCTGAGTATTGGGATCTTTTTTGCCGCTCCTTACCTGATCCCCTGGATTTTTGGCGAAGCCTTTGTACAAAGTGTGCCTATGATCCAGGTGGTACTTCCCGGTGTGCTCATCCTGATAGGATTCCGCATACTCAACAGCCGTCTTACCGGGATGGGAAAACCCCAAATAGCGATCTATACTTTTCTGCCTGCCCTGATTATCAACTTCCTTCTGAATCTTTTCCTTATTCCACGCTTCGGAGGAATTGGTGCGGCCTGGGCCACCAACGTAAGCTATGCCGCGGGATCCTTCTTCTTCATCCTGGTCTATTGCAGGGAAGTTAAAATGTCGTTCAGGGAGATCATCACCCTGCGCCGGAGTGATTTCTATTTTTTCAGGGATATCCGGAGTTTGGTCAAATCCAAAAAGTAAACTCAGAAAACAAAAAGGGATTGATCAAAAATCTATCATGATGCCGATGGCCGGGAGAATCGTTCCTGAAGAATTGGAGATGTCACGCAGAACATATCGTTCCTTTCCCTGATCGTCGATATACCTGACCACCGACCCGTCAGGTTGAGTGTTGACTAAGATATCCGGTTGTTCCGCTTTAAAATTTAAGACATTTTGAACATCGAGGTAAACCATCAGCGACCATTTTTTAAAATAAAAACCCTTGTCTATCCTGATATCCAATTGATTGAACGAACGCAACCGGAGGGTATTGAAAGCGTCGTAATTGAGGTAACCTTTTCCCTGAGCATCCCAGGCCGGGACAAGGCTCGATTTGTTTTCATCATAAGGCGTGAAGGGCGCCCCTCCCACGAAACGCCATTTCAGTCCGAGTTCCCAATGGTATTTGAATTTTCTTCCAACCTGAAGGCTGATCAGGTGTCGGTTGTCCCATGATGACGGGATGTATTCTCCTGCATAATTGGTGAATTCGCTGCGGACAAAAGTGTAGGAGGCCACGATGTTGAACCGGAAGAGGTCGGCGTCGCGGTAGTACAACTCGAATCCGTAAGCCCGGCCCTTCGCGGTAGAGGTGACCGCTTCATCACCAAAAGCGCCATATCCGCTCCCTTTGCTGGCGATGGCCACCGAATCAAGCAGCGAAAATGGGTAGTTCCGGTAAAACTTGTAAAATCCCTCAAGGGATATCTTTGAATTTTGCCTGGGCAGAAACTCCACACCCAAAACAATATGGTCAGCTGAAATGTATTTCAGCCCCAGCGAATCGTTGACGAGCGTTTCCCGGTTATTACGAAATCCCAGCGTAGTATATGCCGGAAGCTGATAATAACGGCCCACGTTGAAATTGAGGAACCAGTTTTTGGTAAAAGACCAGGAGGAGGAAAAGCGGGGTGAGAACTGGTTGAGCAGGTTGTTCATCCGGT
>CALMDO010000103.1 GCA_937862805.1 uncultured Bacteroidota bacterium
AACGCCACAACATGGAGATCATTTACCCCGGAAACAACAGCCGGATATTCATCCCTGTCGATTTGGACGGAAAAGCCGGCTATGCCATCGTGAAAGTTGCCCATCGAAATCCGAAGCAATTGATATACTGGCATTTGGATGATCAATTTATAGGGATTACCAACGAGATCCACCAAAAGGCAATCTCACCGGAAAATGGCACTCACCGTCTGACACTGGTCGATCAGGCGGGGGAACGCGTGGTCTGCCGGTTCGAAGTCATAACCAACAAAAACCGGTGACGGAAATCCGCTTCCTCTGAACCTTTTCACTTCTTTTCAGTACCTTTGTTGTCTAAACACCATTCATGATACTTGTAACCGGCGGAACCGGATTGCTGGGCTCCCATCTGCTATTTGACCTGATCCGGCAGGGAAAACCTGTGAGGGCGTTACGGAGAAAAACAAGCGATACTGCAAGGGTATCTAAAATATTCTCCTATTATACTCCTGACAGTTCGTCCCTGGCGAATAAAATTGAATGGGTTGAAGGCGACCTGTTGGATTTTGGCTCCATGGAAGATGCCCTGGAAGGAATCACGAAAATCTATCATACCGGAGCAGTGGTCTCCTTTGATCCCATCGACCACAAAACCATGTTGAAGGTTAATACTGAAGGGACTGCCAACCTGGTGAACCTCGCCATCAGTCACAGGGTTGAGAAATTTTGCTTTGTAAGTTCAGTCGCCACCTTAGGGAGAGCAGACAACGACGGGTTGACCAGCGAAGAGGACTATTGGGTTCCCTCAAGGAAAAATTCTGTCTATGCCATCAGCAAATATGGCGCAGAAAGGGAAGTCTGGAGAGGGATGGAGGAGGGTTTGAATGCCGTGATCATCAATCCGTCGGTAATCCTGGGTCCCGGTTTTTGGAATCACAACTCCGGATTGTTCCGTATGGTATGGGAGGGTTTGAAATTTTATACGCGGGGGATCAATGGATACGTCGATGTGCGGGATGTTTCAAAGGCGATGATCAGCCTGATGGAGCGTGATATAGCCGGTCAGCGGTTTATCTGTTCTTCGGAAAATGTGACCTACGAAGCCTTGTTCAAAATGATGGCGCGCTACCTTGACAAGCCGGAGCCGGCTTTCAATGTGCCCATGGGATTGGCTTCTCTGGCTTGGCGTGCGGAAACACTGAGGGCTTTTCTGACCGGTTCGCGACCTCAAATTACCCGGGAAATGGCGATCTCCGCGACACAGTACTACACCTATTCCCACCAGAAACTGTGCGAAACCATTCCTTTTACCTTTATCCCCGTCGAACAATCCATCCGGGATATTTGTGCATTATTTATTCAGGATCACCGGGAGAAGGCCAGATAAGCATGCAATTGAGAGGTTGACTTAGCGGATGAGGTTGCGGTAGTGGAAATAACGGCCCACGATATCATCCACAAATCCATCGGTTTTATAATCAACAGGGTACTGCTCGGTACTGTCA
>CALMDO010000104.1 GCA_937862805.1 uncultured Bacteroidota bacterium
ATTTGGCTTCAAAATAGAGATCTCTGGCTTTTTTTGCCCGGAGGGAGGGTTCGGGTTTGGGTTCGCGGTCGCTGATCAGTTCACCCGGTTGGTCTCCATAATAACTTGTCGTCGACAGATCGTGATCGTTCATGATCGGATGTTTTATGTTGTCAATGGCTCAGGCGCAGCCTTTTAATTGAAGGTCGGATCCGCGGGAAAATTGGCCCAGATGGCGTAGTCCTTTCCCATGGTGCGAAGGTAGGCACTCCACAGCCTTTCAGTGTTGTTGCCAATGATCTCTGCTGCGGTTGTATGCGAGAGAATCCACGATTTTTCCTTTATTTCCCGGTCTAACTGGTGGGGATGCCATCCTGAATAACCTACAAAAAAACGGATTTGATGTTCAGTGAGCTCTTCGTTTTCGAGCAGTGTCTTGATGAGATCGATGTTACCTCCCCAGTAAAGCCCTTGCATGATCGGAAGGCTCTGGTCAATGTCGTCACGGGTATGAATAAAAAAGATACTGTCGGTTTTTACAGGTCCTCCAAGATAAACCGGAAGATCGGAATCGGGGAAGTCTTTGATGATATCCTGGATACGCGCTTCGATGGGTTTGTTGACGATCACCCCGAAAGTCCCTTCTTCGTTGTGTTCTGCCAACAATACCACCGATTGACGAAAATAAAAGTCCCTGAGCGAAGGTTCAGAAATCAAAATGATCCCCTGCCTGGGTTTTATCAACGGCTTATCCATAGCTTCTTTCGTTTTTTATACCTTTGTATCCACATCCTTCGACAAATATAATACCAATTCAATGTGAAACATAATCATTCAGAAAAATTTCATACGTTGCGCGCAGCTTACCCTTTTTTTAAATTTGAAAGCCAGGGTTATCACTTGTCGAAGAATGGGCTGAACGTAGAATATGTCTTTAATCTTTCCGACCGCTTTTATTTTAAACCCTCCTTTTATATTCCAAGGAAGGATTTGATGACGGTTGATGAACATTTTTCCAAAGACTTATCCATCCTCCTTTTTAACATAGGCCTTATTGAACTCATCAGTTACTGGAAACTGACTTGCTCTCCATTACTCATAATCGCTCCCTTTTCCTTGACGCCCCACCAGATCAGCTTTTGGAAAAAACTCTATTTCAATGGACTGGCAGAGTTTTTTTACCTTAATTCAATTTCGGCGGATGAGGCGTCTTTTATGCAAATTCAGGCCGAATCAGGAAGTCAGGCCGAAAGGATGAAATCGCACAGTTTGAAAGGCTTGATCATCCCCATCGGAGGAGGAAAAGACTCGGCGGTTACCCTGGAGATACTGGGAACCGGGAGAAAGGCCTTACCCCTTATAATGAATCCGCGGAAAGCGACCCTGGAAACCATTGCTGCAAAGGGATATGACAGCAACCGGTACTTTGAGATCCAACGGTCACTCGATCCCCGGTTATTACAGATGAACAGCGAAGGCTACCTGAACGGCCACAC
>CALMDO010000105.1 GCA_937862805.1 uncultured Bacteroidota bacterium
AACATTCACCTGAAGGATATTTTGACTAATTTACATAATAATTATTTAACATATGCAAAGAGCAATGATAATTTTTATTAACATACGAACTATGGGATGAGGGAAACTTCGCAGCCGGATTTGACAAAGAAGGAGGGAATCGATATCCCCGTCAGGAAAGATTACAGGGATGAACCCTCCCCCTTACCCTCCCAACCAAAAAAGAAAAAACCTGTAAACGATTAATTTACAGGCCATATCACTCATTGAATTGTACCCCGGGCGGGACTTGAACCCGCACGACCGCAATGGTCACAGGATTTTAAGTCCTGCGTGTCTACCAATTCCACCACCAGGGCCCGAAAGAACGGATGAAAAAAAACCCTCAAGATTCCGAGGGTTATTTTATTCAGAGCGAAAGACGGGATTCGGACCCGCGACCCCGACCTTGGCAAGGTCGTGCTCTACCAGCTGAGCTACTTTCGCAATTTCAAATTTGAGGATGCAAATGTAAAAAAAATTTCCTTTCCCCTACCTCTTTTCAAGCAATTTTTTAATCTCATTGAGTTTCATCAACGCCTCTACCGGGGTTAACAGGTTGATTTCAATATTTAAAATGTCCTCCTTGATCTGCTGTAAAAGGGGATCATCCAACTGAATAAAACTCAACTGATAGCCGTCACCGGCCGGCCGTTCTGCCTTTTTCTCCCCCCGGTTGGCCTCTTCCAACTGCCGGAGCATCTCCTCCGCCCGCTCCAGAACACCCTTCGGCATCCCGGCCATCCTGGCCACGTGAATCCCGAAACTGTGCTCACTGCCCCCGGGCAACAACTTCCTTAAAAAGATCACCTTGTTGCGGATCTCCTTCACCGATACATGGTAGTTCCTGATCCGGGGCATCAAAGTGGTCATCTCATTCAATTCATGATAATGTGTGGCAAACAACACCTTGGGCCGGAACAACGGGTGCTGGTGCAGGTACTCTGCAATGGCCCAGGCAATGCTGATCCCGTCATAAGTACTGGTCCCCCGGCCGATCTCGTCGAGAAGGATCAAACTGCGACTGGAAATGTTGTTCAGAATGCTGGCCGTCTCGTTCATCTCCACCATGAAAGTGGATTCCCCGCTCGAAATGTTGTCGGAAGCACCGACCCGCGTAAAAATCTTGTCAACGATCCCCACATCGGCTTCCTTCGCGGGTACAAAACTGCCCATCTGGGCCATCAACACGATCAGCGCCGTCTGCCGGAGCAAAGCCGATTTTCCCGACATGTTGGGGCCGGTCAGGATGATGATCTGCTGGGTATGGTCATCCAGATAGACATCATTAGCGATGTACACTTCGCCGGGCTTCATCTGCCGCTCAATGACCGGATGCCTCCCCTCTTTGATGTCTAAGATGAAACTGTCGTTGAGCCGGGGCCGTTGATACCCGTAACTGACGGCGCTTACCGCAAAAGAGAGCAAAACATCCAAACGAGCCACCAGCGAGGCATTGAGTTGCACCGGCCGGATATAATCCATCAAAAACTGAATCAGCGCATCATACAAATTGAGTTCCAGTTCCAAAATCTTCTCCTCGGCATGAAGGATGCGCTCCTCATAGGTCTTAAGCTCTTCTGTGATGTACCGTTCGGCATTGACCAGCGTCTGCTTTCGTTGCCACTCAGCAGGCACCTTCTCCTTATGGGCATTGGTCACCTCCAGATAATACCCGAAAACATTGGTATAACCGATCTTCAGGGAGGTGATCCCCGTACGTTCCATCTCCCTTTGTTGGATGGTGACCAGGTAATCTTTGCCCGAAAAAGCAATGGTCCGCAATTCATCCAGTTCAGTGCTGACGCCTTCCCTGATGATGTTTCCTTTGATGGCCAATGCGGGAGGATCTGCAACAATCTCGCGGGTGATCCGCTCCCTGACGAGGTTGCAACTGTTCAGTTGGTCCCCGATCTTCTGAAGCCCTTCGTTCCCGGAAGCAGCACAAAGTCCCTTGATCACCTCAATGGAATCCAGCGCTTTCTTCAAACCTGCCATCTCCCGCGGATTGACACGGGCCACGGCCACTTTTGAGATCAGCCGTTCCAGATCGCCGATCAGACGGACATGATGCCTTAATTCTTCCGCTAACGCGCTGTTGTTCGTGAAAAAAGTCACGATATCGAGCCGTTCCTCAATGGGGGCCCGCTCTTTCAGAGGGAGGATCAACCAACGCCGGAGCTGCCGGGCACCCATCGGGGAGACGGTCTGATCCAACACATCGAGCAAGGTCTTGCCCTGTTCATTGGGACTTCCCAACAACTCAAGGTTGCGGATGGTAAACCGGTCAAGCCAAACGTAATGATCCTCCTCTATCCGGCTCAGCCTGGCAATGTGCTGCACCTTGTCGTGGTGTGTCTCCGCAAGATAATGCAAGGCTGCCCCTGCCGCGATCAATCCGGTACCGAGGTTCTCCACCCCGAAACCTTTGAGCGAAGCGGTACCGAAATGGTTCAACAATAAATCTGCTGAAAATTCTGAAGTGAAAACCCAGTCATCGAAGGTGTTGATATAAAAGCGGTTACCGAAAAGCTCCGTAAAACGCCGGCGACAGTTCTTCTGAACAACCACCTCGCTGGGAAGGAAACTCTGGATCAGTTTATCGATGTATTCCAGGTTTCCCTGAGCCACATAAAACTCCCCGGTGGAGATGTCCAGGAAAGCAATACCCGAAATTTTCTCCCCGAAATGAATGCCGGCTAAAAAGTTGTTCTCCTTCTGCTCCAGGATCTTGTCGTTGTAAGAGACCCCCGGGGTGACCAGTTCGGTAACCCCTCTTTTGACGAGGGTTTTGGTCGTTTTGGGATCTTCGAGCTGATCGCAGATGGCTACCCGCAGACCGGCTTTGACCAGCTTCGGAAGATAGACATCCAGCGCGTGGTGCGGAAACCCGGCCAGCTCCATGTCAGCCGCAGCGCCGTTGGACCTGCGGGTGAGCACGATCCCTAAAATCGAGGAAGCCTTGATGGCATCTTCCCCGAAAGTCTCGTAGAAATCACCAACCCTGAACAACAACAACGCATCCGGATATTTCGTCTTGATGGCGTTGTACTGCTTCATCAGCGGGGTTTCAGAGGTTTCTTTCGAAGTGGCCACGAGCAGAAGTTGAGATGATCGAAAGCGGGTTCACATTTTTTTTCAAAGTTAAAAAGGGTAATGGAATAGGACAGCATTTGTTAATAAATTCAGAGAAAAGTACCTTTGTGCGCTGTTTTATGATCATGATAAAAACCTCACCATCCGAGATGAACCGGCTGACCGTTGAAGAATTCAAAGCGGCAGAAAAGATTCCTGTAGTGATCGTGCTCGACAACATCAGGAGCCAGAACAATGTCGGTTCGGTATTCCGGACAGCCGACGCTTTCCGGCTGGAAAGCCTCTGTCTCTGTGGGATCACCGCCGTCCCTCCCCATCGCGAGATCCACAAGACCGCCCTGGGAGCTACCGAATCGGTCGACTGGCGCTATTTCGAGACCACCGTGGAAGCGGTGAAAGCATTGAAAACTGCCGGCTACCGGATCGTTGCCGTCGAACAAACCCGGCAAAGCACCCTGTTGCATCAATTCTGCACGGAATCCGGTGAAAAGCTGGCTTTTATCTTTGGTAACGAGGTGAATGGCATCGGGGAAGAGGTATTGGCGATCGCTGACGCATCCATCGAAATTCCCCAGTTTGGCACCAAGCACTCCATCAACATTTCCGTGGCCGTTGGGATCGTGATATGGGATGTATTTTCAAAGATGAAGATTTCCCCGGAAAAATGAAACCCTTGCTTATTTTACGCGTACAAGTAAAAAAGTGAAAAAATTTTGTTCAATCCCGACCAATCTTTATAATTTTGCTACTCACAAGATAATTATTAATTAAATACCTATATATCAAATTCTTAACAATTTTATATCAGATGAAAGTCAATACCGGAACAAGGGAAACGACTGAAGGTTTTAACAATAAACCTTTCAGAACTTTCTTTTCAATGGATACAAATAATCACTTTTTATATTATATTTGCTAAATTACCTTGTTGTTTGAATCTTTAACCCTTAAAAATTATAAAGCTAACTCAGTAAACAATATCTAAAACCAAAACATCCTTGTTATGAAAAAAGTCTATCAAATTGTGCAGAAAGCACTTATTGTCATGCTCTTGGCAATGGTCCCATTTGCATCCTTTGCCCAGGATAAAGCAAAAGACCAGAAAGTCAGGAACACTGCCCCCTCTTATAAATACTGGTCAATAGGTGTGTTCGGCGGGGTCATGCAATTCAACGGTGACCTTTCGAAAAACCTATGGATCAATCTTGGCGAAAACAGCATCGGTTATAACTACGGATTGGTCCTGACCAAGCAATTTTCGCGCGTTATCGGGGTTCGTGGCCGGATTGCCCACGGCATGTTACAAAGCAAGGTTGAAAATAAATTTGTCTGGGATTACAAAAACGGCAAGCCGGGTTATGTATCCCAGTCTTTCAAAGCCTATCCATGGGAAACCGACGTTCAGTTGACCGTCAACTGGCTCAACTGGATCCTCGGTTATAAACCGGAACGGGTTTTTTCATCCTATGTAATCTTAGGTGTAGGTCTTGACCAGACCATCGGTCACAAAACCGACCTGCTGATGAATCAGGATGTAGCCTGGATCGGAAGTAAATCCCATGATAACATGGGCAACACCAGTGGTTTGTTGAAACACAACCTGGAATTTAAAGTCGGCGCCGGTCTTGGTTTCGATATCAACATCAACAAACATTTCTCTATCCCTATTGAATTCTACTGGAGATGGAGGGATGGCGACATCCTCGATATGACCAAAGGCGGCGCCAAAGAGGTTATCAACGACATGTACTCCTCCGCCACTGTTGGTTTTAACTATAAATTCGGCTACGCCGGAGGCGGTCTCAAAGAGATGGCCAAAAAATATGACATGGTCAGGTACGAAGTTCAACCTCCTGTGCTCTCCGAAAAAGGCGACAGCGTTACCGTTACCATCAAAGGGATCTTCCCGCCGAAATATTTCCTCTCCAAAGCCGGCATGTACTTCGAACCGGTGTTGACCTACGCAGGCGGCCAGACCGTGCTGAAACCCACCCATATCCATGGTGACAAAGTGACCGGCGAAGGCACAATGATCAAATATAAAGAAGGCGGCTCCTTTACCTATACCACCACCTTCCCCTACAAACCCGAGATGAACACATCCATGCTTTCGGTGGCCCCCGTCATCTATGAAGCCAAAGATAAAGTAATCCCTCGTAAAGACGAGATCAAAGAAAAAGTTAAATTCATCGAACTTCCCTCGCGCGAACTCGTCCCCGGCGTGATCTATACCCCCACCCGCATCATCAATGACCAAAACACCATCGTGGCCGACCACGGCTACCAGAAAGAGGTGTTCCAATCAAAAACCGGTGTGATCTACTTCAAAAAGAACAAGTATGACCTCGACCTGAAATATGGTATCAACAAAACCGATGCAGCTAAAAACCTGCTCACCGACCTCGACGCCTTCGTTAAACAGGGCTGGAAAATCAAAGACATCACCATGAACGGCTGGGCATCCCCTGAAGGAGAAGAAACCTTCAACGCCAACCTGTCGGAAAACCGCTCCAAGACCGGTCAAACTTACGTAATCGACCAGTTCAAAGCCTGGGCTAAAGAAGCCAATAAAGCCAATAAAGACAAAAAAGCTGTGAAAGCTGCCATCGATGCCGCCGGCAAAGATGTAAACATGGTCCTCCAACACCACGGTCCCGACTGGAACGGATTCCTGAAAGCAGTTCAGGCCAGCAACGTAAAGGATAAAGACAAAATCCTTAACGTGATCAACTCCTCCGCCGACCAACTCAAGAAAGAACAGGAAATCCGCAACATGATCCTGATCTATCCTGAAATCGAAACCAACCTCCTCCCACCCTTGCGCCGCAGCGAAATCACCGCTACCCTTTATGAACCGCGGATGACCGATGCCGAACTGAGCCAATACGCCGTGAGCGATCCCGCCAAACTGAAAGTCGAAGAGATCCTCTACGCCGCTACCCTCACCAACGACGTCAACACCAAGTTAACCATCACCGAAAATGCCGTGAAACAATTCCCCAACAACTGGAAAGCGCTGAACAACGCCGCTGTTGCTGAAATTGCCAAAGGAAACCTGGTCCGCGCTCAGGAATTGCTGACCAACGCCGAGAAAATTGCCCCCAACAACGGGATCATCGAAAACAATTTAGGCGCCATCGCAGCCCGCAACAACAACCTTAAGAAAGCTGAAGAATACTTCAAAAAAGCAGCTACCTTGGGCGAAAACACAAACTACAACCAAGGCGTTCTGCTGATCCCCAAAGGCGACTACCCGAAAGCCCTTACCCTGCTGGCCAACGCCAAATGCAACTACAACCTCGGTCTTGCCCAACTGGTTTCCGGGAACAACAGTGCTGCTGAAACTACCCTCAAATGCGCTCCGCAAACACCCGAAACCTTCTACCTGTTAGCCATCGTCGGCTCCCGTACCAACAACACCAAAATGCTGTACGAATACCTGATGAAAGCCTGCCAGAACCCCAACCTGAAACTCCAGGCCAAGGGCGATCGCGAATTCTATAACTACATGAATACCCCTGACTTCCAGAACATCGTGAAGTAACCTGTTTACTGATAGCAAAAAGAGGGCGGCCCGCGAAACCGCCCTCTTTTTTTTGCCCACCCTCCAACGTCGCCACTTCTTCCACCCTTTTGAACAACCACCTGTGGATAACTCCTTCCATCCCACCCCCCGGAGAAACAGATTTTACCTTAACCTTGCTCCCGCTAACCCGGCGACTGTAAACCCACCGCCAGTGATTGAATAATGTCTCCATGAGGATGACCCGCCTGATCCTGTTCCTGCTGTTCCTCAGCCTTACGGCAACCGCCACCCTGTACAACGACGGCAAAGATCCCCGGACATCTTCCCCCTCCTTCAGCCGGAAAAATGCCAGGGTTTACCCCTCCATCATGATCATGGACCGGGGTACCAAAACCCTCGACCACCTGGTCAACTTCCTCCTCGAAAACAACAGCAGCCTCGATTCATCTTACGCCACCTGTTTGGTTAAAACTTATATCCTCGAAGCACGCCGCGAAGGAATCAATCACGACGTTGCCATCTGCCAGATGTGCCTCGAAACAGGCTTCCTGCGCTTTACAGGCTCAGTGAGCCGCTACCAGAACAACTTCTGCGGATTGGGGGCCATCAACGCGTGGAGCGCCGGCGATTGGTTCCGTTCAATGGAAGAAGGCGTCAGGGCGCACATCCAACACCTGAAAGCCTACGCCAGCATCGACTCCGTTACGACCCCGACCGTTGACCCCAGATTCTGCCGCGTCCGCAGAGGCACCGTCTTCACAATCTACGACCTGAGCGGTACCTGGGCCGCCGACCCCGATTACGGCTTCAAACTGGATTCCCTGCTGAAAAAATTGTACCAACAATAGAGGTTTTTCCGATCTTTGCGTTATGCGGGAAATTTTTTTACTCACCGGATCCAACCGGGGAGACCGCCAGGAAATGATCCTCCGGGCCTCCGCGCTGATCGCCGAAAAGGCCGGATCGGTGCTGAATACCTCCTCCATCCTCGAAACACCTCCCTGGGGCTTCACCGACCCGGTCACCTTCCTTAACCAGGCACTGGAAATCGAAACCAACCTTCCTCCGGCACAACTCCTCTCCACCCTCCTCGACATTGAAACCCTGCTGGGCCGTACACGTATCACCCAACATTCAGGCTACGCCCCCCGTACCATGGACATCGACATCCTTTTCTATGGCCAAAAAGTGATGCAAACCACAACCCTTACCATACCGCACTCCAGACTCCATGAACGCTACTTTGCCCTCAAACCCCTGGCCGAAATAGCCCCCGGATTCATTCACCCGGTACTCGGCAAAACCATCAGCCAACTGTTACAACAACTTGACAATCAACCGTAAAATACTACTCACCCTCAATCCCCACAAGTGTACAACTACATCGTCATAGAAGGAAACATCGGCGCCGGAAAAACCTCCCTGAGCACCCGCATGGCATCAGAACTCAATGCCTCCCTTATCCTCGAACAATTTGAAGAGAACTCTTTCCTGCCCAAATTCTACGAAGACCCGGCCCGCTACTCCTTCCCCCTCGAACTCTCCTTCCTGGCCGACCGATACCAACAACTGAAAAACCATTTCAACAAACCCGACCTCTTCAAATCGTCCACCCTGGCCGACTACTTTATCTTCAAATCCCTGATCTTCGCCAGCCGGAACCTCGAACCGCTCGAATACGCCCTCTATACCCGCCTCTTCACCATCGTATCCTCCGTAGTGCCTAAACCCGACCTCCTCGTCTACCTCTACCTTGACCTCGAAAACCTCAGGCGCAACATCCAGAAACGAGGCCGCCCTTATGAACAAAACATCCGGTTCGACTACCTCGAAAAAATCCAGAACGGCTACCTCGAATTCCTTCGCCAACAAACCGACCAACGCATCCTGCTGCTCGACACCAACAACCTCGACTTTGTCAACAACGAAGACGACTACCAATGGATCAAAGAACAAATTCTCAACGAGTACCCGATCGGTATCCAGACTGTGATCAAACCTTCAAACTTCTGACCCGTGTAACCGGAAAAGGATTTACACGTCCAATCTGTAATGCGGAAACGCGTGAAACCGGCCACCTGTACCTTCATCACCCGATAATATACCCTTAAAACCGTACCCTATGAAACAGTTCTTCAAATTCATGTTTGCCAGCATGCTGGGAACATTCCTCCTGCTGATGATCTTCTCCATGATCACCGTTGGCATCGTTGCCGGTATTGTCGCCATGGCCGGACAGAAAGAAGTGGTGGTCTCGAAAAATACTGTGATCCTGGCCCGCTTCAACAAAGAGATCAACGATCGGTCAACAAAAAGCATCATGATGATGGGCTACTCCGGCCCCGAAAAGAATACCGGTCTCAACGATATCCTTGCTAACCTGCAAAAAGCTAAAAAAGACGATAACATCTCAGGGATCTATCTGGACCTGTCTGAAATACCTGCCGGCATCTCCACCGTGAACGAGATTCGCAACGGATTGCTCGATTTCAGGAAATCAGGAAAATTTGTGTGGGCCTACAGCGAAACCTATACCCAGAAATCCTACTTCCTGGCAACAGCCGCCGACCGGATCTTCCTCAACCCGGAAGGAATCGTGGAATTCAAAGGACTGACCTCCGAAAATGTCTTTATCAAAGGGATGCTGGAAAAACTGGATGTCAAAATGCAAATCATCCGCCATGGGAAATTCAAAGCTGCCACCGAACCGCTCTTCCTGGACAAAATGAGCCCGGAAAACCGGAAACAGATCACCGAAATCATCAATGATGTCTGGGAAGAAATGACCAATGCCATCGTCGAAAGCCGTAAAATCGGGAAAGAACAACTGAACAGGATCGCCGACAGCCTGAAAATCGAAACGGCACAGGATGCACTGAAATACGGACTGGTGGACCAACTTACCTACAAAGACGAACTGATCACCACCCTGAAGAAGAAACTGACCATCGAGGAGAAAAAGAAGATCCCGTTTGTCACCATGGAGAACTATACCGACGTGCCGGCTCATAAAAAAAGTGTGACCTCGAAAGAAAAGATTGCAGTGGTTTATGCCTCCGGCAGCATTGCGGGGGGGGAAGGAGACGACCAAAGCATAGGCTCAGAAAGGATTTCCAAAGCGATCCGCAAAGCACGGGAAGATGAAGCGGTAAAAGCCATCGTTTTCCGCGTCAACTCGGGCGGCGGCTCGGCGCTGGCCAGCGACGTGATCTGGCGCGAGATTGACCTGGCACGACAAGTAAAACCGGTTGTGGCTTCCTTCGGCGACGTGGCCGGCAGTGGGGGCTATTACATAGCCTGTGCCGCAACGAAAATCCTTGCCGACCCGACCTCCATCACCGGCTCCATAGGAGTCTTCGGGGTGGTACCCAACATGCAGGGACTCTTTAACAAAAAACTGGGGATCACCTTCGACGAAGCCATGACCAACAAAAACGGGGATTATATCCCTGTCACCAAACCCCTCTCCTCCTACCAGACACTGGTCATCCAACGTAATGTGGATCAAATCTACGACGTCTTTACCAGTAAAGTGGCCGCCGGACGGAAAATGACCCAAACAGCCGTTGACAGCATCGGCCAGGGACGTATCTGGAGCGGAATTGATGCAAAGGCCATCGGATTGGTCGATGAAATGGGCGGACTGACCAAAGCGCTGGAAACGGCGGCTGAACTGGCCAAACTGAAAGATTATCGCCTTGTCTCACTACCTGAACAGAAAGAGTGGTTCGAAGAACTCATCGACCAACTCACGGGCAACGAACCTTCAACCCGCATCCGGGAATTCCTGGGAGAAGACTATACTTTTTACCAGTACCTCAAAGAGATCAGGGAGATGAAAGGAGTCCAAGCCAGGATCCTGATGGTCCCAAAGATCGATTGAGTCCGATCAGTACCCGGTCAAAATTTATCGGACCGGGTATTTTTTTATGATCTCATCACTCTTCATCAGGATATCGATGTACTGAACCCGACGGTAAGCAAAGGGATCTTTCAGTTGTTTTTTCGAGAGTTTCCCCCTGAAAGCCTCGATGGTTGCGAATTGATGCTTTTCCATCCATCCGCTAAGCTGCCCGATCATCCGGGCAATCTGACCCATCCCGTTCTGATAAATGGTACTCACAACCTGCACACAATCGGCGCCTGAAAGGATCATTTTAGCTACATCGTACCCGTCGAAGATCCCCGTATTGGCACAAAGGGAGCCGTGAATCTCCCCGTACAACAACCCCATGAAGCGTTGCGGTAAGCGGTTGTCCTCCTCATGGCTCAGGTTATAGGGAAAATGATGGGCGATCTTTTCCATGTCGATATCGGGCTGAAACATCCGGTTGAAGAGCACAAAACCATCCACCCCGGCATAATACATGTTCTGAACCACCATCAGCAGGTTGGTATAAAAGGGACTGAGCTTTACACTGACCGGTATCCTGACATTCTTCTTGACCTCATTCACGATGTCGATCTGTTCATTGATGATCGCTTTACCATCCCGCTTGAAATCGCCCGGAACTGCATAAAAATTGAGCTCCAGCGCTTTGATCCCGGTGTTTTCCAACTGCCGGGCATACTCGACCCAGGTTTCATCGAAAGTGCAGTTAAGACTCGCGATCACCGGGATGGTCACTGCATTGACCACCTTACGTAAATGGCTGAGGTGTTCACGCGGGCCTGCATGTTCAATGTTGGGAAAAAGACTGATCATCTCGGCATGGCGTTCATTGTACTGGTTGAGCTCTTCATTGAGCTGAAGCCGTTCCAGCTCAATCTGCTCTTCGAAAAGTGTTTTATATACAATAGCGGCCGCTCCCGCTTCCTCCATTTTTTTACAGTTATCAACCTCTTTGACCAGATTACTTGCCCCTGCAATGATGGGATTCTTCAACTGAAGTCCCATGAATTTTGTCGATAAATCAGCCATGGAATATAAATTTAGATTCAGAGGAACAAATATATACTTTTCAGGAAAATTTTCCTTTCAGGAAATAAAAAAACCCCTCTCCGAAGTGGAGAGGGGTTGAGAAGTATTTACTTGCTGTAGTCCATATCAGCCAATCGCCGGTAATTCCGGTACCGCCATTTGGCATTCTCTTCTGCAGCTTTAAAGAGTTCCTGTGCCTCTTCGGGGAATATTTTCGACAAAGAGTTGTAACGGACTTCGTTTTTGAGAAAGTCCTGGAACTTCGACCAATCGGGCTCTTTCGAATCGAGGGTAAAGGGATTCTCACCTGCTTCGCCCTTTTCAGGGTTATAGCGGTAGATCTGCCAGTAACCGGAGTTCACGGCGCGCTCCATCTCCTCTTCAGATTTGCCCATCCCGGCGACCAGTCCGTGGTTGATACACGGGGCATAAGCGATCAGCAAAGAGGGGCCCTTGTAAGCTTCAGCTTCCTTCACGGCACGGAACAACTGGCTGTTGTTGGCGCCCATCGAAACCTGCGCCACATACACATAACCATAAGTCATGGCCATGGCGCCCAGATCTTTTTTCCGAACCTTTTTCCCGGAAGCAGCGAACTTCGCCACAGCGCCGATAGGGGTTGACTTCGACGACTGTCCTCCCGTATTGGAATAAACTTCGGTATCGAGTACCAGGATGTTGATATCTTCCCCGGAGGCGATCACGTGATCCAATCCGCCGTAACCGATATCATAAGCCCAGCCGTCGCCACCAATGATCCAGATCGATTTCTTCACAAGGTATTGACGAAGACTGATCAGGTCGGCAGCCAGGGGATCGTTCTCTTTTTGCAGTAAAGGAAGGAGTTTCAGCGATGCCTGTTTGGATTCTTCTGCCTTGTACATCGCATCAATCCATGCTTTCATGGCCTCCAGGGTTTCGACGCCCATCCTGTTCTCCTTGATGGCAGCACGCATCTTTTCAGCCATCCGTTTACGAAGTTTCGTCACGGCCACCGCCATGCCATAGCCATACTCGGCATTGTCTTCGAAAAGTGAATTGGCCCAAGCCGGTCCTTTACCTTGCGCATTGCTGCGGTAAGGGGTGAAAGGAGCCGTTCCACCATAAATGGAAGAACACCCGGTAGCGTTGGCGATCATCATCCGCTCTCCATAAAGCTGGGTCAGCAGTTTGACATAAGGTGTTTCACCGCAGCCGGCACAGGCTCCTGAGAATTCAAAGAGCGGTTGTGCAAACTGACTGTTTTTAAAGGTTTTGAAACGATCGATCGTATCTGTTTTGTACGAAACGTTGTTGACCAGGTAGTCCCAGTTGGTCATTTCATGCAGTTGGCTTCCCAGGTCGCGGAGTGTAAGGGCCTTGGTTTTTGCCGGACAAACATCGAGGCAGTTGCCGCAACCGGTACAGTCAAGGGCGCTGACCTGGATCTTGAATTCGAGCCCGGCCAACTCCTTACCGACGGCTTTCAGGGTTGTCATTCCGGCAGGGGCATTGGCTTTCTCTTTTTCGTCGAGCAGGAAGGGACGGATGGCAGCGTGAGGACAAACATAAGCGCATTGGTTGCACTGGATACAGTTGGCAGCGATCCATTCGGGTACATTGACAGCAATGCCGCGTTTTTCATATTGTGTCATGCCGTGCGGGAAAGTTCCGTCTTCACGTCCGACGAAAGCGCTCACGGGGATATCATCACCGTTCATGGCGCTCACGGGATCAAAAATCCGGCGCATGAAATCGCTTTTATGATTCTCTGTGGCGGGTTTGATCTCAAGGTTGGCCCATTCGGCAGGCACCTCGACTTTGGTCAGTTCGCCGCCCCGGTCGATGGCCGCGTAATTCATGTTGACGATGTGTTCCCCTTTACGGCCGTAAGTCTTGAGGATGGCTTTTTTCATGTCCTTCACGGCATTGTCGTAAGGAATCACGTTGGCAACCTTAAAGAAAGCGCTCTGCATGATGGAGTTGGTGCGGTTGCCCAACCCGATCTCTTCTGCTATCTTGGTAGCATCGATGATGTAGAAATTGATCTTGTGCTCAGCCAGGTACTTTTTCATCGCATCGGGAAGCCTGCGACAGGTTTCTTCAGCGTCCCAGATAGAGTTGAGCAGAAAAGTTCCGCCATCTTTCAACCCTTTGAGCATATCATATTTATCCAGGTAAGCCGGCACGTGACAGGCAACAAAATCGGGGGTGATCACCAGATACGGCGAACGGATGGGAATGTCTCCGAAACGGAGGTGAGAGACGGTAACCCCCCCGGATTTCTTAGAATCGTAGGCGAAATAGGCCTGGGCATATTTTTCGGTGTTGTCACCGATAATCTTGATGGAATTCTTGTTGGCGCCAACCGTACCGTCGGAACCGATACCAAAGAATTTGGCCGAGTAAGTCCCTTTAGGGGCAATGTCGATCTCGGGCAGCAGGGGCAGGGAATGGAAGGTTACATCATCGACGATTCCCACTGTGAAATGGTTCTTGGGTTCAGCAGCTTTCAGGTTGTTGAACACCGAAAGGATCTGGGCGGGAGTGGTATCTTTGGAACTCAGTCCGTAACGACCGGCGATGATGAGCGGCCGTTGTTCTTTTTCATAGAAAAGATCACGTACATCTAAGTAAAGGGGATCGCCGTTGGCGCCGGGTTCTTTGGTGCGGTCGAGGACACAAATCCGTTTCACGCTTGCAGGCAGCACGTTGAAGAAATATTTTGCAGAAAAAGGTCTGTAAAGATGCACCGAGATCAATCCGACTTTCTCACCTTTTGAAATAAGGTAATCGATCACCTCTTTGGTGGTGTCAGTCACCGAACCCATGGCGATGACAATATTTTCAGCTTCCGGGTGGCCATAATACATGAAAGGATGGTAAACCCTGCCGGTCATTTTGGTGATCTCCTGCATGTAACGATCCACAACATCGGGGATGGGCTCATAATAGCGATTCACCGCTTCTTTGGCCTGGAAGAAGATATCGGGATTCTGGGCAGTACCGCGGGTTACCGGATGTTCGGGATTGATGGCCCGGTCGCGGAATTCCTGCAGCGCTTTGTAGTCGATCAGTTTCGCCATGTCTTCATTCTCGAAATATTCGATCTTCTGGATCTCATGCGAAGTTCTGAAACCGTCGAAGAAATGGAGGAAAGGAACCCTCGATTTGATGGCTGCCAGGTGGGCGATACCGGCCAGATCCATCACCTCCTGCACCGATCCGGAGGCCAGCATGGCGAAACCCGTCTGCCGGGTGGCATAAACGTCGCCGTGGTCACCAAAGATCGAGAGGGCATGAGCTGCAACAGTACGGGCACTGACGTGGAAGACCGCAGGGAGCAACTCGCCTGCTAACTTGTACATGTTGGGTATCATCAGCAACAACCCCTGGGAAGCAGTAAAAGTGGTAGTGAGGGCACCGGCCTGAAGCGATCCGTGAAGCGCTCCGGCAGCACCGGCTTCACTCTGCATTTCAACAACCTTCACTTCATCGCCGAAAATGTTCTTCCGGCCATGAGCGGCCCATTCATCGACATTCTCGGCCATGTTCGACGACGGGGTGATGGGATAAATGGCAGCTACTTCGCTGAACATATACGCCATGTGGGCAGCAGCCTGGTTCCCGTCGCACGATAAAAACTTCTTTTCTTTCGTCATTTTATTTGATTTTTAATGAATTAGATATTCTGTTGTGAATTTTCTAACAAGTTGCAAAATTATAAAAAAATCCGGGTAATTCCTAACGGTGAATTCCTATATCATAACTCCACTTCCGTGATTCCAGCTCCACCGGTTTCGAGGGAAGCATCACGGGCAGATTTGACCTCTTTCACCGAGCGAAGGTAATCGCGGGTCACCTGGCGGAGCACCCCGTTACCTTTCCCGTGCAGAACACGCACCTGATGGAAAGAGAGCAGGATTGCGTCATCGAAAAAGCGCTGCAGCAATGGGAGCGCCTCCTCCACCCTTTTCCCCCTCAGATCGAGGGTGAGCGAGAAATGTTCGGCTTTGTTCTGAAGATCATTCAGGTAAGACTGGTAAGGAGAGACAACCCTTTTGACCGGCGGTGAAACCTGCCGCCCCTCGATCAGTTTTTCAGCGACCAATCGGGCAGTTTCCTTTTTTTCTTCGGCAGGATTACCCGTCAGCTCGGTTTTCACTTTGTTCAGCTCCTCCCTGACCTTTTTGGTACGGCTTTTTTCCGCCTGCGCTTCGCGGATTTCGCGGATGGTCTTTTCGACGATCTGGTTCGACCGGTCTAACAGTTCCTGTGCCTCGGAACGAGCCTTCTCCAGAATCTCCTTTTTCTTAGACTCCAGGTTGGCAGTCAACTGCTCATATTTCTTCACCAGTTCGGCTAAAAATTGATCTGCCACCGCCAGCTCCTGCTCCTTCCGCGCCACCTCCTCCTTCTCAACTTCCAGGTTCTGCAGTTCCCGGTCGAAGTCGAGCTGGCTCCTCCCCGTTTTTCTCCGCGCCCGTTTCAGCACCTCTTTCGGGAAACCAATTTCCTGGGCGATTTCAAGAGCAAAAGAGCTGCCGGGTTTGCCGGTTTTCAAGCGGTAGAGGGGTTTCAACCGTTTGAGATCGAAAAGCATGGCACCGTTCACAATGCCCTGTTCACGGGATGCCAGTAACTTGAGATTCGAATAATGCGTGGTGACCACCCCGTAAGCCTTGCGGGCATTCAGCGCCTCTAAGGTAGCTTCGGCAATGGCGCCGCCCAGCGAGGGATCCGTTCCGGCCCCCAATTCATCGATCAGGAAAAGGGAATTCTCCGTGATGTGTTCAAGAAAATATTTGAGATGAAACAGTTTGGAGGTATAGGTGCTGAGGTCGTTATCAATCGATTGCTCGTCACCGATATCGATGAAAAGGTTTTCAAAAAGGGCAAATTC
>CALMDO010000106.1 GCA_937862805.1 uncultured Bacteroidota bacterium
AACATGTAGCCCGGCGGATTCTCGATGCAGTAGAAAAAACCTTTCCGGAGGTGACCGAAATCAGTCTCTCCATTTCAAAGCTCAATCCTCCGGTCGGGGGAAAAGTGCAACGGATCAGCTATAAAACACACCGTACTCACTGATTAGGGGTGGAATTTAAAAAAATGTTGTATTTTTGCAAACTGAATCACAGGGTTTCGTGGCCGAGCGGTTAGGCAACGGTCTGCAAAACCGTAGAGAGCGGTTCGACTCCGCTCGAAACCTCTTTGTTAAGCCCGCTTCCGTAAAGGCAGCGGGCTTTTTATTTACGACCCGGCAGGAACAGGTATTCCGTTATCAGGACCAGCAGGAGGGTAAACAAGCTGCTGAGGATGACGCGAAGCAGGGTTCGGAAAAACTCATCGAATCGGAATATTTCAAGGAAGAAAAGCGCGAAGTGGTGAACGAGCACCAGGGTGATGGAATAATATAGAAACCATTTGATTCCCTGGTTTTTAAGTGAAGGGGTATCGCCGATCAGGGATTCCGGGCCGGAGGAGATGAGGGTGATAAGAAAAGGCCGGATAAAAGCGGTCAGGAGGCAGGCGGCGGCATTCAGCCCGGGGGTATTGGTAAAAAGATCGACCCCGGTACCCAACAGCAGGGAGGAGACCAGCAATAACCAGCGGGGGGTATTGAACGGCAGTAAAAGGATGAACAGGATATAATAGTATGGATTGATGAATCCTCCCAGGTTGATGTGGTTCAGTACCAATACCTGGAACAGGATCAGAAGAAAAAACCTTAGGATATTCTGAACAACGGTTTTTGAGCTTACATCCATGGTTTTATTTTAATTGCCATCCTGTTATTTCTATTTGAAAGAGGCCTTCAGCGCCTCTTTTTCAGCCCGCAACATGTCGATAACCACCTCTACATAACCCAGGCTGTTGAAGTCGGTGGAGAATAGCAGCGTTCCGTTGTTGAAATTCTCATCCTGGGTGATGGTGAAATCGGAGAGGGTACCGATCATGAGTCCTTCGGGGAAAATATCAGAATTTCCGCTGGTAATGATGGTAT
>CALMDO010000107.1 GCA_937862805.1 uncultured Bacteroidota bacterium
TTTCGGGTGAAAGCATCCATCCGGGGCGCGACAACTCACCGGTACTCCCCATGCAATTAGACCCTTCCATGCGTATTGTTTTTTACCCCGCCATGGCAGGATGGATCCTCCTGGGTTTCTGGATCATGGAGATCAGGGTAAGAATGAGAAAACTTCGGATGCATCTGGAGGATGATGCCCCGATCAAGGAAAAAACATAAAACAGCTCCCCATGTTTGACACTTTTGGTAAAATTTTCGTTGTAGTCGCTGTATTGGCGCTTATCCTGGTCGGAATTATGGTGTACCTCTACCTCATGGACCGGAAATTAAGCAAACTGGAAAAGGAAGTTGAGGATCAATTCAGCACTGGAAAAGAATGAAAACAAAACACATTATACTGATCCTGGCCCTGGTCGCCATTGTGGCAGTGGTCATCACCACCATGACCGATGCGGGCACCTATTCCGATTTTAGCGAAGCTTCAGCGAACCCGGGAAAAGAGCTTCATATTATCGGCACCCTGAACAGATTCAAACCCATCACTTATGATGCGGTGGTCAATGCCAACCAGTTTTCTTTCTATATGGTCGATGAAAAAGGAAACGAACGAAAAGTGGTCTATAACAACGCCAAACCCCAGGATTTTGAAAAGTCGGAAAAAGTGGTCATCATTGGTTCCATGCAGGGCGATCATTTTGTGGCAAAGAGCCTGTTGTTGAAATGTCCCTCAAAATACCAGGGCAAGAAACCGGAGAAATTCGGTGACAAAAAGTTTGGCGAATAAAACACACTTTTACTTGGATCATGGCCTATCCTTCTCTAACTGATTTTATTGAGAAACTCGATGCAGCAGGCGAACTGGTACGGGTCAAAAAGGAGGTTTCCCCTTGTCTCGAAATCACCGAAATTGCCGACCGGATGGTTAAGAATGGCGGAAAAGCGATCCTTTTTGAACAGACGGGAACAGCTTTCCCGTTGCTGATCAATGCTTTTGCTTCCGATCGGAGAATGGCACTCGCTTTGGGGACCGATCGCCTCGAATCGATTGCTTCACGGATGGATCAACTTTTCCGCCAGGTGACCGGGCCCAAAGAGAGGCTGTGGGATAAAATAAAGCTGTTGCCCTTGCTGAAGGAATTATCGAATTGGATGCCAAAGACCATCAAAGGAAGGGGCGCTTGCCAGGAAGTGGTGATGGATC
>CALMDO010000108.1 GCA_937862805.1 uncultured Bacteroidota bacterium
GCCATCGAAAAATTCAAATCCAATGACTTTGATCTGATCCTGATGGATCTTGAAATGCCGGAAATGGACGGGCTGGAAGCGACCCGGATAATCCGGATGATGGAACGTGAAAACACGCTCAAAGGAATGACCAAAAAACAGGTAAAAATTGTTGCACTGACTGCCCATTCCACCACGGAAGACCGGGAACATTGCCTGGCTGCAGGAATGGATGACTATATCAGTAAGCCATTCAGACAGAGTGAAATAGCCCGTGCGCTGACCGTTGACACCGTAAAATGAGACAAACCGGAAAGATGCTGCTCCTTATGGTTTTCCTGTCAACTGGCACTGCCCAGGCTCAGGAGGAAATGGTCAGAAAGGAGATACAAACCAACCGCAAAGAGGGAGGTACCCATCTTAACATTGGTGCTGACCTGGTGAGCCGTTACGTTTGGAGAGGGTATGATTACGGAAACAGTCCCGCCATCCAACCCAACCTGAATTTTTCATGGGAAGGCCTGGCTCTTGGCGCGTGGGGATCCTATGCTTTCACGGACCATTCAGTTCAGGTCAACGACAGCCTGACAGAGCATCTCGGTAACTACTCCGAGATAGACCTCTACCTCTCCTATACATACCGGTGGTTTTCAATAATGGTTTATGATATTTTTACAATGAATGGCCTTAATCCCAACAAAGACAACCTCTATTTTGACTGGAACCATCAAACCACCGGTCACACATTGGAGGCAATCCTCTCTTTTAATGGGACGGAAAAAGTGCCCCTTCAGGTATTGGCTTCCCTCTTTTTTTACGGAGATGATAAAACAAAAGGGGAGAATGGCCTTTATGGTACCGGTGACAAAAATAATTTTTCCACCTATTTTGAATTGGCTTATACCTTTGATATCTCCACCATAGGGGTTGAACTGGAGCCTTTTATCGGCGGCACTCCCTCAGGCGGTTCATGGTATGGACCCTATGGGGGGATCATCAACGTGGGGTTGTTCGCCCGGAAAGATATCCGGATCACCCAATCCTATTCGCTGCCTGTTGAAATCGCCCTGATAACCAATCCACAATCACAGAGCGCTTTCCTGGTTTTCGGGATAACTTTATGACATATTGTATACAAAGTTGTTGATCATTAGATGACAAAAGAAAAAAGATACTGACGAATACTAAAACGATGAGACCCGATTTTACCCATGTTGATTTATCTTCCGGAGGAGCAGAAAAGAACGCTCCGAAAGTGAAGGAAAACCAGCCCGATGCAGCAGAATACTGGATGACGCCGGAGCAGATCCCTTTAAAACCGGTTTACACTGATCATGACCTGGTTGAAATGGAACATCTGGCTTATGCTGCCGGACTGCCTCCCTTTCTCAGGGGCCCCTATTCCACGATGTATGTGATGAGTCCCTGGACCATACGGCAATATGCCGGTTTTTCGACGGCTGAGGAATCAAACGCTTTTTACCGTCGTAACCTGAAAGCCGGCCAGAAAGGCCTTTCAGTCGCTTTTGACCTGGCAACCCACCGTGGCTACGACTCCGATCACGAAAGAGTGGTGGGCGACGTTGGCAAGGCAGGAGTTGCCATCGATTCGATCCTTGATATGAAAATCCTGTTTGACCAGATCCCGTTGGATAAGATGTCGGTATCGATGACCATGAACGGCGCGGTGCTCCCCATTTTATCCTTCTACATCGTTGCTGCTGAAGAGCAAGGAGTCGCGATGGAAAAGCTGAATGGTACCATTCAGAATGACATCCTGAAGGAATTTATGGTCAGGAACACATACATATATCCCCCGGCGCCCTCCATGAAAATCATCGCTGATATTTTTGCATTCACCGCCCGGAACATGCCCAAATTCAACTCTATCTCCATCAGCGGCTACCACATGCAGGAGGCTGGCGCAACCTCTGCCATTGAGTTGGCTTACACCCTTGCCGACGGGCTGGAATACCTCAGAGCCGGGATCAACGCCGGGATGGATATTGACGCATTCGCTCCCCGCCTCTCCTTTTTCTGGGCCGCCGGAATGAACCACTTCATGGAGATTGCGAAGATGCGGGCAGCACGGATGTTATGGGCCAAGATCGTCAAACAATTCAACCCGAAGAACCCCAAATCGATGGCTCTCCGTACGCATACCCAAACTTCGGGTTGGAGCCTTACCGAACAAGATCCCTTCAACAACGTGGCGCGTACCTGTGTGGAAGCCATGGCAGCCGTTTTAGGGCATACCCAGTCACTTCATACCAATTCGCTGGATGAAGCCATCGCCCTGCCTACCGACTTCTCAGCCAGGATCGCCAGGAATACCCAGATATACCTGCAGGAAGAAACGCAGATCTGTCGTTCGCTCGATCCCTGGGCCGGATCCTATTATGTCGAAACCCTGACTCACAACATTGCTCACAAAGCCTGGGCTTTGATCAAAGAGGTGGAGTCATTAGGCGGGATGGCCAAAGCCATTGAAACGGGAATCCCCAAGATGCGTATCGAAGAAGCTTCTGCCCGCAAACAAGCGCGCATTGATTCGGGCAAAGACAAAATCGTCGGGGTTAACATGAACCGTCTGGAAAAAGAAGATCCCATTGAAATCCTTGACGTTGATAACGCCACCGTAAGGGAAGCTCAGATACAACGCCTGAACAAACTACGCAGCGAACGTGACCCGGAATCCGTCAGACAAGCCTTGGATACGCTGACCCTTGCTGCAGAAAGCGGCGAAGGCAATTTACTCGAATTATCGATCGATGCAGCCCGCAAACGGGCTTCCTTAGGAGAAATTTCATACGCACTCGAAAAAGTTTATGGGAGATATAAAGCCGTGATCAAAAGTATATCCGGAGTGTACTCTTCAGAATCCCAAGGGAATGACAGCTTCCAACGGGCCCGTGAAATGGCCGACCGCTTTGCAGCCCTTGAAGGAAGACGTCCTCGTATTATGATCGCAAAGATGGGACAGGATGGCCACGACAGGGGCGCCAAAGTGGTTGCCACCGGCTATGCCGATATCGGTTTCGATGTTGATATCGGTCCCCTTTTCCAAACACCCGCCGAAGCAGCCAAGCAGGCTGTTGAAAACGATGTCCACGTCCTTGGAGTCTCCAGTCTGGCTGCCGGTCATAAAACCCTGGTTCCCCAGGTTATTGAAGAGTTGAAAAAATATGGCCGTGAAGATATTCTTGTCATCGTGGGCGGCGTGATCCCTCACCAGGATTATGCGTTTCTCTACGAAGCCGGCGCGGTGGCCATCTTCGGACCCGGTACCGTGATCCCGGAAGCCGGAATCCGGATCCTGGAGATATTGATCGAGAGCCGGAAATAACTTTTGCTGATTTCCACAACCACGCTGACCATGCTTAAAAGTTTCCAGACGATCGCACTGCTGATCCTTTCTAACTCATTTATGACCATGGCCTGGTATGGCCATCTGAAATTCGGACAAATGTCTTGGTTCAATAAGCTGGGTATGTTTGGAATCATCCTGGTCAGTTGGGGGATCGCCCTTTTCGAATACTGCTTTCAGGTGCCTGCCAACCGGATTGGCTATAAATCGCTGGGAGGCCCCTTCTCACTGGTCGAACTGAAGGTGATCCAGGAGGTGATCACCCTGCTGGTATTCGTGACCTTTTCGTTGCTCTTCTTCAAGACAGAGGCAATCCGCTGGAACCACCTGGCCGGGTTCGCCTGCCTGGTGATGGCTGTTTATTTTATTTTCAGGTATTGAACTTATGGGAGAAGAAACGTTGTCTGCCTACGCAGAAGCACACACCACACCCGAAACGCAGGTACTTCACCGGCTGAACCGGGAGACCCATCTGACCAAAGTCTATCCACGTATGTTGGCGGGCTTGCTTCAGGGAACATTTCTCCGGTTTATCAGTACCATGATCCGGCCCGCCCGAATTCTGGAGATCGGAACCTTCACCGGTTATTCAGCCATCAACCTGGCCGCAGGCTTGGCTGAGGGAGGATTGATCCATACCATCGAAGCCGATCCCGAACAGGAAGAAATCATCCGGAGATATTTTCAGGAAGCGGGGATGACAAACCGGGTCAGGCTTCACATTGGTAAGGCAGTTGAAGTTATTCCCACCCTTGAAGAGAATTGGGACCTCGTCTATCTGGATGCCGACAAACCTAGCTATCTAATTTATTATCAAATGATTATAGGAAGAATTAGACCTGGTGGATTTCTTTTGGCCGACAATGTTTTATGGAATGGGAAAGTGTTGGAGCCAAAAGAAAAAATGGATCGGGATACCCGCGGGATTGATGATTTTAACAAAGCCGTACAAGCCGACGAACAAGTAGAAAATGTGCTCCTTCCCTTCCGCGACGGGATCATGATGGTGAGGAAAAAAGCAGGTCAGACCTTGTAATCGAAGTGAATATTGCCGAGCTCTTCGTTAGCTTGTACAATCTTTTGTTTTAACGATGCTTTGAATTCAACCAATTGTTGATGCAGGGTCTCATTGCCGACAGCTAAAATCTGAACTGCCAGGATGGCAGCATTTTGCGCGCCGTTGATCCCGACCGTGGCTACCGGGATACCGGGAGGCATCTGTACAATGGCCAAAAGAGAATCCAATCCCTCCAGGGAGGCTTTCACCGGGACACCGATCACGGGCAGGGTGGTTATGGCTGCAATGACCCCGGGGAGATGCGCAGCCATACCTGCTGCCGCGATAATTACCCGGATGCCCCTTGAATGGGCATTTTTAGCAAACTGCTCCACCTCCCCGGGGGTACGATGTGCCGAAAGGGCATTCAACTCGAAAGGGATTTTCATCCCGTTCAGAAATTTAGCTGCTGGCTCCATGACAGGCAGATCGGAGGTACTGCCCATGATGATACTGACGACAGGATTCATAACGACAGGGTTTGAAGCAAAAGTACTAATTAACTTTTAATCGGCAGAATGTGCGTCGTTTTCATTAATTTTGCCGTGAAATTTCAGGTAATCATGTCAAAAGTACAAGTAAGGGAACTGGTCTTCGAAAAATTCATCACAGCCGCTGAAATCGACCAGGCTGTTCAAAAGGTGGCTGATGGAATCAACCGGGATTATGAGGGAAAAAATCCGCTGTTGCTGGCCATTCTTAATGGCGCTTTTATCTTTGCCTCCGATCTGATGCGGAAAATCACGATCCCCTGCGAAATATCTTTTGTCAAATATGCCTCTTACGCAGGAACTTCTACTACCAGCAAGGTACGTGAGTTGATTGGGGTAGAGGAAGAAATTTCCGGAAGACATGTGATTGTGGTTGAGGATATTGTAGATACCGGTATCACCATGGATCACCTGTTGAACGATATCCGCGATAAAGGACCTGCCAGTTTGAAATTAGCTTGTTTCTGCTTCAAACCAAAAGCCTTTCAGAAATCATTCCCCATTGACTATCTCGGAATGAGTATCCCCAACGATTTTATTGTTGGTTATGGATTGGATTACAATGGCCAGGGAAGAAACCTCCCTGAAATCTATAAAATCAACGAACCAGCACAAAGCGCAAACCAATAATTAAAACTTACCTCAATATGTTTAACCTGATATTGTTTGGTCCTCCGGGAGCCGGAAAAGGAACCCAGGCTGTTAAAATTGCAGAGAAGTTTGGCTGGAAACATGTTTCCACGGGCGATATTCTCCGGTCGGAAGTGGCACAGGGAACACCGTTAGGACTGAAAGTCAAAGCTGTCATGGAAGCCGGTCACCTCGTCTCCGATGAATTGCTCATCGAGATCATGGAATCGGTCTTTGTCAAAAACAGCGACGTCAAAGGGTTCGTCCTGGATGGGTTTCCCCGTACTTTAAAACAAGCCAGGGAGCTGGATGTGATGCTTTCGAAATCAGGGCAGAAAGTTACGCTTGTTTTGGCGCTAAAAGTCGATGAGCACGAACTGGTTGGAAGACTGTTGACACGTGCACTCGATCAGGGGAGAAAAGATGATACGGAAGAGGTCATCAAAAACAGGCTGGTGCAGTACCACAACCATACCAAACCCCTCATTGACTATTACAAAGAGCAGAAGCTCTTCAGGGAAGTTTATGGTGTCGGCTCCATTGAAGAGATTTTCAACACGCTTTCTTCCACCATTCTTGAACATCAATCCATACAAAAGTAATCGATAAAGATCATACTTTCAGTCAAATCGTAAACCTTTGCCGGAATCCAATTTTGTCGATTATGTAAAGATCTTTTGTGCCTCCGGTAACGGCGGAGCGGGATCGGCGCATTTTATGCGTACTCGTACCAATCCTCACGGAGGGCCCGACGGGGGTGACGGAGGCAGGGGAGGGCACATCCTGCTCAGGGGAAATAAGCAATTGTGGACCCTGCTTCATCTGAAATTTACCAAGCACCTCAAAGCGGAACATGGCGGAGCCGGATCCCGGCAGTTGATGCATGGTGCCAACGGTCATGACGTGATCATTGAAGTACCACTCGGAACCATTGCAAGGGATGCTGAAACGGGAGATTTGGATTGCGAGATCACTGAAGAGGGTCAAACCCACATCCTCGTTCCGGGAGGACGGGGAGGATTGGGCAACGATCACTTTAAATCGGCAACCCGCCAAGTCCCGAAGTTCGCCCAGCCGGGAGAACCGGGGATTGAATCCTGGAAAATACTGGAACTGAAACTTTTGGCTGATGTCGGACTGGTTGGTTTCCCAAATGCTGGAAAATCTACCCTGTTGTCGGTCATCTCAGCCGCGAAACCTCAGATTGCTGATTATCCTTTCACTACGCTGGTACCCAACCTTGGAATTGTAAGATACCATGACAACCGTTCTTTCATCATGGCCGACATCCCGGGTATCATCGAAGGGGCCCATGAGGGACGGGGATTAGGATTGCGCTTTCTGCGCCACATCGAGCGCAATGCCGTATTACTTTTCATGATTCCGGTCGATGCAAAAAATATTCGCGATGAATACCGCATCCTCCTCCATGAACTTCAACAATACAACCCTGAATTGCT
>CALMDO010000109.1 GCA_937862805.1 uncultured Bacteroidota bacterium
TCAGGAAGACCGGCTTCCATGAAGACCTTCATCAGATAATAATTGGAGAGCAGCGATGTTGTGGCAGGCTTCCAAAGTGTTGTATTTCCCATCATGACGGGCGCCATATTGAGATTGGATGCGATGGAAGTAAAGTTAAAAGGGCTGATTGCCAGGACAAATCCCTCAAGTGCACGGAACTCCATTCTGTTGAGTTGATTGAAGCTCGACTTGGGTTGGATCTCGTAAATCTTTCCTGCGAAATAGGTGTTGTACTTAAGGAAATCTACCGTTTCACAAACACTGTCAATCTCAGCCTGGTAAATGTTTTTACTCTGGCCAAGCATCGTGGCTGCGTTGATAAGGTACCGGTACTTGGTGGCCATGAGCTCGGCAGCTTTCAACAAGATGGAAGCCCGTATTGTCCAGGTCAGATTGGCCCACATTTTACGGGCATTCAGCGCCGATTCGATGGCTAAACCGATCTCTTTTTGCCCCACTTTATGGTAGGTCGCGAGTAAAAGTGAAGTATCGTGGGGTGCCCTGACTTCTCCGACATCTCCGGTTCTTATCTCTTTTCCCCCGATGATCAGTGGAATTTCAATCGTCGTCCCGGTTTGGCGGACACGTTCAATATCAAGGGCATTCCGTTCGGGGCTGCTCCTGAAATAGTTTAATACAGGTTCATTCTGAGGGGTCGGGAAATTATAGATGGCGTTGTTCATGGCATCAAAATTTTGCGCTATGCATGAATTTGCAAATCGGTAGCAAAGGTAATTAAGAATTCAAAGGTTATCGTTCTATAAAAGGGGACTGATATCCTTTTCTCGAGATGTTGATCAATCCGCAATCTTCCTGATGCCTTTATGGATGTTGGTTTTATGACCTCATGAAGGTCAACCTCCTTCATCTCGCATTCATCGATTCATAAACCCCTGCATCATTTAAAAATTTTACGGTAACGGCTACCGCTGATTTCTCCACACATACGAGTTATCATTTTTTTAAAGGTACTGACAATTATATTTTTACATTGTTAAATGCAAATATTGAGTACACCGATTAAACTAAAAAATATGAAACGTGCAGCTTTTTTAATTATGGCAGTGATCTTTTCGGTACTCCTGTTATCGGGATGTAAGAAAGAGATGCTGAGCGTTCCTTCCGGTGAAACGACTACTGTTAACTCTGTGAATGATATTCAAGTACCCGCCGATTTTGACTGGGCAATGACAAGGGAAGTGAACCTTAACCTGGGAATGAATTTTCCCTCCAACACATACACTTACAACGTGATCCATATTTATAACGGCGATCCTTACCACAATGGATCTCTGGTTTTCACAGGATATGTGGGGAACAACAACCCCCTGGTGGCCCGTATCAGGATACCGACAACAGTTACGACCATTTTCTGCCAGATCACTCCTATGGATGGGCTGACCAAGATCGTGGAGATTCCTGTTTCGGAAATGATCAATTATACTTTCACTCCCACGGGTGGAAACAAGAGCCTTGCCGCGACCACCGACGGACCCGATTGCAGCGCAGCAACTCCTGAATTTACTCTTTCCGACGCTGTCAATAAAACCATTAGCGATGGAAATACATACTATATCACCGGAGCAGCTACCGGCCAGATCAATGTCACGAAGGGAACCTTGCAGGTATGCGGGACTTTTTCGGGCATCATCAACATGGGGCATAGTAAAAATATCAGCCAGGTGATCATCGCTTCAACCGGTTCGGCTGTACTGAGTTCGATGTCGAAAGATGATAATTCCACCCTGACCAATTACGGTACCCTTTCGATCGCAGATAATTTTTCACCCAAAGTGTTGGTTGAAAATTTCGGAACCATGACCGTTGGAGGACAATACCTGATGAACAACGGAGGACCGCACGATCCCTCTCTGATTAATTCAGGCATCCTGGCGATCTCCGGCGATTTCAATGTTCATAGCCAACTTACCAACAACGGAACCATCGAGGTGATGGGGCAGATGAACTGTAATAACAGCCAGATCCTGAATGGCTGCAAAATTATCACCCATCTCGATTTTCATCTCAACAACTGCAAATTCACTAACCAGTCGGGGTACCTTAAAGTATACCAGCAAACTGTCATTCAGGGAGGGCAGGCTTTTATGAAACTGATTGACCAGTCGATGATATCCACTTATGATCTCAGGATGAACGGTGATATCACGGGGATCGGCATCAGGAATGAAGTCAAGGTAACCCACGAACTGAAGTTCGATGGTCCTAACGTCGTTACCGGTCCGGTTGAAGTGGCCCAAACCAGTGGCGTACTGGTTGGCGGCGATGCCTCAAACTTTACAAATGGCGCGACTTTTGTGAGTTTCGCCAACATTGCCAATACCATCCCTGCTTCAGAATGCAATCCCGAAGGAGTCAATCCGCCACCGCCCCCCATAACAGATAATTATACTACAGGAACGGTTGTTTTTGAGGATTTGTGGCCCGGCAAGGGAGATTATGATGTCAACGACCTGGTCGTCTGGTACAAATACAACCTGCAGACCAACAATGAAAACAAAGTGGTGGATATCATTGCTAAATTTTACGTGAAAGCTGCAGGTGCCGCGTTGAAAAACGGGTTTGGTTTCCAGATCGACGGCCTCACTTCAGCCGACATCCAATCAGTGAACGGTTACAACCTTCAGTATGGGTATATTACGCTTGCAGCCAACGGGACAGAGGCCAATCAAAACCATGCGGTGATCCTTGCCTGGGACAATACCGACAATGTCATTCATCGCGTCAGCCCCTCCTCTTTCTTCAACACACTGCCCGGTACCGGGGTGGGCACTTCCGACACGGTCACTTTGATCATCCGTCTTAAAACTCCTGTATTGACCACCGTTTTGGGTACAGCTCCATTTAATCCCTTCCTGATCAAGGGTATGAATCGTGGCATCGAAGTACATCTCCCGGGTTATATCCCTACTTCATTGGCTGATCCGCGTTATTTCGGACAGCATGATGACCGTACCAATCCTGCTTCAGGCAAGTATTACGTTACGGAACGTAACCATCCCTGGGCTCTCAATATTCCGATGACCTTCGATTATCCTTTTGAATTCATCGACATCACACAAGCGTACAACTACTTTGCTACCTGGGCTCAATCAGGCGGAACCCTTTATCCCGATTGGTACATCAATACTGCTGGTTACCGGAACAGTACCAAGATCTGGCATCCATAAGCAGCTACTCAATCGCTTCTATTTTTCCGATAATTTTCGAAAGAGATTCAACCAGTGCGGTTTCCGGGGTGATGATGTTAAAATCATCCCAGAAACCGTCGTCGTTACTATAAGACTGATCCGCGAAAATGACCTGGGGTTTCAGGGTCTCCTGCCGTGGAAACTTTGTGACATTGTTCGTATCGATCCTGCAGGTCACCAGTTCCAGGTACGTACCGAAACGATCCCAGTTAAGATGACGGCGTTGTCTGGTTTTTAATCGAATATCGCACCGTGCATGGCGGAGGTAATAGCGGCCATTGAACGACATGTAACTGACTGAATAGGAAATTTTCTCGAGCCG
>CALMDO010000110.1 GCA_937862805.1 uncultured Bacteroidota bacterium
ATCCACGTGGTGATCGGAGAGTTGATGGATGTCCGGAACTTTTACATCGCCTTGATCGAAGCCGATGGCAAAACGATCTCTTTCCCTTATTTTGTAGATGAAAAAGACGCTCCTCCCTCTTGTTCCCCTATGGGCAACGGATTGACCGAATTTGTCCTGAAAACAGGAAAGCCCCTTTTGGCAAAACCGGAAGATATCCGTTATTATATTGACCGGGGCGTCATCGACATGATGGGCAGTCCCTCTGTTGACTGGCTGGGAATACCTCTCCGCTATGAAAATGAAACTTTCGGAGTACTGGTCGTACAATCATACGACCCTGAAATCCGTTACGGGGACAACGATAAAAACATCCTCACTTTTGTTTCAGAACAAATCGCACTTTCCATACAACGAAAAAAAATTCAGCAGGAGTTGGTTGATGCCAAGGAAAAAGCAGAAGGCTCTAATAAGTTGACATCTTCCCTGCTGGCCAATATGAACCATGAACTGCGAACCCCCATGAACGGGATCCTTGGGTTTGCTGAAATTTTGTGCAATGACCTTGCTGAAACGGAATTGAAATCTAAAGCAGAGAACATACTTCAATCGGGTCACCGCCTGATGAATACCCTGGATGCCATTATGGATCTGTCTTACCTTGAATCGGAAAAGGTTTCCCGGAAATTTCAATCGGTAGCTGTGGCAGGGGTAGTGGAGGCTGTTTGCCGGGTCTATGAAAGGGATATCACGTTGAAAAAGCTGGAACTGGAGAAGGAGGTACCTTCAGACCTGACGATCAACGGCGATGAGCACTTGTTTCATCACCTGGTCCGCATTTTGACTGATAATGCTGTGAAATACACCCACCATGGTTCAATCCGAATCACTGCCGGCAGCCTCCTGCGGGATGATATCGAATACATTGCCTTGGTTATTAAGGATACCGGGATCGGCATTTCACCTGAATACCATAAGTTGATATTCGAACCCTTTCGTCAGGTCAGTGAAGGATACAGCCGCCACTTCGAGGGGAGCGGACTGGGTTTGACCATAGCCAAAAAGATTGTAGATCTTCTACAGGGAGAGATATCCTTGAAAAGTACGCTGGGAGAGGGCTCGGAATTCACTGTCCTGCTTCCCGCCGCCACACGGCCCTCTTTCGTTCCTATTCAAGATTTAACGATGGGGAAAAAACAGCCCCGTACCAAAAAACTTCCCGATGTCTTGATTGTGGAAGACAATATCGTGAATGTCCAACTCCTGATGATCTATCTGCGGAAGTATTGTAATATCTATACTACCATCGACGCTGCTTCTGCCATCGAATTGGCAAAACGACAAAAATTTGATGCCGTCTTTATGGATATCAACCTGGGGCCGGGAATGGATGGCATCCAGGCCATGATCGCCATTCACGCCCTTCCCGGAAACGAGACCATCCCGGTCATCGCGGTGACCGGCTACGCTTCCTTTGGGGATCATGAAAGATTGATACAGGCAGGTTTCACCGAATACATACCAAAACCGTTTGACCGGGAAACCATTGCCGATCTGATGAATAAACTCTTTCCCAGAGCCTGAATTCAGAGCAATACTACCAGTACGATGATCAACGCAACAACCGGAACGACAATCAACACGGTCTTCCTGTCACGTGCGATGTTGGCATTCATGACAGCGATCTGTTGAAGACAGTTTGTATCTCCGGGCTGGTATTGCAAGGCAGCTTTGAACTCTTCCCTTGCGGAACGGAAAAGATCGATCTTAATGAAATGGGCTGCCCGCTCAGTATGTTCTTTGAATTTCAGCTGCTCATGGGTCAGGTTGACCTGCGGTTCTTCATGAAGTGACATGGTGATCTTTTTTCTTAGTTGAACTTATAAGTTAAACCAATCCCCAACAATTCCTTAAACTGAGTACGCGGACCGGCAGGCTCGGTGGGATCCGTCTGTATCATGACATCGTTGTCATAGATGAGCTGCGTGTTGATCGAGGCAGCCAGCCACTTGTTGACTTTCATCGTCAGAAGCAGGTTCCAGTTGACATCGATGTTACCAAACCCGTTGAAATAATCAGTGAACAATTCGAGTGTAGTGGCGAGGTTGATGGTTTTTGAAAGATCCTTGTTGAGGTCAGCCCTGATATAAGGGCCCAATTCGATCCGCAACTTTTTCCCCGCATCTACACCAAATGAACCGTGTGCCGATAAGGTATCATCGATCACGAAAGTAAACCTGCCCGATGAAGGCGACATATAAAGATAAAACCAGGGAGCCGGGGTATAACTAACCCCGATACCGGCTACGACATATCCCGGCGACATAAACTTGGAGATGGGAACGCTGTCGTTCGGGTAATTGAAGCCGTCGGTGAACTGCGTCCTGAAATTGACCAAAACAGTAAGGTACCATTTTTTATTCTTGTGGATTTCGTATCCATAAGCAGAAGTGAGCTCAATCTTGTCGTTGGTCTTCGTAAATAAAGTATTTCCGGATTTTCCCTGGAATTGGAATCCATAACCCAGATCAACGGTATTGGACCACACATGTTTCATTTTACGGTAGTTGGCTTTCAGGTTAACGAAAGCATTGAGACCCAGCGAATTTTGTCCACCGGAAGCCCAATTGGAAAAAGCAGCCTGCGAAAAAGCCAGATTCCCGGTGCCCTGAATCAGCCAATGCTTTTTGGCAGTATCTGCAGGAGCACCGCTAAGTGCCGCATCCTTCGCTTTGGCGACTTTCTCAATCTCCTGTGCCACAAGCAGTGAGGGTATAAAAAGTAATAAAATAGCAAACAATCGCGTCTTCATAGGATCGTAGTTTTTGTTAAACAATTATTTGTTTTTGAGCAGATCACGGATCTCGGTTAGCAATTCCTGGTCACGGGTAGGAGCGGGCGGTTCGGGTGGGGCCTCAACGGTTTCCGCCTGCTTTTTACGGGAAAATTTGTTCACCCCTTTGATCAACATAAAAATGGAGAAAGCAATGATGAGAAAATCAACTACAGTTTGCAGAAAAACTCCAATCCTGAGAACCACTGCGGCTTTGATTACCTGACCGTTGGAGGGATCAACCACGGCATCCCGAAGGTTGACCACGATATCTTTAAAATCAATTCCACCCACCAACAGCCCTACCGGGGGCATGATTACATCATTGACCACCGAAGCGACGATCTTTCCGAAAGCTGCACCCAGGATGATACCAACGGCCATGTCGATGACATTGCCTTTCATTGCAAACTCTTTGAATTCTTGAATCATTTTCATACGAATGGTTTTTAAAACATCACAAAAGTATAAAATCAAAACAATACGGCGATGGAAAATGGAGGTCATGAATGTCCCGGTAAAGGTTTTACCAAACCCAGAAAATGGACAAAATGCCCGGCCTGGTCATGAATGGCCAGCAGCGTCAAAGCTGCCCACACGACACATTTGTCTTTGCGTACATAGCGCTTCTCGGTATGGTAATTCGGGATGATACCGTAAAGCACTTTTTTTACTGCTTCCATGTCGGCTGCCAGGTGCTCAGTATGGGTGATCTCCTTGAAAGTCATAACGGATAATTCTTCTTCAGAATAACCAACCATTTCCCGAAAGGGTTCATTGGTACGCATAAACCTGAAATCTGAACCTAAAAGGGCCATAGGTAGAGGACCCTCATTGAAGATCCGCTCAAACCGTTCATTGCTTTGCACCAGACTGTCAGCTGCCACCTTCAGGGCCGTGATGTCTTCCATGAAACATACAATGGCTGGCTTTTCCAATGAGACATTGTCCTTCGAACCGACAAAAAAGGCACTGACCATTACCCAACAAAAACGATCCTGTTTTCCGTTAAAAACACCGATAATCACCTTCATCTCTTCCGTCTCCCCCTGCAACAACCTGTAAACCGGGTGCTCCTCGGACTTGAAATCACTTCCATCCTCGTGGAAAAAACTCCAGACCGGTTTATGGATTGAAGATCCGATCAACTTTTCAGATTCGAGACCCAACAACCTGCAACCTGACGGGTTAATAAAAGTGACAATTCCCTGGTTGTCTGTCAACAGAATGCCCGTCGGATTGTACTCGAAAGCAGATAACAATTCAAAGTGTTCCATAAAAACATCTCATTGGCCGGATGGTAAAAATAACGAATATTCTTCCTGTTTGCAAATTGAAGAGAAAACCGGCAAAATTCCCTTTGGAATTTTGTATCTTTGAAACAGGATATTTAGTTTATTCCACCTAAGATCTGTTGCGCCATGAGTTTAAAAATCATAAACATACGAATCTTTTTTTGCCTGTTCATGAGCTTCCTGATCGCGGAAACCTACGCGCAAATGGGCATCAACACCGACGGATCCAATCCTGATTCATCTGCCATGCTGGATGTCAAAACAACCACCAAAGGGGTTTTAATCCCCCGGATGACCCATACCCAGCGTAGCGCCATTGTCAATCCCATTGCAGGATTAATGATTTTTTGTACGGATTGCGGCGAAGGCAACACCGGCGTCCTCTCATTATACGCCAACGGTGTTTGGAGTAACTTTCAACCTTGTCCGGTCTCCTCCACTCCCACAGCCGGAAGTCATACTGCTTCCCTGACACAGATCATCTGGAATTGGAATGCCGGATCAGGCGCCCTGGGTTATAAATGGAACACTATCAATGATTTCGCATCAGGTATTGATATGTTGACCGCGCTGAGCCGGACGGAAACCGGGCTGAACTGTAATACAGCCTATACCCGGTTCGTCTGGTCTTACAACAACTGTGGAATTTCAGCACCTGTACCCCTTTCCCAATCCACACTCACTTCACCACCCGCCGCGCCTGTCGAAGGAACACACATTCCTTATTCCACGCAAATCGTATGGAACTGGAATGCTGTAACGGGAGCCACCGGCTACAAATGGAACACGGTTAACAATTATGCCACGGCCACCGACATGGGAACCACCCGTACCAAATCAGAAACAGGACTGATTTGTCATACCAGTTACACCCGTTATGTCTGGGCGTACAGCAGCTGTGGGGTTTCACAGGTAACGGAAATTTCAGCCACCACGCTGCTCGATCCGCCCGCAGCGCCAATAGCCGCAGAACATGTAGCCCAGCCAACCGAGATACAGTGGAAGTGGCACAGCGCCCCCAATGCTATCGGCTACAAATGGCATACAGACAACGATTCGACCACCGCCACCTTTACCACAGATACAACCCTTACCGAATCAGGGTTGACCTGCAATACCC
>CALMDO010000111.1 GCA_937862805.1 uncultured Bacteroidota bacterium
TCAACAACATCCTGAAGGTAACCTTTCACCTGAACCGGCGGCTGCAAACAGCCCCGCAGGAATACCGGACCTTCCAGGTGATCCGTTTGATCCAATCGGTCAACAACGCCTATTATTACCTCGACCGGGAAGAGCATTACTGGCGGATGTACGACCATGTTACCGACAGCATCAGCTATGATGTGATCAGTAATACTTCCATCGCTTTTGAAGCAGGCAGGGCTTTCGGGCTTTTTCAGTACCTCACCTCCGACATGGACCCCTCCGGGCTTTTTGAAGTATTGCCGGGATTTCATGATGCCCGATTGCGGTTGTCGAATTTCAGAAAATCGGTCGAAAGAGATGTGGTCGGGAGGCGTTCCGCTGTGACCGGGGAGATCCATTTTGCCCAGGCGCGTGCCGATGAGATGCAACAGATCAAGCGATTAGGCGATGAGGGGAAAATTCCCCTGCGGGTCACCCACAACGACACCAAATGTAACAATGTTCTGTTCAGCCCGGAGGACAAAGCCATTGCCATCGTTGATCTCGACACCATTATGCCCGGCTATTCATTGTACGACTTTGGCGATGCCATCCGCACCGGAACCAACACCGCTGGAGAGGATGAGCAGAATCTCGATAAAGTCGGCATCAACCTGGAGCTCTTTGAATCCTATACCGGCGGATATCTTTCTGTGGCACTGCCTTCATTGAACCAGGTTGAACTGGAACACCTGGCTTTTTCAGCCCGCTACATGACATGGCTCATCGGGCTGCGTTTTCTCACCGATTACCTCGACGGGGATGTTTATTATAAAACCTCCTTTCCTGAACACAACCTCCATCGGGCCAGGGTACAATTCAAATTGCTTGAAAGCATGGAGATGAATGCCCAAAAGATGGAAACGATCATTGTCAATCAGCAAACGAAATACATTCCTTCTCATGAAACGCCTTAACCTGCCGCGTGCTCTCTCCGTTCGACCACACTTTATTAACCCGTTAAAGAGGATTATGATCCCTCTTTTGATCTTGTGTTTACTTCCCATCCCGGAGGTCAGCGCCGGTCGGGGCGATGTGAATGGCCCGGCCCTTATCCCGAAACCTCTCCGGATGAAACCCGGCAAAGGCGTTTTCCGCCTTACCAAAGAGACGGTCCTCGAAATCCAGGGTGACGATGCAGAAGCAAAGCGGATTGCCTCCTTCCTGACCGACCGGATCCAGATGGCCGGGGGGCCGGTACTCTTTCCACAAAAAGAAGGGAGCATCGACAAAGTCGGGAATAAGGTGATCATCAACCTGGATCCTCAGAAAAAAGAGATGCCTCCCGAAAGCTATGAGTTGAAAGTCACTGCCAGACAAATAGAACTGAGGGCCGGATCAGGAGCCGGACTCTTTTACGGAATCCAGACCCTGCTTCAGCTCTTCCCACCGGAAGTTTTTGAAAAATCTCCCCAGGGGGCCAATGACAACTTTACCATTCCCTGCATTGAGATCCGGGATCAACCCAGGTACCCGTACCGTGGAA
>CALMDO010000112.1 GCA_937862805.1 uncultured Bacteroidota bacterium
ACGCCGAACCAGAATATTCCGCCGATCGGATCAGGCAGCCAGTTGCGCGACTGCGTCACGAAGACGAAGCCGGTTTGTTGCGTTGAGGTGGCGCGTTCGTGAATATAGTCCACGCTGTCGATCTTCCAGGTCATGGGGCGCCAGCGGTAAGGTGAATGGAAAGGACCGGCGCCAAGATCGTTGTTCATGTCCATTTTGGTTCCTTCGTAATGGTCGCGCATCAGGTTCATGACGTCATGAACGGAGACTTTCTTATCCGGTTTAACCCATAAAGGCATACGGTTGGTGGTATAACCCCATTGCCCTTTTACAAGGTGGCCCATGGCATAATCTTGGTACTGGCCCATTTGGGAGTTGACCCGGTTGAACATGGCCCATACACGGGCTTCGCAGGCGCGTGCACCGCTGAAGGTAACGGGAGCGTAAGTATCCGAAAAGCTGAAAACTTCGTCTTTCCCGTCGAACCAACCCTTGGAGCGGGCAAAGGTGATCACATCTTTAGCATAGATGCAATTTTCCGGATCATTCAGCGGGAAGGTCGTAATGCGTGCCTGGTTGGCATGGCCGCTGATATACCCGTCGGGGATCCTCATAGCTACCCAAACCGCGCCCAACTGTCCTTCTCCCTTGCCGATCATTTCGAGGATCCAGGCCTCGTTGGCGTCGGAGATGGAGAATGATTCACCTTCGCTGGCATAGCCATATTTCTCAGTCAGGTCGCCGAAAACTTTGATCGCTTCCCGTGCAGTTTTCGACCGTTGCAATGCTATGTAAATCAGGCTTCCATAATCCATGATGGCACCCTTTTGGGTGTAAAGCTCCTCACGGCCGCCAAAGGTCGTTTCTCCGATGGCCACCTGGTGTTCATTCATGTTGCCAACCACATTATAGGTATGGCTGATCTGGGGGATTTTTCCCATTGGTTTTCCGGTATCCCATTCCGTAATATCGAGCATGGATCCGGCCGGCCAATCCCTTGCAGGCCAGTAATAGAGCTCACCATAAAGCACGTGCGAATCAGCGGAGTAGGTGATCATCACCGAGCCATCGGCGGAAGCGCCGCGAGTAATAATAAAATTAGTACAGGCTACCGATTGGTATGTAAAACCAGCGCCGAGCAAAAGGAAAAGGAGTGCAAGGAATTTTTTTCTCATAACATGGATTTTCATGAAGTTTGATTTTACAAAATTATAAAAAATCCTTCAACCTCCGGTTCATTGTCACCTGGAGAAGAAAAAGTCATCCCGGGAGAAGCAGGTAACGAAATTGAAGTAAATTTGTGGTTCGAAATGCAGCCAATGAAACGCATCACCCCGATACTTTGTTTCTTGTTCCTCATCCCGTTGGTCACCCTGTCGCAGGACACACTGCCGGGCGGTGCGACGCCCAAAACAAAGAAATCTGCGCTTGAATTGGTTGCAGGGTATGGGGTCACCCTTGGAGATTACGCCCAAACGGATCCCAATTCTGATAAGGCCGGTTACGCTGCCAATGGCTTACAAATCCAGCTCACTTACGACTGGATGGGAACCCATGATCTCGGGCTGGCCATCCAATACACGTTTCAAAAGAATTCCCTGAAACCGGAAGCTGAATCGGTTTATCCTGAAGGAGTTCACGATTCCACCTGTTTTTTAGGTCCCGGGGCATGGAACAATAACTACCTGATGATCGGACCGGTTTACATGAAATATTTCGGAAGGATACTATTGGATGTCAGGGTGATGGCCGGAGGGGTGATTTCATCGGGAAGAACTTTTACCACCACCAATCCTTCCACGCGTGACAACAATTCTAACACGGCTACGGGTTTTGCTTTTCAATGTGCTGCAGGCGTGGGCTACAGGATGTCGGACCATTTCACCCTGAAAGTTCAACTTGGTTACCTGGCGGCCTGGCCGGTAAAAAAACGTCAGTATGGCTCAGAGTTGACCGGTTATGAAGAACATTTTGATCCCAACACAGGGACTTACATCCAGACACCGGTCTATTCTGCTCCGGCTGAATATATAATCAAAAAGACCATCTCGGTTTTTAGTCCCGGAATCGGACTGGTTTTTAAATTTTAGACGCTCTTTTTCACATGTCACGACGCCTTATTTTTACTCTGTCTGCATGGATTCTCCTGGCTGCCGGTACCACCGCCCAGGTAAGCATCCGCGACTCAGCGATCTTCACTCCCCTGATCTATGCCACCTACAGTTACCAGTTTCCTGGAGGAGACCTCTCGCGGCAGTTTGGCAGCAACAGCAGCATAGGCGGCGGCTTCATGCTGAAAACAAAACACAACTGGATTTTTGGAGTGGAGGGTAATTACCTTTTCGGACAATCGGTGAAAAACAGCGACTCGCTCTTGTGGAACATCTCCACCCGCGATGGTTTCCTGATCGACGCCAACGGGATGTATGCCGACCTGGTTTATTATGAACGCGGGTTTAATTTCTTCGGGAAATTCGGCAAACTGATCCCGGTGCTATCTCCCAATCCCAACAGTGGTTTCGTGATCCTGGCTGGTGCAGGCTACATGCAGAACAAGATCCGTATTCACAACCCCGACAACGACTCCCCACAAATTCAGGGTGATTATAAAAAGGGATACGACCGCCTGAACGGGGGCTTTGCTCTTACCGGATCATTGGGCTACCTGTACCTGAGCAACTCACGCCTGCTCAATTTCTACCTTGGGTTCGAATTTATTCAAGCTTGGACCAAGCCCTATCGCCAACGCGATTTCGAAACCGGCAAACAAGACACCAGAACCTTTAACTCGCAATTTTACAGTGTCAAGGTGAGTTGGTTTATTCCCCTCTACCGGCGTGTCCCAAAGGAATTTTACTTGTATTAAGCATAAAAAACACATAACATTATATTTATAATAAACTTAATATCAGTTGTTTAACATCCTTTATTCATTTGGGATCTTTCTTTTCGGAAAGGGCATACAACTGGCAGCTTTTTTTAACAGGAAAGCGAAGTTGTGGGTCGAAGGCAGAAAAGGATTGTTTGAAAGACTGGAAAAAACGCTGAAAGCGGCCGCCCGGCAGGATCATCCGATTCTATGGTTCCATGTTTCTTCACTGGGAGAGTTTGAACAAGGACGTCCGCTGATTGAAGATATCCGAAAAAAATTTCCCTCATACAGGATATTACTGACCTTCTTCTCTCCTTCAGGTTACGAGCTCAGAAAGGATTATGACCAGGCTGATTTTGTTTTTTATCTTCCGCTTGATACCCGCCGCAACGTGAAGCGTTGGATTGAAATGGTGAACCCCGCACTGGTTGTTTTTGTCAAGTACGATTACTGGTACAATTTTCTGGATGCTTTGCACCGGAAAAATATTCCGGTCATCTTTATCTCAGCACTGTTTCGACCGTCACACCTTTTTTTCAAGAAATACGGCGCCTGGTTCCGGCGGCGGCTTCAAACCATACAATGGTTTTTCGTACAGGATGAGCGATCCGAAGAACTGCTCCATTCCATCGGAATACAAAACCTGACCGTTTGCGGCGATACCCGCTTTGACAGAGTCTATTCGATTGCTGCGAATGTCAAACCCTTCCCTTTGATCGCGAAATTTTGCGAAGGAAACAGGATTGTTGTGTGCGGAAGCACCTGGAAAGAGGATGAAGACCGCTTGTTACCAATGATCGGGACGATACAACCAGGTGTCAAATTCATCATTGCACCCCATGATGTGAGTCAGTCCAGGATCGAAGAACTGACCAGCCGCCTTCAACAGCCCTGGGTGCGTTATTCGGAAATGAAAAACGACAACCTTGCCGGAAAAAAGATATTGGTTATCAACACGGTCGGCATCTTATCTCAGCTTTATCAATATGCAGATCTTGCTTATATCGGCGGCGGGTTTGGAAGCGGGATTCACAATATACAAGAGCCCATTACTTTTGGCGTGCCGGTCATCTTTGGCCCCGGGTATTATAAATTCAAAGAAGCTGTTGACCTGATCGAACAGGGAGGAGCATTTTCCATTTCCACCGCTGCTGAATTCGAAGAAAAATCAGGAGCGGTTCTTTCGGATCCGGATCTCCGCCGACAAATGGCGGAGCGTTGCCGTAATTATGTCGAACAACACCGGGGAGCTACCGCCCGGATTCTTGAAGGACTGACAAGCCGCCACCTGCTTTAACAATGAAAGGAACAGGAAAAAGAGAAATTCTGCTTGTTCCCTGTTTATTTTAAGCGGAATTTCCTATTTTTGGAAAAGAAAAAAATGTTGAACCCAACCCTCACAACCATGAAAAAAATTGTCTTTTCACCGGCCCTGTTGCTCCTTCTGATCGTTCTCCTGTTTTCTTCATGCAGCCCGATAACCCTGACTTCCTGGACCAATCCCAAGGAGAACAAGCAAATCGGCAACGTATTGGTGTGGGCCATGTTTGAAAAACTGGAGTACCAGAAACCTTTCGAACAATATGCCGCCAGCTATTTTAACAGCAAGGGATTTAAAGCCCTGGAATCACTCAGCTTCCTTCCTCCGGGGAAAAAACAAGGGCTGGAGAGCCTTGAAAAAAAATTCGACAGTCTGGGAGTCGACGGCATCCTCGTGGTTACCTATAAAGGAACAGACAAATCACAAAGTTACATTCCTCCCACGACCACCGTTTACCCTGATTACTATTACAATTATTACAACTATTACAATTGGGGTTACCCTCTTTACGGAGCAGGAGCCAATGTTGTAACTACCGGCGGATACTGGGTAACAAGTTCTGTCATTAACCTGGAAGCCAACCTGTATTCCAACTCGGATAATGGCTTATTATGGCAGGCCAGCATTTCTGTCGATGATCCGCAATATATTGACCAGACTTCGTACCAGATTGCAGCACAGATCTATGCAGACTGGGCCAAAAACGGCTTGCTAAAAGGTACCGGTAAATAAAAAGTTCGCGTGTTCCTGAAACCGAACCGGAGGCCCCTTATCCTTGTTCTCCTTTTTTTACTGATTTCTTTAAATGACCTTGCAGGTCAGGATTCCCTTTATCCCGACAGCCTCAAAGGAGAACTTAAACATGCTGAGGGTAAGCATTTTATTGAGATCAGTCTCGACCTCTGCCGGTATTATATGCATTCAGACCCTGACCTGGCTTTAAGTTTTGCAATGATTGCCAGGAACGAGGCCTGTCAGAATAACCTGGTCAACGAACAGGTTCTGGCTTACAACCTCTTCGGGATCATTTACAACAACAAAAATCAGTACGACAGTGCTTTCGTTAATTTCAACAGGTCGATCAACCTGGCCTACCGGTTGCGTGATACCTCCCATATCGCCTCAATCCTGAACAATATCGGTTTTATTAACTACCGCCTGTGCAATTATTCGGAGGCACTGAACAATTTTCACCTGTCGCTTGATTATTATTTTCAGTTCGGGGATTCCACTTCCACCGGATCAGCTTACAACAATATGGGGTTGATCTATTTTGAACTAAGGGAATACTCAAAAGCCCTGGCCTGGTACAACAAAGCCCTTGAGATCGGGAGAAAAGTCGGTAATTCATCCCTGATCGGGCCCACCTTACTGAACATTGCTTTTGCCAACACCCGGATGGGAGAGACCGAAAAAGCAATGAAGTATCTCGACAGCGCCCAGGTGTGGATCAAAAAATCGAACGACCAATTCAATGAAGCGAAAATCTTCAAAGAAAAGGGGATTATCTTTCTGTTTCGGAAAGATTATGCCAATGCCATGAAATATCTTCAGGTGGCAGAGACTTACAACCTGAAACTGAAAAACCCCATCGAGCTGGCTTCGGTCTATGAAAGACAATCAGAGTGTTATATCGCGACAGGTGATTTGAATAAAGCATTGGTACTGGCTGAAAAAGGGCTGCAATATGCCAAAATAGTAATGTACAAAAAGTACATGGTACGTGCCTGTAGTAACATCTCTGACATCTATGAAAAAAAAGGTGATTACCGGAAAGCTCTTTCATTCTATCGCCAATCGATCAAGATCAACGAAGAAATTCTGGATAATCAGAAAATCAGTCAGATATACAACATGCAACTGCAGCATGAAACGGAGCAAAATGCCTTCCGGATTGCTGAACTGAACCGCCAAAAGCAAATACAGGGGATCCAGATCGAAAAGCAAAAACTGATCATCGGCCGGAAAAACCTTCTGATCTCCATCGTCATCATCATCGCCGTGTTTTCGGTCATTTTAGCCTATATCCTTTATAAATATCACCTGAACAAGCAATCCCTCAAACTGGAAACAGAGATGCATGGCATCAGGGAGCAAAGGGCCAGGGAGGTTCTTGAAGCAGAGAACCGCGAAAGAAAACGGATCGGGGAGGACCTTCACGAGAGCCTCAGCCAGATCCTTTTGCTGGCAAAACTCACAGTCTCAAGTCTTAAGCTGAAAGACCCTACCCTTACCTCCAGGCAGTCTGAAATCGTCAATAACAGCATTCAATTGCTGAATACGGCTTTTGATGAATTACGAAATATTTCGCACAACCTGACTCCCTTTTTTCTCAAGGAAAGGGGATTGATCGCGGGGGTTAAGGAAATGCTTGACAAGATGGCCAATGCCAACCATTGGGTGGTCCATTTTGAAGAGATTGGTTTTGACAGCCGGTTGGACCATTTCATGGAGACCACTTTGTATCGTGTTGTCCAGGAAATTTTCAGCAACATCATTCGCCACGCAGAAGCCACTGAGATCAATTGCCAGATGATTCGTACCGGCAAGGATATCACCATCATGATAGAGGATAACGGGAAGGGATTTGATGTTGAGGTCGCGAAACAATCCGGCGGAATAGGGATCAACAATATTTATTCCCGGGTTGAAAACCTGGGAGGACAGGTTTTGATCGATTCTGTGCCTGGTCGTGGTACCATCATCACCATTCTTGTTGTCTTACCCCGGAAGCAGGAAAATGGACAAGAATAAAAGAACGCTCAGCCTGATCATAGTGGATGATCATCAGTTATCGCGGGATGGCATCAAAGCCCTGCTGACCGATATTGAATTCTGCACTGATATCCAGGTTGCAGGAAGCGGACGGGAAGCCCTGGAGAAGTTCAGGAACAAAGTGTTTGACTTGGCGCTGGTGGATATCAACATGCCGGAGATGTCGGGCATAGAACTGGCACAGGAGATCCGCAGGCTTTACCCTGATACCCGCGTGATTGCTCTGAGCATGTACGATGATCCGATGTATATTTCGAGGATGATCGATGCGGGTGCGTCGGGTTACATCCTGAAAAATATCAACCTGGAAGAGCTGCTGGAAGCAATCAAAAAGGTAGCGGAAGGGGGTTTTTACCTGAGCGACGACATCAGGAAAGTGGTCAACGAAAGGGCGTTACCGGCCGATGAGGTGGTCCCGCCGGTAAAATCGAAGGTTATCAACCTCTCGTTCAGGGAACAGCAGATCCTTAATCTCATCGCCAAAGAGTTCACCAACCAAGAGATAGCCCGGCAACTTTTCATCAGCGAACGAACGGTTGAGACCCATCGAAAAAACCTTTTTATAAAGACCCGGCAGAAGACGCTTGTCGGGCTGATCAAGTACGCCATTGAGAACCAGTTACTGACCTGAACTGAGGCACTTCCAAATTGTTCTTCCCCGAAATTTAACATTTTTACGTACTGGTACGGATGCTCCGGTAAAGATGGACTGAATACTTTTGAGGATGCTTTTTTACGGTCCGTTTTTCCGTTCTAAATTATCTTAAACCTATACAAATATGAAGAAGTTGTACCTGATTCTTGCCGTGATGCTTTCAATGGTATATGTTACCGGAACATACGCGGCTGCGAGCGTTGATTCGCTCGTTTTCACTTCATCGGGCGAGTTCACTGTTCCCATGGGTGTTTCGGAAGTCACCATTGAAGTCGTCGGAGCCGGAGGTAACGGCTGGGGCAATGGTGGTGGCGGTGGTGGCGGTGGCGGTTACGCCAAAGGCTCCTATTTTGTCACACCTCAGACAACCCTTGCTGTTACAGTCGGAACCGGTGGTGGTGGCGCTGTTGCCGGGACTACCGGTGTGGGTTCTTTGATTTCCGCCAGCGGTGGAGCCAACGGTTCGTACGTCAACAATCCCGAAGTGGGAGGTGGCGGAGCCGGCGGAACCGGTACCGGTGGCACCATTGTGAACCGGACCGGCGGAACCGGTGGTGGCGGTTACTGGACGTTTTTCGGCGGCGGCGGAGCAGGAGCCGGTGGCCCGCTTTCTGACGGAGCCAACGGAGGCAACACCATTGTCTTTTCAGGCAACTGCAATACGCCTGGTGGCACCGGTGGTAACGGAGGTGGTTGGCCGGCGGGAAACGGCGGTAAAGGAGCCGGTTTCTACGATGCAGGATGCAACAACACCAACCCTGCTGCCAGCGGTACTAATTATGGCGGAGGCGGCGGCGGAGGTAACGGAGCCAGCGGTGCAGTCGGTAACGGAGCCGGCGGTTATTGCAAGATCAGCTGGAACGGGTCTGTGGCCAATGACTTTTCCATGCTGGCCATCCATAAACCCGAAACAGGCCCGAACCTGACCAATTCGGAAATCGTTAAAGTACAAGTGGCCAACGTCGGACTGAATCCCCATTCCAATATACCGGTGAGCTATACAGTCAACGGTAGCGGGCTGGTGAATGAAATCATCCCCGGCCCCCTTGCAGCCGGCGAACAAATGGAATATACCTTTGCTCAAACAGCTGACCTCTCGGCCGTTCAAAGCTATGAGATCGCGGCAACCGTAAGTGTTCCGGATGATGAGAATCCCGACAACGATTCCAGGACTAAAACCGTCGTCAACCTGGGAGGATTGATCATCATGCAGAACGGAACCCTCTCATCCTGCAGCGGGCTCTTTTATGATACCGGCGGACCCGATAACCCTTATCAACCCTCTGAAGATCTCACCCTTACCATCATGCCTTCTACTCCCGGAGGCAAATTGATGGTTCATTTTACCTTGTTTGATACAGAAAACAATTATGACTTTCTGAAAATCTATGATGGGACCACAATCAGTGAGCCTCTCATTGGCAATTACAGCGGTACTACTTTGCCTCCCGATGTGGTTGCATCGAGCAGCAATGGCTCCGGTGCCATAACTTTCCGTTTTACCTCCGATGGTTCGGTGCAGGGACAAGGTTGGGTGGCAACCTTAGATTGCCTCCCGCCGTTACAACATGATCTGATGGGTGTCTCGGTTTCAGGCCCCAACCCGGAATTAGGCAATCCAACTGATTATACCGTAACGGTGGCCAACGTTGGAGCCAATGCCGAAGCCGGCGCCGACTACACCGTAGCGTTGTATGATGCAAACAACGTCTTGATCGGGACAGCCAACGGCGTGAACATCGGTCCCGGAGAATCCCGCTCTTTCACTATTCCCTGGACCCCGCAGATAGCCGGACTGACCCACCTCTACGGTGTTGTTTCGTTGATCGGCGACCTGAATCCCGATAACGACAGAACTCCGGATTTCCAGGTCACGGTAATGCCGGCCGGCCAGGCTGACGTGGTGATCGGAACAGGAACCGAAGTGTTGATGGCACCTACCCCTATCAACGGGTGGTTCGGATACTCTTTCTCCCAAACCCTTTACCTTCAACCGGAGATCAATGTAGTGAACAAACAAATTTTCCAGATCGCCTACCAATACGCAGGAACAAGTCCAAATGTCGATTTTACCATCGAAGTATGGCTTGGCCATACCTCATTGAACGAACTCACCACCTCCGTCTCGTTATCAGGGATGACTAAAGTATATGACGGGCCCTACGTGGTGCATACAGGAGAAGAATGGTCGCTTATCCCGATCGACGGTTTCTTTTACAATAATACCGATAACCTCATTGTCACAGTGATCGAAAAGAAACAAGGGTATTCCTCCTCCGATGATCAGTTTTACAGTACCGTCAATACCTTACCTCAGAACCTTTGTATAGGGGCCCAAAATGACCAGACCCCTTATGATCCGAACAGCCTCCCCGCCGGAAACCAATATCCCAACCGGGCTAACCTCAAACTATGGTTCGGAGAGATGCCTTCTACCCCGGCAGTCAGGACCACACCGGTATCCCTCGATTTCGGACAAGTCGAGGCATCCTTAGGTAAAATCATGAATGTGGAAGTGATGAATATTGGCGGAGGAACCCTTGAACTGACAGGCGCCGACATTTCCAATTCCCACTACACCCTGTTGGACACGACCTTCCCGATTTCACTGGAAATGGGTCAAAAACACATTTTCGAAGTACAGTTCATGCCTACTGATCCGGGAACAGAATCGGGATCGTTGACTTTCCTGATGGATGAAGCCATTCCCGGAAGCAGGATCGTTCAATTGACCGGCGTGGGGCTCAGGTTCGGTGTACTTCGCGAGGGATATGAAGGAGAACTCTTCCCACCGCTGGGTTGGAAAGTGATCGACAACAACCACGACGGCAAAGGTTGGTTGAGAAATACCGGCTTTGTACCCACCGGCCAGACAGCCCCCCATACCGGGATTGCAGCCGCTTCACTGGATGTTTATGCCGGATCTCCCGGTCAAACCGGTTATGATGATTGGCTGATCACCCCTAAGATGATTTACCAGGACGGAGATGTTTTTAGTTTCTGGATCAAACGTGTGGCCGATCAGGCCGGACAAACCTGGAGAATCTGTCTCTCGACAACCGGAACCGATGTCACTGATTTTACCCCTATTGATGTAATCACCGATCCTCCGACCACCTACGAACAAAAGATCTATGACATGAGCCAGTTTGGATTGATCAACGGCGACAGGTTCTACATTGCCTTCCAGTTCAATTCACTTTGGTGCTGGCCTGGTGTGTTGGATGATGTTCTGGGATCCGTTGTCGATGGACACCAACGCGACCTTATGGCCCTCTCTTTCACAGGCCTTCCGGTGATTTATCAAAACACCCCGATCAATTTCAGCGCGGAAGTGGGCAACTATGGCCGCCTGACCGTGAACCCCGCAGACTATACCGTTGATGTCTGTGCTTTTGTTAACGGCGTTGAAACGGTATTTGGTTCCGTTCCGGGAGACACCATTGACCCGGGGGAAACCATCACCTTTACAGTTCCCGTCACCATACCAGAGACCGGAGTTTATAACCTGTACGAGAAAATTGTTTATGCTGAAGACGAGGATCAGACCAATAACATCAGCGACCTCCTCGAAACCGAAGTCATCGGCGCCTCGAAAGTTCTTCGTAACATTGGAACATTTCCTGTTACCAATCAAACAGAATATTACCATCTTTATCCCATCGACTTTGGCGATTCGCGCGGGGGAAGCCTGAGTGAATGCCTCTATTACGACAATGAACTCAATACCGGCGGAATTGTCGAAAGACTGACCTACTACACCAGTTTTGCCAACAGCATCCCTCAAAGGAAAGTTAAAGTCTGGATGGCCCAAACCGACCTGGATAATTTTGATGCCGGTGCCATACCAGCCTCGAAACTGACCCTGGTTTTTGACGGAAAACTTGATTTCACCGAAGGTATCGGAAAGATCAATATCCAACTGACCCATCCTTTTGTTTATACCGGAAGCGGCAACCTGGTCGCCATGGTCTATTATTATGACGGCGGCCAACCCTATATCAACGACAACTCTCTCTTCGCCTATGAGTACATGGAGTATGGGCCTAACCGCAACGCTTACGACAGCTGGTTTACAACCATCGATCCGAACGATATGACCCACATGGCTCCTGTGGCCAACTACCCGCTCACAAGCCTCTTGTTCGAAACGGGCAGCGGTCTGGGCAATCTGACCGGGAAAGTCCTTTACCAGGACAACAGCCAGCCGGTTGACAGCGCACGGGTTGAAATTTTCAACCCTGCCTATCCGGAAGTCACAGCAACACTCTACACCAACATCGAAGGCGATTATTCAGCACCTTACCTCTTGGCCGGTACAGGCATGACAGTCACGATCTCAAAGTATGGTTACAGCGATTATATCTATTCGGATATTACCGTGGAACCCGGTGGTTACCTGAACCTTGGAAACGCTTACCTGGTTACCAGACCGCACATCGCCCTCTCGGGCCATGTCCGTACCAGCGATACCGAAATGCCGGTTGCCAACGCGATGGTGAAGATCACGGGCATGGATAATTATGAGACCACCACCAACGAGGAAGGAAACTTTATATTTCCATCCATCTGGGGATCAACTACCTATCAGATGGAAGTCTACTACGGAGGCTACCAGACCTGGCTTCAACCGGTTGCAGTACCCGGAACCGATTACGTGATGGATACCATTACTTTGCTCGAAAATGCCCCGGCACCCAACCTTGTCCGGGCAGTAGAACAGGAGGGCAATGCGCTGGTCACCTGGTATGCAGCAGGAGCACAATATCCCATTGAGTGGCGCCGCGATGACGGAGAGGTGATGGGAATCCTCATAACCCCCGGATCACCCACCATTGTTACGGGAACAACCTGGAAATATGATGCCAAAGTGTCGGATGTCTCCTGGTACGTCTATCCTTCGGGTTATACAAACTCCACACAGATAATGATCACCCTGCTTGGACTGAATGAAGACGGATCACCCAATCCCGACGATGTACTCCATGTCGAAGAGAATGTTCCCAACCAAATAGGATGGAACACATGTCACCTATCACAAAGTGTAAGCGCCCCCAACGGTTTCTTCGCTGGCATTTCAGGATACGATAATACCGTTATCCTGGCTTATGATGACGGCGAAGGAGAACCCTACGTATGGGAAGCCCGCAGTCAATGGGGCAACGGTCTGGGAGCCTATACACCGCTTGAAAACGGTACTTCACCACCGTTGCGTGCTAACATCTTCGTGCGTGCTGCCGGTCTGACTTTCGGCCCGATTGAAAGCAAAGGCATGCCCCTGGTGCAATCCCATGTTGTATCACTTCCCGAAGGTGAATCATTATTGACTTGTCAACCCGTCGAAAGGATGGCAGCAGGCAACCCGGAAATGAAACTCCCGGCCGCCCCTGCTCAACCTGACCGTTCTTTCCTCCATTACAATGTTTACCGCAAGCTGGCCACTGATCCTACTTATACGCAGTTGAACATCAACCCGGTTTACGACACAGCCTTCATCGACGATACATGGAGCGATCAAAGCTATGGACTGTATAAGTTCGGTGTGGAAGCAGAATATACAAACGGGGTCAAATCGAAGATGTCGGAATCCAATATTTTGGAAAAAGACATGCGGCTTACGGTTCATCTTATCGTCAATACCAATACAGGCGTACCCGGCATCTCTGAAGGAGCCATGGTAACGCTGACCAACCAAAATGGCAATGTCAATTATATTTTCCATGCCTTGGTGGGAAGTGATGGCAGTGTCGACGTCCCCAATGTGATGAAAGGATTCTATACTCTCGATATTACGCATGTTGGTTTTGATAATTACACAGAAAACGACATCGATTTTGATGTACCCGAGATCACGATTGAGAAGACCGTATCACTGAATGAAAGGATCTTCGATCCCTATGATCCGGAAGTGATCACCGAAGGGCAACCTCCGATGACAGCCAGGTTTGTTTGGGATCAGGCACCTGTCTTCGAGGATGTGGAAAGCTATGAGCCCTTCCTGATCAATGATATCGGAGATTGGAAAGTGGTCGACCAGGATGGTGAACCCACCGTCTATCCCGCGGGAGTAACCTTCCCCCATTCCGGCGAACCGGCCTCTTTCATGACCTTTAACCGGGAGATGACCACCCCGCCGTTATCGGTTGAATATTGGGGAGCCTATTCCGGGGCCCAGTACTTTGCAGCCTTCGGTTCTGCTGAATCGACCACCAGCAACTGGCTTATCAGTCCGCTGCAAAATCATACCCTGCCCTTTACCTTGTCGTTCTATGCCAAATCGATCACGGAAAATTACGGATTGGAGACATTCCGGATCGGATTCAGCACCACCGGTGACAATCCTTCTGATTTTACCTTCATAACAGGAAATGAATCCACCCTCACTTACTGGACCTTCTATTCCTACCAGATTCCTGCTGAAGCCAAATATATTGCCATCCGTCACAACCACACCGGGTTCGCCCTCCTGATCGACGATCTTACCCTGGGCGTCGAAACTGACGGGGCAGTACCTGCGAATGGATTCTCGGTTTACCTTGATAATCAGGAAGTAGCATCAGGTCTTTCAACACCGGAATATATCTTTACCGGTCTGGAGCCCGGGAGTTATACAGCCGGAGTTAAAGGCCATTTTTATACCGGTGAATCGGAAATGATCGAAGTGCCTTTTGAAATTCCTGTCGGAGTTCCTGTAACGTTCCATGTGAATGATGATCTCGGCGCACCGGTTGAAGCCGCCAACGTGAAGATCCTGTATAACAGTCAGGAGATCTTTAATGCGCTTACTGTCAACGGAACGGCGGCTTTCGCTTTGAATCCGGGCAATTACCAGTACCGGGTTGTCAAAGAGGGCTTTGACTCGGTCTGCAATGACCTTGCGGTTGGTACCACTGCTCTGGAAGTGAATGTTGTACTCAACCATTTATACGACATGACTTTCCAAATCCAGGATGGAAACCAGCAACCCATCGCCGGAGCTACCATTGTTTATCGCGGTGAAAACCAGGTAACCACAGCCTCCGGCTCCGTCACCTTCCTCTCTGTTCCCGGCACCTGGTCCTATGCGGTGACCCATCCGGAATACAACCGGGTTCTGGGATCCGTGACCCTTTCAGGTAACCATTCAGAAACGGTGACCCTTCCCCCGCTGACCTGCGAAGCTCCGGAAAACCTGGCTGCCGAACAGTATTACAACAACGTGCAGCTTACCTGGGAAGCCCCCGTTTCAGGAGGCAATGGAACCTGGATGCATTGGGATGTGCAGCATGGTAACAACATCGGGACCGGCGGACCGGTCGATTTCGACATTGCCCAGCGCTTTACGCCCGAAGACCTGACTGGTCAAGATGGCAAATTCCTCACCCGTGTCGTTTTCTTCCCCAACCAGCCGGAGTGTACCTATTCCATCCGTGTGTGGACCGGTGGTAACATCAGTGCACCGGAAAACCTTGTGGTTGATCAGGTGGTTGCCAATCCTGCCATCGCACAATGGAATGAAGTGTTCCTCAACACCCCCGTACTGATCGATGCTTCCAAAGAGCTGTGGATCGGTATTCGCAACAACACTACCACCGGCCACCCTGCAGGATGCGATGTCGGACCGGCCATCAATGGCAAGGGAAACATGATCAACCTGGCCGGGAACGGTTGGCAGACCCTTCTGGAAGTTGCTCCTTCACTCGACTACAACTGGAATGTACGCGGGTTGGTCGAAACGGTTGGTGGTAAAGAGATCGCTACGCTGGGCTCATTACCCGAAGGCCAACGGGCTTCCTTTAGGGGAACCCTCTCGGCTGTGGCGGATGGACGCAGCGGGTATGAAGAACCAAGGGCTTTGCTGGGCTACAACCTGTTCCGCAATGACATCCTTCTGAATCCCTCACTGCTCACCGGATTATCCTATGCGGATAACAATCTTGCCAACGGAACCTACGAATACAATGTCAAAGCATTGTACAGCAATGGTTGTACCTCCGATTATTCGAATACCCTGATGGTGGAAGTGACCCAGCCCGATTGCCCTGCCCCGCAGAATCTGACCGGGAGCCATTCAGGCCAGAGCAGGGTCACCCTCGGATGGGAGCGACCTCCAGTTAGCGGTGAAAGCCGGTGGATCACCTATTCCGGTGAACAGGAAGATGCAATCGGCACTAACAATGTCGCTGATTTTGATATCGCCCAACGTTTTACACCGGCTGATTTTTACCAACTGGAACTGATCGAAGGATCCCTCACCAAAGTGAAATTCTTCCCCATGTACCAGGATTGCCAATATTCAGTAAGGGTATGGGTTGGCGGCAATGCCACCGCACCCGGCCAACTGGTCGTTGACCAACTGATCCCCTCGGTGACCATCCAAACCTGGAATGAAGTCATCCTGACCACCCCGGTTATCCTTGATCCTTCACAGGAACTCTGGATCGGTATCCGTTGCAACACCAACGGAGGCCGCCCGGCCGGCTGTGACGCTGGTCCTGCCATCAACGGCAAAGG
>CALMDO010000113.1 GCA_937862805.1 uncultured Bacteroidota bacterium
TTACTACCGGGAGCGGAAAATAGGTTCCACATTGATCAGAGAGCGGCATATTGCACATGCTTTTCCTGAAAGTATTTTTCAACCTGTTTTGGGCATTTCTGCCGGCTGTGAAGAAAGCCTCGGATGGTACGCATCATCTCGCTTTGGTTGCGCGGGCGGTTGCGGCCCACCGCGTTGGATTTGACGTCCTGATTCAGCAATTCATCAGGGTTCAGCTCCGGACTGTAGCCGGGAAGATAAAACAGGCGAACCCGTTGGTTTTGCTTTGCCACCCAACGCTTCGTTTCCTTCGCGCGATGGACCGGATGCCCATCCACGATCAGAAACAGAGGCCCGTCAACCTGCCGCACCAATCGCCGGAGAAACGCGGTAAACACCCTGGCCGTAAATCCCTTTCGATACACCATGAAATAGAGTTTCCCCCGGTTGTGAATCGCCGAAATCATGTTGCAGCGAAACCGCTGCCCCGTCCCTGGAATCACGGGGGTCTCCCCCTTGCGGCCATAAGTGGTGCCGGTTTGATGGTCCGACCGCATCCCCATCTCGTCCCCCCAGTAAATCTGAGCCTTTTCCCTCCTGGCCTGCGCCCGAATGGCGGGATAGTCCTCCTCCAACCAGCGGCGAACCGCTTCCGGGTCCTGTTCAAAGGCCCGACGCAATGGTTTCTGAGGCGTAAACCCCCAATCCCTCAGGTAGCGGCCCACCGTCCATACCGACAGAAGGATGCCGTAGCGCTCATGAATGAACTGAACAACGGCTTCCCGTGTCCAAAGGTAAAAGGGCAGCTTCAATTGGTCCGGGTGACGGTCGGTGATGGCCCGAACGGTCTGGGCGGCCTGCCAAGGCTCCAACGATCGCCCCGGCGGCCTCCCCTGACGGCGAGACTTGAGTCGGCGGCTTCCTCCTTCCCGATAAGACGTGACCCATCTGCCGACCGCCTGCCGCGTTACACCGAACAGTGCGGCAACTTCAACCTGTGTCTTCCCTTCCTGAACTGCCTTGACTGCCTTCCTGCGAAGGTCCTCCTGGGCGATGGCAGGAAGGGATCGTGCGTCTTTGATCTTCATGC
>CALMDO010000114.1 GCA_937862805.1 uncultured Bacteroidota bacterium
ATCAAAGAGGGAGCCGGCGCTTTTGTCTGCGGGGAAGAGACAGCTTTGATCGCTTCGGTTGAAGGTGAACGGGGTATGCCCCGGAAACGTCCCCCTTTCCCGGCAGTTTCGGGTCTCTGGAAGCGGCCTACCAACATTAACAATGTGGAAACTTTTGCCAACATCCCGTGGATCATCCTGAACGGCGCCGAAGCTTTTGCCCGTTACGGAACCGAAAAAAGCAAGGGCACCAAAGTCTTCGCCCTGGCCGGTAAAGTGCGTCATTCGGGACTCGTGGAAGTACCGATGGGAATGACCATCCGCGACGTGATCTTCAAACTGGGCGGTGGGATCAAAAATGATAAAAAATTTAAAGCTGTTCAAATGGGCGGCCCATCGGGTGGTTGTATCCCCGCATTTCTTTCCGACACGATCGTCGATTATGATTCCGTTAACGCTACAGGCGCCATCATGGGTTCGGGCGGGATGGTGGTGATGGATGAAACCACCTGTATGGTCGATATGGCAAGGTTCTTCCTCGATTTCACCCGCAAGGAGAGCTGCGGTAAATGTACCTTCTGCAGGATGGGAACCAAAAGGATGCTGGAGATCCTTGAACGCATCACACGGGGAGAAGGTGTGTCCGGCGATATTGAAAAACTGGAAGAACTCGCTTATCAGATAAAGGATAATTCTCTTTGCGGATTGGGTCAGACTGCTCCTAACCCGGTGCTGACCACCATCCGGTATTTCCGTGATGAATATGAAGCCCATATCCATCATAAAAAATGTCCGGCCCGCGTTTGTCGCCCTTTGCTAACCTACCAGGTGAACCAGGAAAAATGTACCGGCTGTATGGTTTGTCTGAAAAACTGTCCTGTGCAAGCCATTACCGGCGAACGAAAACAACCTCACCTGATCCATCAGGAACTGTGTACCCGGTGCGGTGTATGTTTTTCCAAATGTAAATTCGATGCTATTACTATCTCTTAATTCTCTGATTCAATGGTTGAAAATAGGCTGAATATCGTACTTAACGGAAATATTGTAAAAGGATACCCGGGTGAAACCATTCTGGAACTGGCGCGGAGGCACGGCGTTGAAATTCCCACCCTCTGCCATGATGACCGGCTGGAGCCCTTCACTGCCTGCTACCTTTGTGTCGTCGAAGTGGAAGGAATGCGCGGACATCAACCTTCCTGTTCTACACGCCTCACCGAGGGGATGAAGATCATCACCGACAACGAAAACATCCGCAAATCCCGTAAGACAGCGCTGGAACTGATATTGAGCAACCACTATGCTGATTGCATCGGCCCCTGCAAACAAACCTGTCCGGCAGGAGTGGATGTCCAGGGATATATTTCGCTCATCGAAAAAGGGCTTTACAGTGAAGCCATCGCCCTGATCAAGGAAGTCAACCCTTTGCCTGCCATCTGTGGCAGGGTTTGCGTACGCCCTTGTGAAGCGGCTTGTCGCAGAAACCTCCTTGACGAAGGGGCCCCTGTCGGCATCGATTACCTTAAACGGTTTGCAGCCGACCAGGATTTGGCGTCAACTCACCCCTTCAAACCCGAAGTAAAACCCCCGACCGGAAAAAAAATCGCCGTGATTGGCGCCGGTCCCGGAGGACTTTCAGCCGGATATTTCCTTGCAGTGGAAGGCCATCAGGCAGATATTTTCGAGGCAGCGCCGAAACCGGGCGGATGGCTTCGTTATGGTATTCCCGAATACCGGCTCCCCAATGATATCCTCGACCGCGAAGTAAAGAACATCACCGATCTCGGGGTACAAATCTTTTATAACAAACGCCTCGGGGAAGATCTTTCCTACGCTGAGCTTAAAAATCGGTATGACGCGATGATACTTACCATCGGCTCCCAGAAAGGAACAGGGGTGGGTTGCGAGGGCGACGATGCGGGCAATGTTTTCTCGGGGATCGATTTTTTGAAAAACATGGAAATTACAGGGCAGAAACACGATTTCAGAGGGAAAACGGTAGCCGTTGTCGGCGGAGGAAACACCGCCATGGATTGTTGCCGTACTGCCATCCGGTGCCGGGCTGATAAAGTGTATGTCATCTATCGCCGTACCGAAAAAGAGATGCCGGCCAATCCCATTGAGATTCACGAATCGAAACTCGAAGGGGTAGAGTATCTTTTCCTGACCTTGCCGAAAAAAATCAATAAAAATGAAGAGGGTGTTGTTCAATCAGTTACTTGTCTGAGGATGGAACTGGGAGAACCGGATGCCTCCGGACGCCGGCGTCCCATACCTGTCGAAGGGTCGGATTTCGATCTGAAGGTCGATTATATTCTGGCTGCCATCGGGCAAAAAACCGAAGCAGGTTTCCTGGATGATATCAACAGACATGCTCCTGAAGGGGAGCTTCAACTCAACAAATGGGGCAACATCGATGCTGATCCGGCTACCCTGCAAACCGGTATTTCCTCCATATTTGCTGCGGGTGATGGCGTAACCGGCCCGGCAACGATCATTGAAGCCATTGCACAGGCAAAAATTGCAGCCCGCTCGGCCCATCAGTTTTTGACCGGATTGCCCGTTCATTCAGTTGAAAAACCTTTTACCAGTCGAAAAGATAACTTTACAGTTCAGAATAAAGAGGATTACCAGGGACGATTTGAATCTTACCTTCGGAACGAAATGCCCACTTTGCCTCCCTCCGGGAGGATCAACTTCAGAGAGGTCGAACTGGGCTATCCCGGTGCTGAAACCGCTGCCGGAGAAACCCGGCGATGCCTTGAGTGCGGTTGTGTCTCCTTTTTCAATTG
>CALMDO010000115.1 GCA_937862805.1 uncultured Bacteroidota bacterium
GTAAATATGTTCATTAGCAAAAACCTGGAAGGTTTGAAAGTTTCAGGTTTCAGGTCCCAAACGAAAAACCTTTCAGGTTTGAATTCAATAAATATAATTTTTGTTATCTTTTTGTAAATATGTTCATTAGCAAAAACCTGGAAGGTTTGAACCGTATCTAAATAATCATCAGTTAAAAAGGCGGTATTCCATGTTTCTTAATGGGTGGGACTTCGCGTTTGCTGAGGGCGAGGGTGAGGGAGTGGGTCAGGTAGTTGCGGGTTTCATGGGGTTCAATGACGGCATCGACGTAACCATAAGCTGCGGCGACGTAAGGGTTGGCAAACTTCTGCCGGTACTCTTCGATGAGGCGTTTGCGGGTCTCTTCGGGGTTGTCGCTCGCCTTGATCTCGTTGCGGAAGATGATGTTGGCAGCACCTTCCGGTCCCATTACGGCGATCTCGGCTGTGGGCCAGGCGAAGACGAAGTCGGCACGCAGGTGGTTGGAGCACATGGCGATATAACCTCCGCCGTAAGCCTTGCGGAGGATGATGGTCAGCTTGGGCACAGTGGCTTCGCTGTAAGCATAAAGGACTTTTGCGCCATGACGGATCACCCCGGCATGTTCCTGGTCCACCCCCGGCAGGTAACCCGGCAAATCGACCATGGTCACCAACGGGATGTTGAAAGCATCACAGAAACGGATGAAACGGGCAGCTTTGTCGCTGGAGTCGCAATCTAAAACGCCGGCTAACACGAGCGGCTGGTTGGCCACGAAGCCTACTGTCATCCCATCAAGCCGTCCGAAACCCACCACGATGTTGGCGGCAAAGAGTTCCTGCACTTCGAAGAAGTCGCTGTCGTCGGCAATAGCACGGATCACATCCCTTACGTCGTAAGGTTGCATCGGGTTGGTGGGGAAGATGTGGTCGAGCTTGTACTGCCTTGATTTCGGAGCTTTTTTGGGGAAGACTTCCGCCTTCTTTTCGTTGTTCCAGGGAATATAGGAGACCAGTCGTTTGATCTGTTCGAAACACTCCTGTTCGCTTTCGGCAAAGAAATGGGCATTGCCCGTGATCTCGGCATGAACCCGCGCACCGCCCAGGTCTTCCATCGAGATCTCTTCACCCAGGACGGTCTTGATCACCTCCGGACCGGTGATGAACATCTTCGAGATTTTATCCACCACGAAGACAAAATCGGTCAGCGCCGGTGAATAAACCGCTCCGCCGGCACAGGGGCCCAGGATCACCGAGATCTGCGGGATCACCCCTGAAGCCTGGGTGTTGCGGTAAAAGATTTCACCATAACCCGCCAGGGAGTTGACCCCTTCCTGGATTCGCGCCCCGCCCGAATCGTTGATCCCGATCAGGGGTACTTTCATCTTCATGGCATGATCCATGATCTTGGCGATCTTCTTGGCGTGCATGTAACCCAGCGATCCGCCGGCCACCGTGAAATCCTGTGCAAAAATACACACCGGCCAGGCATTGATGGAACCGGTACCCGTGATGACACCGTCGCCCGGCAGGTATTTCTTGTCCATGTCGAAATCCTGTCCGGCGTGTTTGACAAACAAATCGTATTCATGGAATGAATTGGGGTCGAGCAGTGCCAGGATGCGTTCGCGGGCAGTCATCTTTCCGGAGGCTTTCTGCTTCTCCAGCGCCTGCTCACCGCCGCCCTGGAAAGCTTCCTGCATACGACGTTTCAATTCAGTGGTCTTGGATCGTAAACTCATTGTTCGCTGTTTTACAAAGGGAGCAAAGATACAACTTTTAAAAAGTAATAACAAACTTCACACGGGCGGAGTTTTATTGTCACCTTACCAATCTCTGATGCAGCGCTGATTTTAATCACGTTGGTGGGATGATCGGCAATTTTCCTGTAAATTTGCTGGAAACTGAAAACGATGGCAGGGAATGCGTTGTGGTATGCAGTGTACACGAAGAGTCGCCAGGAGAAAAAGCTGGCAGAACGTCTGACCGAGGCAGGAATTGAAGCCTACGTGCCGTTGCAGAAAGGATTGCGGCAGTGGAGCGACCGGAAGAAGATGGTGGAAATGCCCCTGATCCGTTCCTATTGTTTCGTGAAGATCACCATGCGACAATACTACGATGTGCTCAACACACCGGGGGCTGTCAGGTACGTATGGTTTTCGGGGAAACCTGCCCCCATCCCCGAACGACAGATCGATCTGCTGAAGGTGATCACCGGCGCCAATGTCCCGGTTGACGTGATCCGCGTGGGATTTGAGCCCGGAACCCCCGTACGGGTGATCGCCGGCCCCTTAGCCGGACTGGAAGGAGAACTGATCCGCTTCGCCGG